>NZ_JBIUZW010000012.1:0-203849 GCF_044745245.1 Herbaspirillum sp. NPDC087042 | reverse complement strand
CCTACGGCAAGACCGCGACCGTCATGCACAAGCCCCTGGTTGGCGACAACGGCTCCGGCATGCACGTGCACCAATCCGTCTGGAAGGATGGCAAGAACCTGTTCGCAGGCGACGGCTATGCTGGCCTGTCCGAGTTCGCGCTGTACTACATCGGCGGTATCATCAAGCACGCCAAGGCACTGAACGCGATCACCAACCCTGGTACCAACTCGTACAAGCGTCTGGTCCCCGGCTTCGAAGCTCCGGTCAAGCTGGCCTACTCGGCCCGTAACCGTTCGGCCTCGATCCGTATCCCGCACGTTGCCAACCCGAAGGGTCGTCGTATCGAAACCCGCTTCCCGGATCCCCTGGCCAACCCGTACCTGTGCTTCTCGGCGCTGCTGATGGCCGGTCTGGATGGCGTGCAGAACAAGATCCACCCGGGCGAAGCTGCGACCAAGGACCTGTACCACCTGCCGCCGGAAGAAGACAAGCTGATCCCGACCGTGTGCTCCTCGCTGGAAGAAGCGCTGGATCACCTGAACAAGGATCGCGAGTTCCTGACCCGTGGCGGCGTGTTCAGCGACAGCATGATCGATGCTTACCTCGAACTGAAGATGCAGGAAGTCACGCGTTATCGCATGACCACCCATCCGATCGAATTCGATATGTACTACTCGCTGTAATCGAATCCGGGTTTGATGAAAAAGGGGAAGCTTGCTTCCCCTTTTTTTATGCGCCGGCGCCTCCTGTGCCGGATCCCGGAGCGCGCCCGAAACTTGCTAGTCATCCGGCATGACGACAACGCGACATGACATGAACCCAGGCTTATCCACCTCCGCCATGAAGACACAATTTCCCTCGCTCGACGGTCTGGACCTGCTGGCGTCGGCCGTGATCATCCTCGATGCCCGGGGCGGCATCGTCTATGCCAATGCAGCCGCCGAGAACCTGCTGGAGAGCTCCTTCAAGGTGCTCTCGCAGCAGAAGCTCTCCGAGCTCTTCCTCAATGGCAAGGAACTCTCGGCGCTGTTCTACCAGGCCATCGAACACCAGTTCGCCGACAAGCGCCTGGACCTGGTGCTGGAGCGTGCCAACCGCGAGCCGCTGCAGGTCCATACCATCGTCACCCCGCTGGACAACCCCGACATGCCGGTGCTGCTGGAGCTGCGCGAGAACGTGCAGCAGCTCAAGCTGGACCGCGAAGAACGCATGTTCGACCAGAGCCAGGCCAACAAGGAACTGATCCGCAACCTGGCCCACGAGATCAAGAATCCGCTGGGCGGTATCCGTGGCGCGGCACAGCTGCTGGAGCTGGAGCTGCCCGAGCGGCACCTGAAGGAATTGCGCGAATACACCCAGGTCATCATCAAGGAAGCCGACCGCCTGCAGACCCTGGTCGATCGCCTGCTGGCGCCGCACCGTCATCCGCACATCGTCGGCGACGTCAACATCCATGAAGTCTGCGAGCGCGTGCGTAGCCTGGTGATGGCCGAGTTCCCGCAGGGGCTGAGCATCCAGCGCGACTATGACCTCTCCATCCCCGAATTCCGTGGCGACAAGGAGCAACTGATCCAGGCCGTGCTCAACATCGTCCACAACGCCGCCCAGGCCCTGGCCGAGCGTATCCGTGCCGGTGATGGCGAGCTGATTCTGCGCACGCGCGTCTCTCGCCAGGTCACGCTTTCCAAGGTTCGATACCGCCTGGCACTAGACTTGCATATCATCGATAACGGTCCGGGTATTCCCCCTGACATCCAGGAAAGAATCTTCTATCCCCTGGTGTCGGGACGGGAAGGTGGTAGCGGACTGGGGCTGACCCTGGCGCAGACTTTCGTGCATCAGCACATGGGCGTGATCGAATGCGACAGCCGGCCGGGTTGTACCGATTTCAGAATACTTATACCGCTGCCGTGAGCTCATGGCCGCAGGCGGCGCGCCAAAGCCGGAATGACGGAAGGCATCCCGTCACCATGGGGGCTGCGGACAGGGCGCCAGAAGTGCCTTGGCTCGCGGGAGCTTTAACAGCAAGACCAACGCAGGAAGAAGTTATTTATGAAGCCAATCTGGATTGTTGACGACGACGAATCGATACGCTGGGTGCTCGAAAAGGCCCTGGCCCGAGAAAATCTCGCCACGCAGAGTTTTTCCAGCGCACGCGATGCCATGGCGGCCCTGCAGAACGGGACGCCGCAAGTGCTGGTTTCCGACATCCGCATGCCCGGCGCCTCCGGCCTGGAGCTGCTGCAGACCGTCAAGGCCAAGCATCCCGGGATTCCGGTGATCATCATCACCGCCTTCTCCGATCTCGACTCGGCGGTCTCGGCCTTCCAGGGCGGCGCCTTCGAATATCTGGCCAAGCCCTTCGACGTGGACAAGGCGGTCGAGCTGATCCGCCGCGCCCTCGACGAGAGCCTGCGCGAAACCGACATCGAACAGGGCGCCGCGCAGACCCCCGAGATCCTCGGCCAGGCACCGGCCATGCAGGATGTGTTCCGCGCCATCGGCCGCCTGTCGCAATCGAACGTGACGGTGCTGATCACCGGCGAATCCGGCTCCGGCAAGGAACTGGTGGCACGCGCCCTGCACAAGCACAGCCCGCGCGCCAGCCAGCCCTTCGTGGCGCTGAACACCGCCGCCATTCCCAAGGACCTGCTGGAGTCCGAGCTGTTCGGTCATGAACGCGGTGCCTTCACCGGCGCGCAAGCCATGCGCCGTGGCCGCTTCGAGCAGGCTGAGGGCGGCACATTGTTCCTCGATGAAATCGGTGACATGCCGCTGGATCTGCAGACGCGCCTCTTGCGCGTACTCTCCGACGGCCACTTCTACCGCGTCGGCGGCCATCAATCCTTGAAGGCCAATGTGCGCGTGATCGCCGCCACCCACCAGAACCTGGAACAGCGCGTGCGCGAAGGCCTGTTCCGCGAGGACTTGTACCATCGCCTGAACGTGATCCGCCTGCGCCTGCCCAGCCTGCGCGAACGCAGCGAGGACATTCCCATCCTGGCCCGTTATTTCCTGGCGCAGAGTGCGCGCCAGCTGGGCGTGGAAGCCAAGCGCCTGTCGCCGCAGGCGATGCAGTTCCTGTCGCAGCTGGAGTTCCCCGGCAACGTGCGCCAGCTGGAAAACCTGTGCAACTGGATCACCGTGATGGCCCCCGGCCAGACCGTCGAGATCAAGGACCTGCCGCAGGATCTGGTGGAAGAGCGCGCCTATGCGCCGCAACCGGCGCAGGTCGTGGCCGGTCCGGCATCGGCGGGGATGGCCGCACCGGTAATGCCGGTCAGCTACGGCGAAGCGACGGCGGGGGCAGCCTTGCCGGAGGCCGGCAATGTCAGCTGGATCTCGCTGCTGGAAACCGAAGCCGCGCAGATGCTGGCCTCGGAACAGCCCGAGGTGATGGATATCCTCGGCCGCCAGTTCGAAGCCGCGCTCATCAAGATCGCCCTGAAGCATACCCACGGTCGCAAGAACGACGCCGCGGTGCGCCTGGGCATTGGCCGCAACACCATCACCCGCAAGATCCAGGAGCTGGGGATCGGCGGTGCCGAGGATGACTGAGCGGGTGTGCCGCTAGCAAGAGTCAAGCAGGGGAGGCCTGCCCGCGTGCCGCCGCGTGGGCAGGACCAGCAAGGGGAAGAGGCGGCGGCGCATAAAAAAGGAAATGGCCTGGATCGCGAGATCCAGGCCATTTTTATTGCGTGACGCAGGGTGAGATGCCGGGTGTGATGCAGGTGCTTCCGGATAAATGATTTATATCGTTTATCCGGACTGCCCCGTGATCAGCGCAGCTTCAGCACCACGCGTGCCGCGATCGACGCGATCAGGCTCAGCACCGCGCCGAAGATGACGAAGTAGCTCACCGACAGCTTGTTGCCGGTGAAGTCGATCAGCCAGGTGATGATCAGGCCGGCGAAGCCACCGAAGATGGTCACGGCGATGTTATAGGCCAGCGACATGCCGGTGCCGCGCGTGGCCACCGGGAAGATGTCGGCCAGCAGGGCCGGCATGGCGGCGAAGTACATGGTCATGAGCACGCCGATGACGGTCTGCAGCAACAGCAGTTGCAGGAAGCCCGGCGAGTTGGTCAGGAACACGAACATCGGATAGGTCAGCACGATGTAGAGGGCGCTGCTGACGATCATGAAGGGGGTGCGGCCGATCTTGTCGGAGAGCGCGCCCACCAGCGGCGAGCCGATGAACATGATCAGGCCGGCCACCGACATGGCGGCAAACGACGACCAGGCCGGCAGGCCCAGTTGCTTGACCGCGTAGGTCGGGATGTACAGCGACAGGTACACCGAGACGGTGGCCATGATGACGCTGCCCGAACCGATCAGCAGGCGCAGCTTCTGGCTGGAGAAGGTGTCGCGCAGCGGAGCGTCGGTCTTCTCGCGGGATTCCTTGAACTCCGGGGCTTCATCCAGGTGGCGACGGATATAGATACCGGCCGGGGCGATCAGCAGGCCAAAGATGAAGGGCACGCGCCAGCCCCAGGAAGCCAGTTGGTCCGGCGTGAGCATGTTGTTGAGCACGGCGCCGAAGACGGCAGCCAGCAGCAGGCTGATACCTTGGCTTGCGACCTGCCAGCTGGAGAAGAAGCCGCGACGATGCGGTGCGTGTTCCACCAGGAAGGCGGTGGAGCTACCGAATTCGCCACCCGCCGAGAAGCCCTGGATCATCTTGCCCAGCGCGATGCCGGCCGGTGCCAGCAGGCCGATGCTGGCGTAGCTGGGCATGAAGGCGATCATGGCCGTACCGATGGTCATCAGGGTGATCGACAGCATCAGGGCCGACTTGCGGCCGGAGCGGTCGGCATAGGCACCCAGCACCACCGCACCCAGCGGACGCATGAAGAAGGACACGCCGAAGGTAGCGAAGGTCAGCAGCAGCGAGACGCTGTCATCCCCGGTGGGGAAGAACTGCTTGGCGATCACGACCGCGAAGGCGCCGTAGATCAGGATGTCGAACCATTCGAGGGCATTGCCGATCGACGAGGAAATGATGGCGCGCCTGGCCTGTGGATGCGAGTGAGCGGCGTCGTGCGCCGCGGTCTGACTGGTCATGAAGACTCCCTGATGGATAGCAGTGTGGATGGAGGAGCGGGCTAGCCCGTGCGACCCGGGTGGAGCCGACAGTTGCCTGGCTGGATGATGGTTGTTCGCTCCGTTGCAGCAGCCTGCCGATGACGGACATGCAACAATGCCGCTACAGCGGGCGAGCATAGGCGGGGCGATGTGGCGCTGTCAAGGCGCGCCGCAAGGGATTATCAACAGGCAGGAAGGTGTTTGCCGAAACCCGAAATCCTGTAAATCATTTACGCAATCCACTCTATCGGGATATCCCATCCTGCGCTTCCCTGAGCTTGCGCCACAGGGTAGTGCGACTCATGCCCAGGTGTCGCGCCGCTGCCGCCCGGTTGCCGCGATAGCGTTGCAGGACGGCCTGGATATCCTCGTCGTCGGGCGGGGGCGCTTCCGCTTGCGGCACCTGCAGCGGCAGGGCGGTTTGCGCAGCCAGTTCCGGTGCCACCCGCAGGATCAGCGCCGGTGTCAGCGCCTGCAGTGGTTCGGCTGCCAGGAACAGGGCCAGCCGCTCCATCAGGTTGCGCAGCTCGCGCACATTGCCCGGCCAGCCATAGGCGCACAAGAGCGGCGCGCAGCGCAGGATCTCGGCGGCCAGGTTGGCGTGCGGGCGCGTATCCAGCGCCGCCAGCGCATGCTTGAGATGCCATTCGGCCAGCGCCGGGATATCCTCGCTGCGCGCGCGCAGCGGCGGCAGCGGCAGGCGCAGCACGCTGAGCCGGTAGTACAGGTCGGCGCGGAAGCGACCATCGCGCACCCGCTCCTCCAGGTCGCAGTGGGTGGCGCTGATGATGCGCACCTGGACCGGAATGGGTCGCGTGCCCCCCACTCGCACCACCACCCGTTCTTCCAGCACGCGCAGCAGCCGGGTCTGCAACTGCAGGGGCATCTCGCCGATCTCGTCGAGCAGCAGGCTGCCGCGATGGGCCGCCTCGAAGACGCCGGCCCGTCCGCCGCGTCGCGAGCCGGTGAAGGCACCTTCTTCATAGCCGAACAGTTCGGACTCCAGCAAGGACTCGGCCAGCGCGCCGCAGTTGATCGCCACGAAGGGATGGGCCGCATGCGTCTTGCCCTGCATCAGTGGATGGGCGCGGTGGATGGCCTGCGCCGCCAGTTCCTTGCCGGTGCCGGTCTCGCCCTGGATCAGCACGGTCGAGGGGGACCGGGCAAAGAGGGTGATCGCCTGGCGGACCTCTTCCATGGCCTCCGAATCGCCGCGCAGGTCCTTGATGTGATGGCGTGCGCGCAGGCTGTCGGCCACCGGCAGGCTGGGGCTGCGCGTGCTTTCCAGTTGCGTCAGGCGGGCCAGTTCCAGCGCATCCTCGAAGGACTGGCGCACCGTCGCAGCGGAGTAGAGGAAGATGCCGCGCATGCCGGCTTCCTCGGCCAGGTCGGTGATCAGGCCGGCGCCCACCACCGCCTCGATGCCGCCGGCCTTGAGCTCGTCGACCACGGCGCGCGCATCTTCTTCGGTGGCATAGGTGCGCTGGGCGATCTCCAGGCCGAACATCTGCTGGAACTCGGCCAGCGCCGGCATGGCGTCCTGGTAGGTGACCAGGCCGATGCGGGTGGTGATCTGGCGCGCCCGCGCCAGCGCCTGCATCACGTCGAAGCCGCTGGCGCGCGCCACCACCACCGGTACCGGCAGGCGGCTCTTGAGATAGGCACCGTTGGAACCGGCCGAGATCACCACATCGCAGCGCTCGCTGGCCAGGCGCTCGCGGATGCTGCGCACGGCCTCGTCGAAGCCCAGCTGGATGGGCTCGATGTCAGCCAGCTCGTCGAATTCCAGCGTGATGTCGCGGAACAGTTCCGACAGGCGGGACATCGAGACCGTCCAGATGACCGGTTTGTCGGCATGACGGTCGGCGGGGGCGGGGCGTTTCATGGCGGTTCCTGTTGTTTCAAAAAGCGTTCATGATGTTTCGTTGAAACGTTAATGTAACACTTGTGGAACGTGGTCGGCGCAATCCGTAGAGCTGCCCGGGCGGCGAGGGATGATCCGGGGCGCTTCCGGCGCCGCCTGCCAAGTCCTTGATTTCACTGTGATATACCAGCGCGGCCGGCCACCGGCCGGGTCGGCGCGGGCGCATGCTGCACTGCGATGGCACGGCCGTTGCAATAAGCCTTGCCATCAGCCGGCGCGGGACGCTCCGCGCACATCCAGCAACCCACTCAGAAGGTGTCCATCATGGCTCTCCACTCCGCAGGCGCAGCATTCCGCAAGGCCGTCCAGGAAGAATCCCCTTTGCAGGTCATCGGCGCGATCAACGCCAACCACGCCCTGCTGGCCAAGCGTGCCGGCTTCCGTGCGATCTACCTCTCCGGTGGCGGTGTCGCGGCCGGTTCGCTGGGCCTGCCCGACCTGGGCATCTCCAACCTGGATGACGTGCTCACCGACGTGCGCCGCATCACCGACGTGTGCGACCTGCCGCTGCTGGTGGACGTCGATACCGGCTTTGGCGCATCTGCCTTCAACGTGGCGCGCACCGTCAAGTCGATGATCAAGTTCGGCGCCGCCGCCGTCCATATCGAAGACCAGGTCGGTGCCAAGCGCTGTGGCCATCGCCCCGGCAAGGAAATCGTCAGCAAGCAGGAAATGGTGGACCGCATCAAGGCCGCCGTGGATGCCCGTACCGATGAGAACTTCGTCATCATGGCGCGCACCGACGCACTGGCCGTGGAAGGCCTGGAGGCCGCCGTGGAACGCGCGGTCGCCTGTGTCGAAGCCGGCGCCGACATGATCTTCCCCGAGGCCATCACCGACCTGGCCATGTACAAGCAATTCGCCAATGCGGTGAAGGTGCCGATCCTGGCCAACATCACCGAATTCGGTTCGACCCCGCTGTTCACCGTGGACGAGCTGAAGGACGCCGACGTCGGCCTGGTGCTCTATCCGCTGTCGGCCTTCCGCGCCATGAACAAGGCCGCCGAGAACGTCTACCAGGCGATCCGCCGCGACGGCACGCAAAAGAACGTGGTCGACACCATGCAGACCCGCATGGAGCTGTACGACCGCATCGATTACCACAGCTACGAACAGCGCCTTGACGCCCTGTTTGCGCAACAGAAAAACAAATAATCCCTTCCGATAATTAGTTTTCACCGAATACGCTACGAGGAGAACACGATGAGCGAACAACAAGCCGCAGGTTTCAAGCCCAAGAAGTCCGTTGCCCTGTCCGGCGTCACCGCCGGCAATACCGCCCTGTGCACCGTCGGCAAGACCGGCAATGACCTGCACTATCGCGGCTACGACATCCTGGATGTGGCCGACAGCTGCGAGTTCGAGGAAATCGCCCACCTGCTGGTGCATGGCAAGCTGCCCACCGCCGCCGAACTGACTGCCTACAAGGCCAAGCTCAAGGCTCTGCGCGGCCTGCCGGCCAACGTCAAGGCGGCGCTGGAATGCCTGCCGGCGGCCTCGCACCCGATGGATGTGATGCGCACCGGCGTCTCGGCGCTGGGCTGTGTGCTGCCCGAGAAGGATGACCACAACACCCCGGGCGCGCGCGATATCGCCGACCGCCTGATGGCGTCGCTGGGTTCCATGCTGCTGTACTGGTACCACTACAGCAGCAATGGCAAGCGCATCGAAGTGGAAACCGATGACGATTCCATCGGCGCCCACTTCCTGCACCTGCTGCATGGCCAGAAGCCCTCCGAGTCCTGGGAAAAGGCCATGCACACCTCGCTGATCCTGTACGCGGAACACGAATTCAATGCTTCCACCTTCACCGGCCGCGTCATCGCCGGCACCGGCTCGGACATGCACTCGGCCATCACCGGCGCCATCGGCGCGCTGCGTGGCCCCAAGCACGGCGGCGCCAATGAGGTGGCCTTCGAGATCCAGAAGCGCTACGACAATCCCGACGAAGCCGAAGCCGACATCCGCCGTCGCGTCGAGAACAAGGAAGTGGTGATCGGCTTCGGCCACCCGGTCTACACCATCTCCGACCCGCGCAACAAGGTCATCAAGGAAGTGGCGCGCAAGCTCTCCACCGAAGCCGGTTCGACCAAGATGTTCGACATCGCCGAACGCCTGGAATCGGTGATGTGGGAGATCAAGAAGATGTTCCCCAACCTGGACTGGTTCTCGGCCGTGTCCTACCACATGATGGGCGTGCCCACCGCGATGTTCACGCCGCTGTTCGTCATCGCCCGTACCTCGGGCTGGGCCGCGCACATCATCGAGCAGCGCATCGACAACAAGATCATCCGCCCCTCCGCCAACTACGTGGGCCCGGAAGATCTGCAGTTCGTGCCGATCGCCGAGCGCAAGTAAGCAGCAGGTGAGGGGACGGCAGTAGCAGGGGAGACGCGGCGGCCCGCCTGGGTGACCGCGATCCACGGATTTGTAACAAGCGGTACATGGGGTCGAGCCGATTGCAATTACTTGTTAAGATGCGGTCGGACCTTTTTCCCCACCGTCTGGACTCTCCATGGATCACCCGATGACTGCTCCCGTCACCTCCCGCCATTCCCTTTTTCTCACGACCTGCCTGGCCGGCGCTGCCGCCTTGCTGCTGGCTTCCTGCGCCTCCAATGACCCGGTGCCGGTCACCGATACCAAGCCGGTATTGCCGCAGATCCTGAAGTCCGAGGCGGCCAGCCAGCCGACCTGGGCCACCCAGTTGAAGACGGGGGACTTCAGTTGCGAGATGGGCAACAAGGTGCAGGTGCGCATGGATGGTCGCGTCACCGATGGCGTCACGCTGGTGTGGAAGGGCAACAGTTACATGATGAGTCCGGTCAGCACATCGACCGGCGCGGTGCGCCTGGAGAACAAGGGCGAGGGGCTGGTGTGGATCCAGATCCCGTCGAAGTCCATGCTGCTCAATTCCAAGATCGGACAGCAGCTCGCCAACGATTGCCGGTCCCGCTGATGGGGTGCGCGTCGTCGGCCCGATGGCCTTCGACGCGATGTCGTTTCCTCTCCGGATGGCGTTCGCTGTCCGTCTCTCTTTCTCTCCATCTCTTGCGCGCGCCACGCGTGCTGCATTGACGTGCATCAAGCGTGGCACGCGCAGCGCCACGGATTCAGCAGACCGTAAGTTTCAGGTGCAAGACTGGTTTCATCGTCGCATCAGGGCCGCGCACAAGCGCCATGCATCAGCGCCATGCATAAGAGCCCAGCGACAGTCGCGCCGCAAGCCACGCAGCAGGCGGGCGAAGACGAGATTTCAATTCGAGAGACATGAGGAGACGTCATGCAATACGAGCAATTCTATCGTCAGTCCATTGACCATCCCGAGGCCTTCTGGGCCCAGGAAGCGCAGCGCATCCACTGGGAAACGCCATTCGCCCAGACCCTGGATTATTCACGCGCACCGTTCGCACGCTGGTTCATCGGCGGCCAGACCAACCTGTGCTACAACGCGGTCGATCGGCACCTGGCCGAGCGTGCCGACCAGGCCGCACTGATCGCCATTTCCACCGAGACCAATACCGAACGCGTCTACAGCTTCGCGCAGTTGCAGCAGGAAGTCATGGCCATGGCAGCCACCATGCAATCGCTGGGCGTCGCTCGCGGCGACCGCGTGCTGATCTACATGCCCATGGTCGCCGAGGCGGTCTTCGCCATGCTGGCCTGCGCGCGTATCGGCGCGGTACATTCGGTGGTGTTTGGCGGCTTTGCCTCCAACAGCCTGGCCTCGCGCATCGACGATGCGCAGCCGCGCCTGATCGTCTCGGCCGATGCCGGTTCGCGCGGTGGCAAGGTGATCCCCTACAAGGGCTTGCTGGACGATGCCATCAACCTGGCCACGCACAAGCCGCAGCAAGTGCTGCTGGTCGATCGGGGCCTGGCGCCGATGGCGCGCAGCACCCCGCGCGACGTCGACTACGCGCCGCTGCGCGAGAAATTCCTGGGCCAGCAGGTACCGGTGACCTGGCTGGAGTCCAACGAGAGCAGCTACGTCCTCTACACCTCCGGCACCACTGGCAAGCCCAAGGGCGTACAGCGCGACGTCGGCGGTTACGCGGTGGCACTGGCCTCGTCGATGCAGCACATCTTCTGCGGCAAGCCCGGCGAGACCTACTTCTGCACCTCCGACATCGGCTGGGTGGTGGGCCACTCCTACATCGTCTATGGCCCGTTGATCGCGGGCATGGCCACGGTGCTCTACGAAGGCCTGCCGATCCGGCCCGACGCCGGCATCTGGTGGAGCATCGTCGAGAAGTACAAGGTCACCCGCATGTTCTCCGCCCCCACGGCCATCCGCGTGCTCAAGAAGCAGCCGCCGGAATGCATGGAGCGCTACGACACCTCGTCGCTCAAAGCCCTCTACCTGGCCGGCGAGCCGCTCGACGAGACCACCTCCAGCTGGATCTCGGGCGCGCTGAAGGTGCCGGTGATCGACAACTACTGGCAGACCGAATCGGGCTGGCCCATCATCTCCATCGCCAAGGGCATCGACGACAAGCCCACCCGCCTGGGCAGCCCCGGCGTCCCCATGCCCGGCTATCGCCTGGCCATCCTCGATGAGAGCACCGGCGAGCCCTGTGGCGCCAACGAGAAAGGCGTGGTGGCCATCGAAGGACCGCTGCCACCGGGCTGCATGCAGACCGTCTACGGCGACGACCAGCGCTTCGTCAACACCTACTGGCGCAGCCTGCCGCGGGAAGTCTATTCGACCTTCGACTGGGGCATCCGCGATGCCGACGGCTACTACTTCATCCTTGGCCGCACCGATGACGTCATCAACGTCGCCGGCCACCGCCTGGGCACGCGCGAGATCGAGGAGAGCATCTCCAGCCATCCCAATGTCTCGGAGGTGGCCGTGGTCGGCGTGGAAGACAAGCTCAAGGGCCAGGTAGCCTTTGCCTTCGCCATTCCCAAACAGGCCGATGCGGTAGCCACGGCCGAGCAGCGTCGCGCCCTGGAGGCCGAGATCATGGGCGTGGTCGACAAGCAGATCGGCGCGGTGGGCCGACCGGCGCGGGTGTTCTTCCTCAGCGCCTTGCCCAAGACGCGCTCGGGCAAGCTGTTGCGGCGGGCCATCCAGTCCATCTGCGAAGGCCGCGATGCGGGCGACCTGCCCACCATCGAAGATCCGGCGGCACTGGAGCAGGTGCGCGCGGTATTGCGCGATTGAACCTGGTGCGGCGGCCGGCCGGTCGGGTTGGTCGCCGCAGCCAGCGCAATTTGGTTACACTGGCGACTTCATTGCGCTATTCACAACCCGGCCATGCACCACCCCATCCGCCCGGCAACCGCCGCCGACGCCGCCGCCATCTGCGGCATCTACAACCACTACGTGGAAACCACTGCCATCAGCTTCGAGACCGAGCCGGTCACGGACGTGGTCATGGCCACCCGCATTGCCGAGGTACAGGCCAACTTCCCCTGGCTGGTCTACGAAGAGCAGGGCCAGGTACTGGGCTATGCCTACGCCGCCCAATGGAAGCCGCGCGCGGCTTACCGGCAATCGGTGGAGAGCTCGGTCTACCTGCGCCATGACGCCGGCGGACGCGGCATCGGCAAGCAACTCTATGTGCGCCTGTTCGAGCAGTTGAAGCCCCTGGGCGTGCACCTGGTCATCGGCGGCATCGCCCAGCCCAATGCCGCCAGCGTGGCGCTGCACGAGAGCCTGGGCTTCGAGAAGTGTGGCGTCTTCAACGAGGTCGGCTACAAGATGGGACGGTGGATCGACGTGGGCTATTGGCAGCTCAAGCTGCAGGAGGTGCAATCATGAGATCGACCCGTGCCGCCAGCGCCATCGAGCGCCTGAACACGCGCACCGAGACGCGCGAATACTCCATGCTGCGCACCTCCGACGAACGCTTCGTGCTGACGCGCCGCGTCGCCGGCCAGCCGATGGAAAAGCTCAACGAACCGCTGGAACTTGACGAATTCGTCGCCTTCGTCAATGCCCAGGGACCGCAGAAAGCCAAGCGCGTCAGCAAGCTCGACGTACAGTTCGAGAAGAACATGCGCAACAAGAAAGACAAAGCGCCACCCGAGGGTGGCGCTGCCTGAGTGCCAGATTGGCTGACTGCCTGCCGTCTGCAGCGCGGCGGGATCAGTCCGACAGGGTCGCGATCACGGGCGCGTGATCGGAGGGTTGCTCCCACTTGCGCGGCACCTTGTCGATGACGCAGGCGGTGCAGCGCGGCACCAGCTCCTCGGAGAGCAGGATGTGGTCGATGCGCAGGCCGCGATTGAGGCGGAAGCCCATCTGGCGATAATCCCACCAGCTGTACATCTTTTCCGGCTGCTCGAAGAGGCGGTAGGAATCGGTCAGGCCCAGTGCCTGCAGCTTGCGGAAGGCCTCGCGCTCCGGATCCGAGACCAGCACCTGGCCCTGCCAGGCCACCGGATCGTGGACGTCGCGGTCTTCGGGGGCGATGTTGTAGTCACCCAGCAAGGCCAGACGCGGGTTCCTGGCCTTCTCCTGCGCCAGCCACTCGTGCAACGCGGCCAGCCAGCTCAGCTTGTAGGGATACTTCTCGGACTCCAGCGACTGGCCGTTGGGGATGTAGGCGCACACATAGCGCACCCCCTCGATGGTGGCGGCGATGATGCGCTGCTGCTCGTCGGGGAAGAGCGGGTTGTTCTTGACCACGTCGCTCATGGGGTGGCGCGACAGGATGGCCACGCCGTTATAGGTCTTCTGGCCCGAGAACTCGACCTGATAACCGGCCGCGGCGATCTCGGCGGCGGGGAACTTGTCATCGGTGAGCTTGGTTTCCTGCAGGCAGAGCACGTCCACCGGGTTGTCCTGCAGCCAGGTCAGGACTTGGGGCAGGCGGACCTTCAGGGAGTTGACGTTCCAGGTGGCGATTTTCATGTGTGGTGGGCTTTCCAGGAAGGTCCGGGCAGGGAATCCCGCATCGACGCCAGGATCCCGGCTGCACCAGACGGATTGCAGCGGCAAATATTTCAGGGCGCCACTATAGCACTTGCGATCCAGTCGCCCATTCTTCCCTTGCTCCCGCCTAAGTCTTTCCTAAGTCTTCGCTAAGTCTGATCCGTTACGCTCCCCAGAATAATTGATAAAAAATTTCCACGGGGAAATGACGTTTGCCCCTTCCCGGACAACGGAGACAACATGCGGATTCTCTTGGCGGAAGACCATCGGCCCCTGGCCGACTGGCTGGTGCTGACCTTCGAGCGCAGCAACTATTCGGTGGATTGCGTCTACGATGGCGGCCACGCCGATCACCTGCTGCTGACCCAGCATTACGACCTGGTGGTACTCGATATCTCCCTGCCGGCCCTGAGCGGCAACGAGGTGGTCAGGCGCCTGCGGGCGCGGGCCAGCAAGGTGCCGGTGCTGATGTTGACCGCCAACAACTCGGTGGAGGGCCGGGTGGTGAGCCTGGACCTGGGCGCCGACGATTACCTGGGCAAGCCCTTTGCGGTCAAGGAGCTGGAGGCGCGCATGCGCGCCCTGGTGCGCCGTTCCGAGCAGCATCCCAGTCCGCATTGGCAGTGCGGGGCACTTTCCTATGACAGCAATACACGGGCGTTCTGCCTCGCTGGCGCACCCTTGTCGCTGCCGCCGCGCGAGCACGCCATCCTGGAGACGCTGCTGTTCAAGTCGGGCAAGACCGTGAGCAAGAAGATGATCGCCGATGCGCTCTTTGCCATGAGCGAGTCGGCCTCCTCGGATGCGATCGAGGTCTATGTCCATCGCCTGCGCCGCAAGCTGGAAGACAGCGGCGTGTCCATCGTGACCCTGCGCGGATTGGGCTACATCCTCAAGCACGACGATGCGCCTCACTAGCCTGCGTGGCCAGTTGCTGCTGTGGCTGCTGCTGCCGCTGGGTATCTTCGTGGCAGTCAGTTCGTGGGTGACCTATCGCAATGCCGTGGAGATGGCGACCGATACGCATGACCGGCTCCTGCTGGGATCGGCACGCGTGATCGCCGAGCAGATCCGCTACGACGATGGCGTCTTCCAGGTGATCGTGCCGCCGGCCGCGCTGGAACTGTTCGAGTCCGGCGCGCGCGACCGCGTCTATTATCGGGTGACTTCGTCAAGCGGACAGCTGCTGGCTGGCTCGGCCGATCTTGCCTTGCCAGCGCAGAGCCCGGAGGCGGATGCGGCAAGCTTCTTCAGTGCGACGTTCCGCGGCGAGCCGGTGCGCATTTCTGCCTTCGGGAAATCGGTCATCTCTGCGCCCGACGATGATCTGGTCATCGTCGAGGTGGCCCAGACGCTGCGCGCCCACAAGATTTTCTCGGACCGGATCTGGGAGCATGCGCTGTTGCAGTACCTGCTGATCCTGGTGTTCGTGGCCGTGCTATTGCTGGTCGGGGTGCGCAGCGCGCTGTCTTCCACGGTGGCGCTGCGCGAGCGCATCCAGGATCGCCGGCCTGATTCGCTGGAGCCATTGGCGCGGGGCAATGTGCCCGATGAACTGGTGCCGATGGTCGATGCCATGAACCACTACGTGGCGCGACTGGATGCCCAGGTGGCCGCGCACAGCCGCTTCGTGGCCAATGCCTCGCATCAGTTGCGCACACCGCTCACGGTGCTCACCACCCAGGTCGACTACGGCTTGCGCAGCACGGCCGTGACGGACAAGGATGCCGCACTGCACGCCATGGCGGGCTCGCTGCAGCACGGCATACGCCTGGTCAACCAGCTGCTGCTGCTCTCCAGCGCGGAGGCCGGTATCGATGCCGGCGCAGCCAGCCGTGCTGACGCGATCGACCTGCTGGTGGTGATCCAGCAGGTCTTCGAGGACTTTGCCGGCTTTGCCCAGGGGCGGCAGATCGATCTGGGCTTCGATTCCCGGCTCGACACCGCGCCGGTACGCAACGGCATGTTGCGCGACCTGGTCTCCAACCTGCTCGACAATGCGCTGCGCTATACGCCCGCCGGTGGCATCGTGACGGTGTCGCTGGCGCGGCAGGGCGCGCGTCTGGTGCTGGAGGTGGCCGACAATGGTCCGGGCATTCCCGAGCAGGAAAGGGGACGTGTCTTCGATCGCTTCTACCGGATCAGCTCCAGCCAGGCCGACGGTACCGGCCTGGGCCTGGCGATCGTGGCCGAGATCGTTGCTGCAGTGGGGGCAACGATCTCGCTGTCGGCGCCTGCGGGACATTCTGGCCTGGTGGTCAGGGTGGAGATGCCGTTGGCGGCATGACAGCAAAGGCAGAGGGAGTGTTGCCCAAACCGCACAACCGCCGGGGAAAATGAAAGCCGGTCGTAAGATTCAAAATTTTATAGTGGCTCCGCTGGACTGCTGGAGGTGTCCAGACCACCTAATCAAATAACGGAGACCCTATGAAGAAGAGCATGGCCGCCATTGCGGCTCTCGGCGCACTCGGCGCATTGGGCGCAGGCAGCGCCTACGCCCAGTCCAACGTGACGATTTACGGCCTGATCGATGCCACGATCAGCACCACCAACAATGCCAATGCCTCGGGCGCGCGCCTGACCGGCATCTCCACAGCCTGGTTCAGCGGCAACCGGCTGGGCTTCCGCGGCAAGGAAGACCTGGGCGGCGGCCTGGGGGCGATCTTCAAGCTGGAGGCCGAGTACCTGGTGGCCACCGGTGCCATGGATACGCCGGGCGTGCTGTTCAATCGCGATTCCTGGGTGGGCCTGCAGGATCCTCGTAGCTTCGGCCAAGTGACCATCGGCCGGCAGAATACGCTGGCGCGCGACTTCGCCCAGGTCTACGGTGATGCCTATGGCTCCTCCGCGATCGGCTACGAAGAGGGCGGATTCACCAACAACAACAATTTCAAGCAGATGATCTTCTACGCCGGCAGCGCCACCGGTACCCGCTATGACAATGGCGTGGTGTGGAAGAAGGTGTTCGACAATGGCGTGGTGGCCGGCGTGGGCTATCAGTTCGGCGAGGTCGCCGGTTCCTTCAACAGCGGCACCACCAAGTCCTTCGGCCTGGGTTACAACGCGCCCAGCTTTGTGCTGTCCAGCTTCTATAACGAGGCCGACGTCGGCAACAAGGCCGATGCCTCCACCGAGAAGCACAAGTCCTGGTCCCTGGGTGGCAGCTATATGTTCGGCATCACCCGGCTCAATGCCGGCTACTTCCACTACACCGCCGAGCAGGGCGCGCTGGGAACGCGTACCGACAAGGCCTGGACGGTTTCAGCCAGGTTCGCGCCGCAGGGTGTGATGGATTACGAGATCGGCTATCAGGTCATGAAGGCCAACAATGCCGCCTACAGCAGCGATGGCACTGGCACCCTCAACGCCTATAGCGACGCCAGCGGTTCCACGGCCACCGGCTCGGGCAAGAAGTCCACGCTCTATGGTTCAGTGTTCTATCACCTCTCCAAGCGCACCGAGCTGTACGTGGCCGCTGACTACATGAAGCTCAGCGATGGCTATCGGGTGGCCTCGGCCAACGGTTTCAAGAACCAGACCGAACTGGCCGTGGGGATGCGTACGCGATTCTGATCGGAAGAGGTAGCAAGGCAGCAGCAGTGTTTGTAGCGAAGTAGTCTTCGAGGTTGCGGCGTACCAGGGGTACGCCGCTTTTTTTTCTTGTCTGCCCTGCAGGGAGAGCGCAGGACAGATGCGTCCTCCCTGCAGACCGATCATCCATCCGCCAATCAAGCCGGCATCAGTTGATCGCTACGTTGCTGCGGGCCGTCCTGGCCGTCCTTGCGACGGCGACGATAGGCCGCAAAGCCCACCACGCCCAGGCCACCCAGCATCATGGCCATGGTCGAGGCTTCCGGCACGGCAGCGATACTGATGTTGCCGCCGAAGCTCCCACCGGTGGAGCCCGAGACCAGGCCACCGATCGACAACGTGTAGTTGCCGGAGAGCAAGCTGTTGGTCCGCAGGGTGTAGACCTGTGTATCTCCCAGGGTGGTCTTCACACCGGTCCACGTGCCACCGTTGCCGGTGAGCGTGAGGCTGGACAGGTTCAGGCGCGACACGCCATCCAGGGCAATCGAGATGACCGCCGAGGAGAACGAGAAGGGACTGGCGTAGCTGAAGGTGAAGTTTTCCAGGAAGCTCTGCCCGGTGGTGCCAGCACCGAACTCGGAACCGAACGACGTGGTGGATGCACTGTTGAAGGTCAGCGCGGTACTACCGTTGATCTGTGCGGCGTTGGCCGTGGCGCCAGCCGCGCACAGTGCGGACGCAAGCAGCACGCCGCCAATGAGTTTCTTCATGACACACCTCTTTCTTGGTATTGATTCATCGAGAATGCACAACAGGGGGAGTGTGTCCCGGCGTTCCTGTCCGATTGCCGGAACGATGGTGTGCCTCAGCTTGTATTTGTCGATGCAACCAGACCTGGTGATCCGACTTTGTTGGAAAGAGACCTGGTGAGCGTAGCGTTTCACACCGGAAAGCTCAATCGATTTCCGCATCAAATCTGTTACTTTTTGTTGCGGTGTAGGAGTCTTGGAAGTCTTGCTGGTAAAGGCTTTCCGACGTTCGCGATAAATTTTTTGCCGCGCCGCAATTTTCTCAGATATTGGATTTTGGCAATGATGATGGACGGCACTGTTCCGGCCCGCGGCGGGCGGGTCGGAATGCGGTGGTCATCGTGCTGCGGATGGGGGGAGGGCAGGTGCGCAGGGATTACTTGAAGTGATAGCTCAGGGCGATGATGGCCGTGTCCTCGGCGCGATGATGGATCAGCGGGCTGTTGGTCACCGAGCTGTCGAGCCACTTGCGGCGCCAGGTCAGGTTCAGCTTCCAGTCGCCGGTGAGGGGCACGTCGGCCGACAGACCCAGTATCGGGCTGGTGGAGGCCCCGGCGGTGTACTGGCGCAGGCCACTGGCGCTGGCTTCAGTGGGATCGACGCCGAAGTAGTAGTTGTTGTAGTTGGCGCTGCGATATTCCACCCCGATCTGCGGGTAGATGCTGACCCGGCCGATATCGACCTGGGCGGCATAGATGGCTTCGGCCAGGGTACCGTGCGAGGTGTTGAAGTCGTAGAAGGCGTTGAGGAAGAAGGCGCCGATCGGGGTTTCCTGATAGGTACCCAGGCCCAGCGGGATCGGATCCGAGCGGCGATGCAGGCCGCGGTCGGCGTCGAAGCCCTCGAAGTTCAGGCGACCGGCCAGTTCCAGGTAGCCGTAGCCCATGCGCACGGTCTTGATGCCGAAGGTATCGACCCGGGCAAAGAAGCGGTCGTAGTCAAAGTAGGCATAGGGCAGGGCCAGGTTGTGGCTGTGACGGCTCAGGCCGTTGCGGTCGAGGTGGAATACGCCGCCACCAATGTCGCCGACGATGCGGTCTTGCAGTTGCAATGGATCGGTGCTGTCGGACGCGGCTTGCTGGGCCAGTGCAGGCAGGGTGCAGCAGGCCAGTGCCAGGGCGGCGAAGGTGTTTTTCATGACGGATCGGCGAATGGGAATGTGGACACTATTGTAACGGTATGCCCGTGATTCTTAACAAAGTGTATCTATCTGAGGTCGTCGCGCAACACGCTCCATGGCGCCATGCAAACGGCCCGCGCGATGGCGGGCCGTTGCAGGATTGATTCAGCCTGCCGCTCAGGCCAGCTTCAAGGCCGGATAGTCGGTATAGCCGGCGGCACCGCCGCCATAGAGGGTGTCCGGATTGAAGGAGGCCAGCGCGGCACCGTGCCGCAGGCGTGCCACCAGGTCGGGATTGGCGATCCAGGGGCGGCCGAAGGCGACCAGGTCGGCCAGGTTGCCCTCGCGTGCCTGCTGCGCCAGCGTCAGGTCATAGCCGTTGTTGGCGATATAGATACCCTCGAAGAGATCACGCAGCACCTGCAGGTCGAAGCCGTTCTCGACCTGGCGCGGGCCGCCGGTGGCACCTTCGACCACGTGCAGGTAGACCAGCTTGTAGCGGTTCAGCTGCTGCACCACATAGCTGAAGAGCGCTTGCGGATTGCTGTCGGCGATATCGTTGGCCGGGCTGATGGGCGAGAGGCGGATGCCCACGCGTTCGCTGGGGACCACCGAGGTCACGGCTTCCACCACTTCCAGCAGCAGGCGGGTGCGGTTTTCAATGCTGCCGCCGTAGGCGTCGGTGCGCAGGTTGGTCTTGTCACGCAGGAACTGGTCCAGCAGGTAGCCGTTGGCGGCATGGATCTCGACGCCGTCGAAGCCGGCCTGGATGGCCAGCTGTGCCGCCGTCTTGTATTGCGCGACGATGCCCGGCAGTTCGTCCAGGTCCAGCGCGCGCGGGGTGACGAAGGGCTGGAGCCCGGTGTCGGTGAAGGCATTACCTTCGGGCTTGACGGCCGACGGCGCCACCGGCAGGGCGTGCCCCGGTTGCAGGTCGGGATGGGAGATGCGGCCGACGTGCCACAGTTGCAGGAAGATGTGGCCACCCTTGGCATGCACGGCGTCGGTCACCTTCTTCCAGCCGGCCACCTGGGCCTGGTCGTAGATGCCGGGGGTGAAGGCATAGCCCTTGCCCTGCGGGGAAATCTGGGTGGCTTCGGCGATGATGAGGCCGGCGCCGGCACGCTGGGCGTAGTACTCGGCGCTCAGTTCGCTGGGGACGTCACCGGCTTGCGCGCGGCTGCGCGTGAGCGGGGCCATGACGATACGATTCTGCAACTGGACGGCGCCCAGTTGCACGGGCTTGAACAGGTCGCTGCTGGGGCTGGCGATGGTCATGTGTATCCTTTTCTGGTTTGCGTTGGCAGGGGAGGTATCGTCGGGCTACGCTGGCAATCCCGTGGCAGCGTGCCGACGTGTTGGAATGCGTTTTCCGGGGCCGGCCATGCTGGAGGGCGCGGCTTGTCGGTAAAGACCAAGCAGTTTAGTCGAGAATTATCAGGGCTGCAGGAGGTGGCCGGATTTGGGGGCGGGAGCGATGCAGGGGCGGTTTCAGGGCAGCGACGGCACCCGGTCCAGCCAGTCGCCCAGGCGTGCCAGGGCATCCTCGCGGGCCTGGCGATTGGCGCCGATGGCCTGGCGTGCACGACCGGGGTCGTCGAAATCATGGGTGGCGCCGGGATAGACGGTGACCACCGGGGCGCTGGTCTGGCGGATACGCAGCACACGCTGCAGCACACGCTGGCAGGTGGCCGGCGATACTTCCTCGTCGGCGCCGCCCAGCAGCACCTGCACGGGCCGGTCCAGTGCGGGTGTGCGCGAGAGCAAGGCCTGCCGGCCGCAGCCGGGATAGAACACCAGGGCGGCGGCAAAGGCGGGGCTGCCGGCGGCCCGGTCGGCCTGGCGCTGCATCACATTCAGCGCCGTGCTGGCGCCGTTGGACCAGCCTTGCAGCATGATGCGCGCAGGATTGACTTCCTGGCGGGCGGCCAGCCAGGCCAGCGCGCCCTCGGCATCGAGCGGACGCACTGTCAATTCGTTGACCTCGTCGCGCTCGGGGGCGCCATGGGTATGGCGGCCGAAGCCATGGGCCACACCACGCGGGCCGAAGCTGTCCACATGCAGGACCAGGTAGCCGCGCGCGATCCAGTAGGCGGTCCAGGCCAGATGGCGCTGGCTGAGCGTATCGCCGTCGCAGGGCGAGGGAATGCCGGGCGCCACCAGCGTGCATTGGCTGCTGACCCGGCCCGAATAGGGCCCGGCGCGACCATGCAGCATCACGATGGCGGGATGCGGGCCCGGTCCCGAGGGCGAGAACAGGTAGCCGGTCAGGTCGGTGCGGCCATCGGCCGAGGGGAAGCGCACCGTCTGCGCCGGCGGCAGCGGGCCGGATTGCGCCAGCGAGAGCCGGGATTGTGCCCCCGTCATGACGATGACAAGGACGAAAAAAAGCCACCGCATCAGCGGTGGCGGGGTCATGCGGTAGCGGGCCGGCGGTGTCATGGCAGGTAAAACCGTGCAAAGGCCTGTCATGCGCCGCCGGGCCTCAAGTCCCTCAGGCGCGCGCCGGCTTGGCGCCTGCCTGCTGGAGCAGCCAGCTGGTCAGCAAGGGGACCGGACGACCGGTGGCACCCTTGGCCGCGCCGCTCTTCCAGGCGGTACCGGCGATGTCCAGGTGGGCCCAGGTGTACTTGCGGGTGAAGCGCTCCAGGAAGCAGGCGGCGGTGACGCTGCCACCCGGCTGGCCGCCGATGTTGGCGATATCGGCGAAGTTGGACTTCAGCTGTTCCTGGTAGACGTCCTGGATGGGCATGCGCCATGCGGTATCGCCAGTCTCGCGGCCGGCGGCCAGCAGCGCGTTGGCCAGCTGGTCGTGGGCGGCATCTTCACGCGTGAACAGGCCCGAGTTGTGATGGCCCAGTGCCACGATGCAGGCGCCGGTGAGGGTGGCGATATCCACCACGGCGGCAGGCTTGAAGCGTTCCACGTAGGTCAGGGCGTCGCACAGGATCAGGCGGCCTTCGGCGTCGGTGTTGAGCACTTCGATGGTCTGGCCGGACATCGAGGTGACGATGTCGCCCGGCTTGGTGGCACGGCCCGAGGGCATGTTTTCGCAGGTCGGGATGACGCCGATGACGTTCAGTTTCAGGTCCAGTTCGGCGATGGTACGGAAGGTGCCCAGCACGGTGGCGGCGCCGCACATGTCGTACTTCATCTCGTCCATGTTCAGGCCCGGCTTGAGCGAGATGCCACCGGTATCGAAGGTGATGCCCTTGCCCACCAGCACCACCGGTGCATCCTTGGCCTTGCCGCCCATGTGCTTGATGACGATGAACTTGGGCGGCTCGTCGCTGCCGTTGGTCACCGACAGGAAGCTGCCCATCTTCAGGGCCTGCAGCTGCTTGCGGTCCAGCACTTCCACGCCCAGCTTGAATTGCTTGGCCAGTTTCTTGGCGGTGTTGGCCAGGTAGGTCGGGGTGCAGACATTGCCCGGCAGGTTGCCCAGGTCCTTGGTCAGGGCCATGCCGTTGGCCAGCGCCACGGCTTCGGCCAGCGCGGTCTTGGCGGCGGCGACGGCCGTCACCGGGACCAGGAAGGCGATCTTCTTGACGCCCGTGGGCACCGGGTCCTTCTTGCTCTTGAGGATGTCGGAGCGGTAGTTGGCGTCACGGCCGGCCAGCACCACGTTGCGGAAGGCCCAGGCCAGGTCGCGGCCCTTGATGCCATCGAAGGGCAGGGCCAGGGCGGCGTCGTCGCAGCCCAGGGTGGCCAGGGTGCGTACCAGGGCGCTGCTGGCGGCGGCAAAGCTCTTGTCGCTGATCTCTTCCTCGGCGCCCAGGCCCAGCAGCACGATGCGTTCGGCGGCGATGCCGGTGACGCCGCGCAGCAGCAGGGTCGAGCCCGGCTTGCCCGAAATGTCGCCCGACTTCAGCGCGGCGCTGATGGCGCCCAGCTTGTCCAGGGCGCCTGCGGCCTTGGACAGCTTGCGGTTTTCATAGATGCCCACGACCAGCGCGCCGGTCTTGACAGCGGTCACGGCGTTTTTTGCGTCCAATGTTTTTGTGCTAAAGTCCATCGTTCGTCCTTTATATGAATTACCTGGCGATTATAGAGCCCATTTCGACGCTACGCGCGCATGAGTTCGGCCGGGTGGGCCAGCCCCGGACAGGACGCTCCGGCCCGAGGCCCAAGATTCGATTTCCAGACACCAGACACATTCCGGCATCCGCATGATTTTCCAGCGCGCTCTTCGACGCGAATTGACCAGCACCGCAGGTGGGGTCTTCACGACGCTGTTCACCATCACCCTGACCGTGATGCTCATCAAGATCCTCGGCCAGGCCGCCGGCGGGCAGGTCGCGTCGCAAGACGTGCTGGCCCTGATCGGCTTCCAGTCGTTGAACTACATGCCCATCATCCTGATCCTCACCGGTTTCATCTCGGTGTTGCTGGTGATGACGCGCAGCTACCAGGATTCCGAGATCGTGGTCTGGTTCGCCTGCGGCCTCTCGCTGACCCGCTGGATCGCGCCGGTGCTGCGCTTCGGCTGGCCCATCGTGGCCCTGGTGGCGGTGCTGTCCTTCGTGGTCACGCCCTGGGCCAACCAGCAGAGCAGCGAATACCGCGACCGCTTCGAAAAGCGCGAGGACATCGCCCGCGTCTCGCCGGGCAAGTTCCAGGAGTCGGCCAGTTCCAACCGTATCTTCTTCGTCGAGGGGATTTCCGGCGATGCCTCCAAGGTGCGCAATGTGTTCGTCAACACCATCAACAGCGATGGCAAGAACAGCGTGGTGGTGGCCAAGGAAGGCGAGACCACGGTCGACCCCGATGGCGAGAAGTTCGTGGTCATGCACAAGGGCCGCCGCTATGACGGATCGCCGGCCCTGCCGGATTTCCAGGTGGTCGATTTCGAACGTTACGGCCTGCTGATCGGCAACCAGTCGGCCGCGGCCGCTGGCGACCGTTCGGCGCGCGCCCTGCAGATGGGCGAACTGGTCACCAAGAAGGATGGCTATGCCCGCGGTGAATTGCTCTGGCGCATCGCCTTGCCGCTGATGGGCCTGGCGCTGATGCTGCTGGCCATCCCGCTGTCCTTCGTCAACCCCCGTGCCGGCCGCTCGCTGGGCCTGGTGGTGGCCCTGCTGCTGTTCGTGGTCTACAGCAATACGGTCAGCGTCTTCCAGGCTTCGGTGGCGCAGAACCGCATGAGCTTCCTGATGGCCTGGTGGCCGGTGCACGTGATCGTGGCCGCGCTGATCCTGGTGATGTTCGTGCTGCGCCTGAACATCAACCATCCCTACCATCCATCCCGGTTGTGGACCCGCGTTCGCCGCGCCATGACGTTCAAGCGCGAGGCCTGAGATGAGAGTCATCCAACGTTATTTCACCTCCGAGATCACGCGCTCGGTGTTCTTTGCACTGGCGGCCTTCCTGGCGCTGTTCGCCTTCTTCGAGATGATGGGGCAGCTGGAGCAGGTCGGTCGCAACGGCTACAACCTACAGCAGGCGGTGTTCTACGTCTTGATGGGTTTGCCCGGCAACGTCTATGAGCTCATGCCCACGGCGGTGCTGATCGGCACCATCTATACGCTCTCGCAACTGGCGGCGCGTTCCGAATTCACCATCATGCGCGTCTCCAGCATGTCCACCGGCATGGCCGCCAAGGTGCTGATGCGCATCGGCATCGGCTTTGCGGTGCTGACCATCGTCTTCGGCGAGCTGATCGCCCCCAAGGCCAGCGAATGGGCCGAGAAGCTCAAGCTGCAGGCCCAGGGGGCCTCGATGTCCTCGCAGTTCCGCTCCGGCATGTGGGCCAAGGATGTGATCAAGGACAACGGGCTGGAAGGCAATGTCACCGGCAGCCGTTTCATCAACATCCACACGGTGCAGCCGGATGGCCGCATCGAAGGCGTCAAGCTCTACGAACTGGATACCGATTTCCACATGGCGCGCATGATCACGGCGAAGTCGGGCCTCTATGAAGGCGACCACCAGTGGGAGCTCGATGATGTCGTGCAGTCCGACTTCACCGGTGGCCGTGACCGCGACATCACCGAGCCGGTCAAGACCGTCAAGATGGCGAAGATGAAGCTGGTGTCCGAGGTGACGCCGGAAATCCTCTCGGTGCTCTTCGCCGACCCGGACCGCATGTCGGCCTACGACCTGCTGGCCTACACCAAGCACCTGGAAGCCAACAACCAGCGTACCGACCGCTACGAGATCGCCTTCTGGAAGAAGATCGTCTACCCGCTGTCGATCTTCGTGATGCTGGCGCTGGCCTTGCCATTCGCCTACCTGCATTTCCGCGCCGGCGGCGTGAGCCTGAAGATCTTCACGGGCATCATGATCGGCGTCTGCTTCCAGTTGATCAACAGCCTGTTCTCCCATCTGGGCTTGCTCAATACCTGGCCTGCCTTCGTCACGGCGGCGCTCCCCAGCCTGCTGTTCATGGTGCTGGCCGCGGGCGCCCTGTGGTGGGTGGAGCGGACCTGAGCCGGTGAGCACCATGTCGTCTTCCATTTCCCCCCCTGGCGTGGTGCTGTTTGCCCACGGCGCGCGCGACCCGGCCTGGGCCGCACCCTTCGAACGCCTGCGGGCACTGACCCAGGCGGCCATGCCGGCCGCCGATGTGCGCCTGGCTTTCCTGGAACTGATGCAGCCCGACCTGCCCACGGCGGTGGCGCAACAGGTCGCTGCCGGAGCACAGCGCATCACGGTGATTCCGGTGTTCCTGGGGCAGGGCGGCCATGTGCGGCGCGACCTGCCGCAATTGCTGGAGCAGTTGCGCCAGGCCCATCCGCAGCTGACGCTTGCCACCGTGCCGGCCGTGGGTGAGGACGAAGCGGTGCTGCAGGCGATTGCCGCTTATTGTGTCGGCGCTGCCGGCGCCTGACCTGGCTCTGCGCAGTAAAAAATATGGCCCGCTAGCGGGCCATATTTTTTTGCGGTATCAGGACATCAGAACAGCCGCGCACCGTTGGGGACATCCCGGTCGGGCTTGAACAGCACCACCTCGCCGTCGGCATCGGGGAACCCCAGCGTCAGGACCTCGGACATGAACTTGCCGATCTGGCGCGGCGGGAAATTGACCACCGCCGCTACCTGGCGGCCGGTCAGCTGTTCCAGCGCGTAGTGAGTCGTGATCTGGGCGCTGCTCTGGCGGATGCCGATGCCGGGGCCGAAATCGATCTTCAGCTTGAAGGCCGGCTTGCGCGCCTCCGGAAAGGCCTCGGCCGAGACGATGGTACCGATGCGGATATCGACCTTCAGGAAGGCGTCGAAATCGATGGCGTCGGCAGCGGGGGCGTTGGTGTCGTGCAGCAGGTGCATGCGTCTCTATCCTTGGTGTGGCTTGATGGCTCAGTCGCGATCGGCCAATGCCGGACCGATCATCACCAGCACCGGGCCGCTGCAGGCTTGCAGCCCCGCTTCCAGACCGGCCAGTTGCAGATGGTAGATGCGCTCTTCGGGGCGGCTGCAGTTTTCCACCACCACCACCGGGGTATCGGGGGCATGGCCCAGTTCCAGCAGGCGCTGGGCGGTGGCCGTGGCTTCGCGCCCTCCCATGTATTGCACCAGGGTATCGCCATTGGGCATGCGCACTTCGTCGGGTTCGTCCACACCGGTGCTGGAGGTGAACAGCGAGACGCTGCGGGCGATGCCGCGGCGGGTCAGCGGGCGCTTGGCCGACGACGCGGCAGCCAGCGCGGCGGTGATGCCGGGGACGATCTCGTAGGGGATGTTGTGGGCTTCCAGCGCCCGCATTTCCTCGTCGGCGCGGCCGAAGAGCATGGGGTCGCCGCCCTTGAGGCGGACCACGCGGCGGTATTGCTGGGCCGCTTCCACCAGTTTCTGGTTGATGACGGGCTGGGCGGTGGAACGCTGGCCGCTACGCTTGCCGACCGATACCTTCACGGCTTGCGGGCACAGGGCCAGGATCTCTTCGGTGACCAGAGCGTCGTGCAGCACGATCTCGGCTTGCGCCAGCAGGCGCGCGCCGCGCACCGTGAGCAGGTCAGCCGCGCCGGGGCCGGAGCCGACCAGCCACACCTGGCCCGGATGTTCCGGGCTGGGGGCGGGCGAGTCGGAAGGGGTGGGGGAAGCTGCCTGTTCGGTGGCCATGGCCTTGGTATCGGTTCGGATCGATGAAAATCAGTCGATCCGAATCATACCAGCGGCAACGGTCTGGTGGCTCACTTCGTCGATCAGGATGAAGGCGCCGGTGGCACGGATATCCTGATAGGCATCGGCAGCGATGGGCGCTTGCACGTTCACGCTGATGCGGGCGATGTCGTTGAGCTTCAAGGTGTCGGCCGGGCGGCGTTCCTGGGTGTTGATGTCCAGCAGCGTATCGACCTTGGCCACGCGCGCAGCGACCTGCTTGGTGGTGTGCTTGAGCCAGTACTTGCGGCGCAGGTCCAGCGGTTCCTCGGAGAGCCAGCAGACGTCGGCGTCGACGGTCTTGAGGATGGTCGAGGGCTGGGCGGCGGCGGCCAGCAGGTCGCCACGGGAGATGTCCAGGTACTCGTCCAGCAGGATGGTCACCGACTGGCCGGCCGAGGCCGATTCCAGCGAGCCGTCCAGGGTCTGGATATCCTTGACGGTGGCACTCTGGCCGCTGGGCAGCACGACCAGCTTGTCACCACGGGCGACCTTGCCGGCTTCGATGCGACCCATGTAGCCACGGAAGTCATTGGCTTCGTGGCCGTTGTGGCGTGCCACCAGTTGCACCGGGAAGCGGAAGGCTTCTTCGTGCGCGTCTTCGTAGACCGAGAGCGATTCCAGCAGCTTGATCAGGGTCGGGCCCTGATACCAGGACAGGCGCTCGCTGGCGGTGACCACGTTGTCGCCGGCCAGGGCCGACAGCGGAATGGCATGCACGTCCTTCAGGCCCAGCTGCTGGGCGAACTGCTGGTAGGCACCGACGATGCGGTCGTAGACGGTCTGGTCGTAGTCCACCAGGTCCATCTTGTTGACGGCCACGATCACGTGCTGGATCTGCAGCAGGTGGGCGATGGTGGAGTGGCGCTTGGTCTGGGTCAGCAGTTCCACGCTGCCATCGTCACCCAGCTTCACCTTGGACACATCCACCAGGATGATGACCGCGTCGGCGGTGGAGGCACCGGTGACCATGTTGCGGGTGTACTGCTCGTGGCCGGGGGTGTCGGCGATGATGAACTTGCGCTTGGGCGTGGCGAAGTAGCGGTAGGCCACGTCGATGGTGATGCCTTGCTCGCGCTCGGCTTCCAGGCCATCGGTGAGCAACGACAGGTCCACCGTGTCGCCCACGGTACGCTTGTGCTTGGCGCGCGAGATGGCGTCAAGCTGGTCGGCGAAGATGCCCTTGCTGTCGAACAGCAGGCGGCCGATCAGGGTGCTCTTGCCATCGTCCACGGAGCCGGCGGTGATGAAGCGCAGCAGGCCGCGTTCGTGCGAAGGCGCGGAGGCGTTGGCCAGTTGTTCTTGGGTTGCGGCGGCGTTCATCAGAAATATCCTTCCTTCTTGCGTTTTTCCATCGAGGCTTCGGACGTCTGGTCGTCCATGCGGGTGGCACCGCGCTCGGTAATCTGGGTCACTGCGGTCTCGGCGATGATGGCTTCCACCGAAGCGGCATCGGAAGAGACCGGGCAGGTGCAGGAGATGTCACCCACGGTGCGGAAGCGCACGACCTGCTTTTCCACGGTCTCGCCTTCGCGGGCCGGGGTCAGGTCGGTCAGCGGCACCAAGAGGCCATTGCGCGGGATCACGTCGCGCTCGTGGGCGAAGTAGATCGAGGGCAGGGCCAGGTTTTCGCGGGCGATGTATTGCCACACATCCAGCTCGGTCCAGTTGGAGATGGGGAAGACGCGCATGTTCTCGCCCGGATGCACGCGGGTGTTATACAGGTCCCACAGCTCGGGGCGCTGGGCCTTGGGATTCCATTGGCCGAACTCGTCGCGGAAAGAGAAGATGCGTTCCTTGGCGCGGGCCTTTTCTTCATCCCGGCGCGCGCCGCCGATACAGGCGTCGAACTTGAATTCCTCGATGGTTTCCAGCAGCGTCACCGCCTGGGCGGCATTGCGCGAATCGGTCAGCGGATTGCGCAGGCGCACGGTGCCGCGCTTGATCGAGTCTTCCACCGAACGCACCACCAGGCGCTCGCCCAGTTCATTGGCGCGGCGGTCGCGGAATTCGATCACTTCCGGGAAGTTGTGGCCGGTATCGATGTGGACCAGCGGGAAGGGGAACTTGCCGGGACGGAAGGCCTTCTCGGCGATGCGCAGCAGCACCACCGAGTCCTTGCCGCCGGAGAACAGCAGCGCCGGGTTGCTGCACTCGGCCGCAACCTCGCGCATGATGTGGATGGCTTCCGATTCCAGCCAGTCGAGGTGACGGTTGCTGGCGTTGTCCAAAAAGAGTTTGTCTACCGCAGTGTTCATGCCGGGCCTTCCCATGCTTTCTATTGATGCTGGTTGTTGCTCTGGTTCAGTTCTTGTTTGCTGCCGGTTCAGGTCGCCGCGTGCGCCTTGATGCGCACCAGCTTGCCGTCAACCACGTGCAGGCCGCATTCCTTGGAGTCGGGGTTTTCCCACCACCAGCGGCCGGCGCGGACATCTTCGCCCGGCTGGATGGCCCGGGTACAGGGCTCGCAGCCGATCGAGGGATAGCCCTGGTCGTGCAGCGGGTTGTAGGGCACATCGTTGGCGCGGATGTAATCCCACACATCCTGTTCGGACCAGTCGGCCAGGGGATTGAATTTCTCCATGCCGTGGGCCTCATCGCGTTCCTGCACATGCAGTTCGGCGCGCGTGACCGACTGCGCGCGACGCTGGCCGGTGACCCACGATGCCTTTCCCGACAGGGCGCGGTTCAGCGGCTCCATCTTGCGGATGTGGCAGCACTGCTTGCGCAGTTCCACGCTGTCGTAGAAGGCGTTGGCGCCGTGGTCGCGGACGTAGGCCTCGACGGCCTCCGGTTGCGGACGGTAGGGCTCGACCTCGTAGCCGTAGGTGTCACGGATGCGGTCGATCATGCCCACGGTCTCCTTGTGCAGGCGGCCGGTTTCCAGGGTAAAGATGCTGATCTTGTCCTGCAGCTTGCCGCGCAGGATGAGGTCGGCCAGCACCATGTCTTCAGCGGCCAGGCTGGAGGCCAGGGCCGCCGGGGCGTACTCGGCGGCGATGCGTGCCAGTGTGGCCTGGGTGTTGGCGATGAGTTCCTGCAAGGCCTGATTCGACATGGGCTGTCCTTCCTTCTTCAATATTGCTGCTGCGAGCGTCCTGCTCAGTCTGCGGCCTGCGCCGTTTCACGCTTGACGCGGCGGAACAGCGGGTTCTTCTCATCCCAGGAGGTCTGGTACTTCTCGGAGAAGTCGGTCAGGCCCTTGACGGCGTCGTGGATGTTCTTGTCGGCACGCACGGCGAAGGCGTCGAAGCCCACGCGCTGCATGTAGAACAGCTGGTCACGCAGCACGTCGCCGATGGCGCGCAGCTCGCCGGTGTAGCCCAGGCGGGCGCGCAGGTTGTAGGCGATGGAATAGCCCCGGCCGTCGGCGAACTTGGGGAAGTCCACGGCCACGACCTTGAAGCTCTCCAGCTCGCCCTTGAGTTCTTCGGGACGCTCGTCGCTGGCCAGCCAGACACCCAGCTCGGCACGTGCCTTGAGGGTGGCGGCCTGGGCCTTCCACACCGTCAGCGGCACGATCACGCGGCCAGCCGGCACCGCGATGGTCTCTGCGGACTCGCCTTCAGCCAGGCGCAGCACGCTCCAGTCGTCACTGACGACGGTCTTGTTCTTGATGATTTCAGGCATTGGCGTCTTCTCCTGCGACATAGTCGGCCGAACGGATCGGCGTTGCGTATACGAATTCCTTGAACGGGTTTACACCGATGCGGCGCACGGTATCGATGAAGAGTTCTTCTTCGTTGCGTTGCTGCACATAGACTTGCAGCAGGCGATCGATCACGGTCGGCATCTGGGTGGCCGAGAACGAGGGGCCGATGATCTTGCCGATTGAGGACTCGTTGCCCTGGGCGCCGCCCAGCGAGACCTGGTACCACTCGGAACCATCCTTGTCCACGCCCAGGATGCCGATGTTGCCCACGTGGTGGTGACCGCAGGCGTTGATGCAGCCGGAGATGTTCAGTTCGATGTCACCGATGTCATGCTGGAAGTCGATGTTCTCGAACTTCTCGGCGATGGCCTGGGCGATCGGGATCGACTTGGCATTGGCCAGCGAGCAGAAGTCGCCGCCAGGGCAGCAGATGATGTCGGTCAAGAGGCCAATGTTGGGGGTGGCCAGGTTGTGCGACTTGGCGGCCTTCCACAGCGCATACAGCTCGGACTGCTTGACGTCGGCCAGCACCAGGTTCTGCTCGTGGGTCACACGCAGTTCGCCGAAGCTGTACTGGTCGGCCAGATCGGCCACGAAGTTCATCTGGTCGGCGGTGATGTCGCCCGGGGGCACGCCCGGCTTCTTCAGCGACAGCAGCACGGCGGCATAGCCCGGCTTCTTGTGGGCCTTGACGTTGCGCTTGATCCAGTTGGCAAAGCCACGGTCTTCGGCCTTCAGGCGTTCGTACTCGGCATCCACCGCCGGCAGGGCAGCGTAGGCCGGATCGGTGAAGAACTGCGCCACGCGCTGCAGTTCCTCTTCGGTCAGGGTGGAGGGGCCGTCCTTGATCTCGGCCCATTCCTGCTCGACCTGGCGGGCGAATTCCTCGGCGCCGATGGCCTTGACCAGGATCTTGATGCGCGCCTTGTACATGTTGTCGCGGCGGCCGTACTGGTTGTAGACGCGCAGGATGGCTTCCAGGTAGGACATGGCGTGCTTCCAGGGCAGGAAGTCGCGGATGACGCTGCCCAGGATGGGCGTGCGGCCCATGCCGCCGCCGACCAGCACGCGGAAGCCCACTTCGCCGGCTTCGTTCTTGAGCACATGCAGGCCGATGTCATGCACGGCCGTGGCGGCGCGGTCTTCGGCGGCGCCGCTGATGGCGATCTTGAACTTGCGCGGCAGGTAGGCGAACTCGGGGTGGAAGGTGCTCCACTCGCGGATCAGTTCGGCGTAGGGACGCGGATCGACGATCTCGTCGGCAGCCACGCCAGCCAGCTCGTCGGAGGTGGTGTTGCGGATGCAGTTGCCCGAGGTCTGGATGGCATGCATCTCGACGCTGGCCAGTTCTTCCAGGATCTCGGGGGATTCTTCCAGCTTGATCCAGTTGAACTGGATGTTCTGGCGGGTGGTGAAGTGGCCATAGCCGCGGTCGTACTTGACGGCGATCTCGGCGAACTTGCGCAATTGCTTGGAAGCGAGCATGCCATAGGGAATAGCGATGCGCAGCATGTAGGCATGGCGTTGCAGGTAGAGACCGTTCTGCAGGCGCAGGATACGGAATTCGTCCTCGATGAGTTCATCCGACAGGCGCCGGCGCACCTGGTCCCGGTATTGTGCAACTCGCTCTTTGACGATCAAGTGATCGTATTGGTCATAGCGGTACATCTTATAGTCCCTGTTAACGTCTTGATGGGCGACCTCAACGCAAGGTGCGCCCGATTGAAAAACAGCCTACCAAATCAGCTTGACTGCAACGCTCGTCAGCGTAATGGCCAGCAGGCCTCGCAAGAATTTCTCCGGCACCGCTCGTGCTGCGAGCGAACCGATGGTGATACCCGGAACCGAGCCCAGCAGCAGCGTGGCCAGCAGTTCCCAGTTGATCGAACCCAGCCACCAGTGACCCAGCGCCGCGATGGCGGTCAGCGGCACGGCGTAGGCGATGTCGGTGCCGGCGATCTCGGCCGGCGTCAGGCGAGGATACAGCAGGACCAGCAAGGTTGCGCCCACGGCACCGGCGCCGATGGAAGAAATGGTCACCAGCGTGCCCAGCAGGGCACCGGCGGCGATGGTGGCATTGGACAGTGCGGCGCCTTGCAGCTGGCGTTGCGGGTGGGCATTGAGCCAGGCCTGCATGCGCGAACGGAACAGCAGGGCGGTCACGGTCAGCAGCACCGAGATGGCGATGGAATAACGGATGGTCAGGGCGATGCCGTCGCTGACGGCGCCGAAGTGCTTGAGCAGCAGGGTGGTCGCCAGGGCGGCCGGCAGGGCGCCATAGGACAGGCGACGGACCACGTCCCAGCGCACGGTACCCTTGAAACGGTGGGCCAGGGTGCCGGCGGTCTTGGTCGCCGAGGCAAAGGCCAGGTCGGTGCCCACCGCCACGCTGGGGTGGATGCCGAACAGCAAGGTCAACAGGGGCGTCATGAGCGAGCCGCCACCGACCCCGGTCAGGCCGACCAGCAGTCCCACGGCAAATCCGCTTACTACATAAGAAACAGTCATAACACCTCGCCCATTAGTCTGCGAATCGTAATAAACTTATGTTTCAAACCAAACTACATAGTATTTATTTGCTTATATACGCCTTTGGCATATACAAATGAGGCTGGCGATTGCCCTAGGGGCGGGGTCGCCGCGCTGTGTGGAAGCGAAGGATTTCCCTCATGAATCTTCATCAATTCCGCTTTGTACGCGAAGCGGTACGTCAGAATTTCAACCTCACCGAGGCCGCCAAGGCCTTGTACACGTCCCAGCCGGGCGTCTCCAAGGCCATCATCGAGCTGGAAGAAGAACTGGGTGTGGATATCTTCACCCGCCACGGCAAGCGTATCCGTGGCCTGACCGAGCCGGGACGGGCGGTGTTGCGCTCGGTGGAGCTGATCATGCAGGAAGTCGACGGTCTGAAGCGCATCGGCAAGGAATTCGCCGCCCATGACAGCGGCAGCTTCACCATTGCCACCACCCACACCCAGGCGCGCTATGCCTTGCCCAAGGTGGTGCAGGCCTTCACGCAGAAGTATCCCAAGGTGCATCTGTCATTGCTGCAGGGCAATCCCAAGCAGATCACCGAGATGGTCCGCAACGACCAGGCCGACATCGCCATTGCCACCGAGGCCCTGGCCTCCGGCGAGGGCCTGGTGTCCTTGCCCTGCTACCAGTGGGAGCATGTGGTGGTGGTGCCGCCGGAGCATCCGCTGCTGCAGTCCAAGAGCCTGACACTGGAAGAAATCGCGGCCAATCCGCTGATCACCTACGACTCGGCTTTCAGCGGTCGCAGCAAGATCGACCATGCCTTCTCGCTGCGCCAGTTGAAGCCCGACGTGGTGCTGGAAGCCATCGACGCCGACGTCATCAAGACCTATGTGGAACTGGGCATGGGCGTGGGCATCATCGCCGGCATCGCCTTCGACGCCGAGCGGGACCGTGGCCTGCGCGCCATTCCGGCCGGACACCTGTTCGGCACCAATGTCTCGCGCGTGGCCCTGAAGCAGGGCGCCTACCTGCGCGGCTATGTCTATACCTTCATCGAACTGCTGGCGCCGACCCTGAACCGCAAGCTGATCTCCCAGGTGATGGAAGGTGAGAAGGACATGTACGAACTGTAAGGGCAGGCCTGGCGGACGTAACGCCTCATGCAAAAACGGCCGGGTCTTCGCAGACCCGGCCGTTTTTGCTTGTGCCCCGCTAGCGGGCTGCTCAGACTTATGCCACCGCCGTGCGTTCCAGGTCGCGGCAGCCGTCCAGCAGGAAGGACAGGCCCACCACCAGCACCAGTTCACCCTCGGCCGAACGCGCCGTGCCGGTGATGCCGGCGGTGTGGATCGCCGTCAGCGGCTTGATCACCAGGTCGGCCGTGCCTTCGACCGATTCCACGCCCAGAATGTAGGGGTGCGGTACCGCCATGACGATGCCCACGCGTTCATTGCCCGGTTCGTAGCCCAGCACGCCTGCCAGCGAATTGACCGGCAGCGGACGGCCCTGGTCGCGCAGCACCGGGGCGCCGCCGACTTCGTCGAAGGTCTCGGGCAGCTCGACCACACGCTCCACCACCGCCATCGGCAGGGCCAGCGGCGCGCCGGCGCAGCGCACCAGCATGGTCGGGATGATCGACAGTTCGATGGGCAGGCGGATCGAGAACTTGGTCCCCTTGCCGATGGTGGAGTCGATGCGGATGGTGCCGCGATGCTTTTCCACCGCCGTCTTGACCACGTCCATGCCCACGCCACGTCCGGAGACGCTGGAGGCCACTTCCTTGGTCGAGAAACCGGGCAGGAACACCAGTTGCAGGGCCTCATCGGAGGTGAGCGCCTGGTGTTCGTTGATCAGGCCCTTGGCCAGCGCCTTGCTGCGCAGCATGTCGGGGTCCATGCCCTTGCCGTCGTCGAAGACCTCGATCATGACGCTGCTACCGGCCTGCCAGGCGTTGAGCGAGATGGTGGCCTTGGTCGACTTGCCGGCACCGACGCGATCGACTTCGATGCCGTGGTCCAGCGAATTGCGCAGCATGTGCACCAGCGGGTCGTAGAGGCTGTCCACCACCACGCGGTCCACTTCGGTTTCGGCACCGGTGATGACCAGATCGACGTCCTTGCCCAGATCCTTGGCCAGTTCGCGTACCAGTCGGGGGAACTTCTGGAACAGGCGGCCCACCGGTTGCATGCGGGTCGACAGGGTGGCGCGCTGCAGTTCGCTGGAATAGCGCGAGGCGCGTCCCAGGGTCTCGGCCAGGGTCGACATGAGGGCCCCAGCCGTGCCTTCGAACTTGAACTGCTGCAGTTTTTCCAGCAGGACGGCGGCCTGGTTGGCAGCCTGCACCGATTCGCCGGCCACTTCCAGCAGGGCATCGAGTTTGCCGGCATCGATACGGATGCTTTCTTCCTTGGCGGCGTCGGTGGAGCGACGGTTGTGCTGTGCAGGCGCGGCCTTCGCTTCGCCACCATCGGCGCTGGCCGGGGCTGCAGCCGCAGCTGGTGCAGCAGGAGCGGCCGCTGCCGCGACCGGACTGGCCGCAGCGGCGACGGGGGCTGCGGGGGCTGCACTTGCCACGGCCGGGGCGGTGGCGCCTGCGGCGCCCGGCACCAGGGCCTGGTAGAGCGCGTTCCAGTCCAGCTGGCCATTGTTCATCACGCTGGCGCTGCCATCGATGGCAGCGGCCGACGTCGTCACGGCAGCAGGTGCAGCGGCGGCCACCGGGGCAGGGGCGGGCGCGGGCGCCGCAGCCGCCGGGGCGGGTGCCTCGGCCTTACCTTCGATGGCCTGGGTCAGGATGTCCTTGAGCTCGGTCGGCATCGACGCCAGGCTATCGGGCGCGGCACCATTGGAGAGCTCGTTGAGTTGATCGGCCACGAAACCGCTGGCTTGCAGCGCCGCTTCGATGGCCAGGGGCGTCACGGGCGCCTTGCCGGTCCGCAGGGCGTCGAACAGGTTTTCGGTCAGGTGGCAGGCCGACACCATGGCCGGCAGGTTCACGAAACCGGCGCCGCCCTTGATGGTGTGGAAGGCGCGGAAGACCGCATTGAGGATTTCAAGGTCATCAGGATGTCGTTCGAGCGTCAGCAGATGCTCTTCCACGTTGGTGGCGAGCTCCAACGCTTCAACGACAAAATCCTTGAGCATTTCGTCATCCATTAGAACCCCAGGCTATCGAGTAAGTCGTCCACATCGTTCTGGCCCATGGCCGTTCCCGGCGTGGCAGGACCATTCATCAGCGAAACCGGTTTCTCGGCTTCGATCTGCGCGCGCACCTCGGCCGGTGCATTGTCGCGCAGCAACTGCGCCAGCTCGCGCTCGGCGCTGGCGGTGATGCCCACGATCTTCTTGATCAGCTGGCCGGTGATGTCCTGGAAGTCCTGGGCCATCATGATTTCCAGCATGCGGGCCTTTTCCGCTTCGGTCGATTCCACCACCGAGGCAGAAAACTTCTGGGAATCGCCCGCCAGTTGCTTGAACTCGTCGATGCTCATCTGGCCGGCATAGAGCCTGGCCCAGCGGTCGTTGATGTCCTTGGCCTGTTCCTGCAGGCGATCCTGGGCAGGCATGCCCGAATCGAGCGCATTGAGCACCTTGTTGGCGGCCTGCTCGGTGAGCGTGGCGATATGTTCCAGGCGGCTCTGGGCGTCGCCGATCTGCTCGGCCACGTCGGTGAGCGAGCGGTCGTAGCCCAGTTCGCGCATCGAGTCGTGCAGCAGGCGGACGATGCCACCCAGGCGCTCGTACATGGGCTTGTCACTTTGGTCTTCCGTCGATTCCGGGCTGGCCTCGTCGGCGGCGACGGCCTGGGGAGGCGATGCCTCGCCGGTGGGACTCATGGCCGGCAGGGTTTGCGCGGAAATTTCGTCAAACAGTGCTTCCAGATCAACGTCGTCGCTCATGATTACAAATTCTCCCAACAAATGTAGTGCACTTTTTATGCAACCTGCCTGTCCAGGCAAGTCAAATGAGTCGTTCCACCAGGCCAGACCACAGCCCAACCTGCAATATCGGCAGACCGGGACCGTCTCTGAAGTCCAGCGGCCGTCAACGGCGATTCAGGGATGACAGGGAAGGCCAAGGAGCGAGAGCCCGAGGGTCGACGATGCCATGCTGCCGAGTATAGGGTGCGCGCAGACCATTTCATCGGCTAAATAGCGAGTGAAATCCCCCATCTGTTCCGTTTTTTCTTCAAGCTGTCAACTTCCTGACAAAGCGGCGGATCGCCTGGCTTGTCGGACTGGTGTTGCCCCCACTTCTTGAAACTTCTTGAATTGACTTCGAAATTTTTCGATATTGCTTTGGATTTTATCCATCTTTTTCTTTTAAGCAATACATATGCCCAACTTGTGCTGATTTACATCAGTCTTCTTCTCTTGCTTGTGAGACAAGTGGCTTCGCGCCTACAATGGCGCCGTTTTGGTGCCCGCCGGCGTGTCCTCGCCGGCAGTTAAACGGGAAACACCCGCCATCGAGGCTGGCCGCAAGGCCGCTCCGGTGGTCAATGTGTGCTGCCCCCGCAACGGTAAACAGGCGCCGGCCTTGTGCCAATGTCTCCTTGAGAGACCTTGCGTAGTGCCGGCAATCCATCTTCCATGCCACTGTGCATCTTGCCGCGTGCAAGCAATGCATGGGAAGGCCGATGGTCATGCCTGCAGCCCGGATACCGGCCAGGACGGGGGGGAGCTTGCCTGTACGCCATATCGTCCGGGCGGCTTCCGTTGAATCCGGCTTGCGGGGAGGCAGGCCGGGGAATGTCACCGGATTTCACTACCATGTCTAACATCGTTTCGCGGGGCCATCGCGCTGCCCCCAGCATGCACTTGCGCGCTTCCGTTTCCCTGAGTCTGGCCGTCGCGGCCGCCTGGCAGCTGCCTGCCCAGGCCGAGTCCGATACGGCCAATGCCACTACCCCGTTGTCGGCGGTGGTGGTGTCGGCCTCGCGCTTCCCCAATGATCCGGCCTTTGCGCCGGTGGCCACGACCGTGATCACGGCCGAGCAGATCCGCGCCGCCGGCATCGACAATGCCAATGAGGCGCTGCGCAAGCTGGGCGGCATCTATGGCCGCCAGAGTTCGGCCGGCCCCAATGATTTCCCGCTGGACCTGCGCGGTTTCGGCACCAATGGCGACCAGAACATGGTGGTGCTGGTCGATGGTGTGCGGATTTCGGAAAACGAATTGTCCACACCCTTGCTGTCCTCCATCCCCATCGAGACCATCGAGCGCATCGAGATCGTGCGCGGTGGCAGCAGCGTGCTCTATGGCAGCGGCGCCACCGGCGGCACCATCCAGATCATCACCCGCCGTCCGCAAGCCAACGATGGCCATGGCACGGTGGTGGCCGAGCTGGGCAACCAGGGCCAGCGCGCCGGGCGCGCCGCCGTCTCGCGCGGCTGGGACAACATGTCGATTGACGCCAGCTATGCCAAGGCGCATAGCGACAACTGGCGCGACAATGCGAAATCCAACCAGGAAAACTTCAGTACCACCGTGCAGTGGTTCGCCAGCGACTGGCGTTTTGGTCTGCGCGCCAATATCGCCCGCGCCGATTTCGGTCTGCCGGGCAGCCTCACCCAGGCCCAGTACCAGGCCGATCCGCGCCAGAGCAGCAAGCCGCTGGATCATGGCTCCTATGACAACGACACGGTGACAGCCTTCCTGGAGCGCCGCTTCGGCGACTTCGACGTGGCCGCCGAGCTGTCTCATCGCGAGAAGATCTCGCGCGCCGACTACGTGAGCAGCGCCTCGACCTCGCAAGCCAATATCCGCCTGACCCAGTTCTCGCCGCGCCTGCGCCATGTGCTGCAAAGCGGGCCATGGAAGAATGAATGGATCGTCGGCACCGACCTCACCGAATGGAACAGCGTCACCAACGCCAGCTATGGCAACAGCGATGCGGCCCAGCATGCCAAGGCCCTGTACCTGCGCGACGAGATCGAGTTCGACCACAATGCCCGCCTGGCGGCCGGCGTGCGTCGCGAGCAGTTCACCCAGAGCAGCGGCTCGGGCGCCTACAACCGGACCAGTGCCGTCAATGCCTGGGACCTGCAAGCCAGTTACGCCCCGCTGCCGCTGTTGCGCGCCTTCGCCAAGACTGGCCAGAGCTACCGCCTGGCCACGCCCGACGAGAACGGCTATACCGCCTTGCCCAGCGGCCAGGTGCTCAAGCCCCAGGTGTCGCATGACGTCGAGCTGGGTGCCACGCTGGGTAACGATGCGCGCCAGCTGACGGCGCGCTGGTTCCGCCATCGCGTGCGTGACGAGCTGTATTACGATCCCACCGCCAATGGCGGCTTCGGTGCCAACAGCAACCTCGATCCCACCCTGCACCAGGGCGTGGAACTGGAAGGGCGCCTGCGCGTGAACGACAGCATCACCCTCAGCGCCAACTACCAGCATATCGACGCCAAGTTCGCCGATGGTGTCAACAACGGCAAGGAGCTGGCGCTGGTGCCCAGGAACACCCTGTCGACCCGGATCAACTGGAAGTCCGGCCAGCAGAGCGCCGACGCCGGTGTGCGCTGGGTGGACCGTCAGCGCATGGGCAATGACTTCGCCAATACCTGCGCCAGGATGCCCTCCTTCACCACCCTCGATGCCCGTTACGCGGTGCGGGTGAGCGCCTGGGAGTTTGCCGTGACCGGGACCAACTTGGCCGACCGCACCTACTATTCCCAGGCCTATGATTGTTCCGGTGGCGCCGTCTCCGGCATCTATCCGGAAAACGGTCGGGCGGTAAAATTCACGGCCCGCTACGATTTCTGATGCGGGACGCCTGAATTCCAACCTCCCCATCCGGATTGCCGATGCGACGTCTGTTCTCCCTGCTTGCCGTCTTGTTGCTGGTGTCGCTGCTGACGCTGGCGGCGGCCGCCTTGTGCGGCAGCACGGGCTGCCTGCGTCCTTCGGCCCCGGCCGACACGGTGTCATTGTTGCTGTCGCTGCGGGTGCCGCGCGCGCTGACCGCGTTCGTGGTGGGCGCCGCGCTGGCCTTGTCGGGGGCGCTGATGCAGGTGCTGCTCCGCAATCCGCTGGCCGATCCGTATGTGCTGGGCCTGTCTGGTGGTTCGGCGGCCGGGGCCTTGCTGGCCATGCTGGCGGCATTGCACCTGGGCCTGCCGGTACAGGCCGCGACCGCACCTGGCGCCTTGCTGGGAGCGGCGCTGGCGATGGCGCTGCTGTTTGGCCTGGTACGGCAATCGCTGCGGCATCTGGCGACCTCGCCGCTGCTGTCCAGCCAGCGCCTGCTGCTGACCGGCGTGATGCTGGCGGCCGGCTTTGGCGCGCTGATCTCGCTGGCCCTGTCGGTGGCGCCGGACGCGCAATTGCGCGGAATGGTGTTCTGGCTGATCGGGGACCTCGATGATGCCCGCCTGCTGCCGCTGGCGGCGGTCGTGCTGCTGCTGGCGCTGATCTGGAGCCTGCGACATGCGCCGTCGCTGAACCTGCTGGCGCGTGGCGATGCTTTTGCCCAGTTGCTGGGTGTGCCGGTGTTGCGCCTGCGGGTCATGAGCCTGTGCGTGGCCTCGGCCTGTACCGCCATGGCCGTGGCCATGGCCGGAACCATCGGTTTCGTCGGCCTGGTAGTACCGCATACCTTGCGGCTGCTGTGGGGCAATGACCAGCGGCTGTTGCTGCCGGCCTCGGTCCTGGGTGGCGGCGCGGCGCTGACGCTGGCCGACCTGCTGGCCCGCACCGTGGTGGCCCCCGTGCAATTGCCGGTGGGCGTCATCACGGCCTTGGTCGGGGTGCCGGTGTTCCTGTGGCTGCTGGCACGGAGCCGTGTATGAGCCGCCCTGACGACTTGGTCTTGCAGGCCCGGCAGCTGGAGATCAGGGCAGGCCGGCGCATCCTGCTTGCGGGGCTGGACTGGCAAGCGCGCGCTGGCGAGTTCTGGTGCGTGCTGGGGCGCAATGGCATCGGCAAGAGCACGCTGCTGCACGCCGCCGCCGGCCTGCAGCGCCCGTATGCCGGCCAACTGCTATTGCAAGGACAGCCGCTGGCCGGGATGGCCGTGCCGACCATGGCCCTGCACCGGGGATTGCTGCTGCAACAGCAGCATGATGCCTTCTCCCTGCCGGTGCTTGAGGCCGTGCAGGCCGGGCGTTTCGCGCATGGTGGCGGCTGGGGGCAGCCGGCTGGGGATGGCGAACTGGCACGGGCGGCGCTGGAACAGGTCGGCCTGGCCGCGCTGGCCGGGCATGACCTGCTGCAACTGTCGGGCGGAGAGCGGCAGCGCGTGGCGCTGGCCACACTGCTGGTCCAGGATCCGGCCTTGTACCTGCTCGATGAGCCGACTTCACACCAGGATATCGCCGCGCAATTGCAGATCATGCAATTGCTGCGCGGGCTGGCGGAGCAGGGCAAGGCGGTGGTGGCGAGTTGTCACGATATCAATCTGGCCAAGCGTTTCGCGACCCACGTCCTGCTGCTGGGACCTGACGGGTCTCATGCCGGGACCGTCAGTGAGGTGATGGTGCCGTCCCTGCTGGAAGCCGCCTTCGGCTGCCGCTTCACTCAGCTCAGCCAGGATGGCTGCAGCGTCTTTCTTTCCAGTCTCTAGCGAACGCACTTTGCTGGTGTGTCGGGCGCGTACTCCGTAAGGGGATGCGCTGTTGTTTTTCGTCTAAAAAATCGAATTTGTTCGAGAAATCCCTTAACAAATATTTACGCATTCTCACCAGTCGATATAATTGCGGCGGGGAAACCCTGACAAAAGACTGACATATTCCTAGGGATTATAAGAAATGCAAAAGAAGATCGCAGCAGCAGTAGCAGTAGCCGCAATGATGACCGCCGGTTCGGTGGCAGCCCAGACCGCCGACAGCGGCGTGTATGTCGGACTCGAAGGCGGTATCGCCTCGATCAACGCCATCGCCACCCCGACCAACGGTGTGAAGACCTCCGAAACCAACGAAACTGGCGCCCTGCGCGCCCTGGTTGGTTATCAGATCAACAAGAACTTCGCTCTGGAGCTGGGCTACTTCGTCACCGACGATTTCAAGCAGGACGGCACCAACGTCGCCCGCACCGTGCGCTACAACGTGAAGGCCAATGTCCAGGGTGCGGATCTGTCCGTGATCTACAAGTTCACCGAATTCGTGCCGGGCCTGTACCTGAAGGCGGGTGCCACCCAATCCAAGGTGTCCCTGGAGCTGAGCCAACCCTCCGGCACTTCCAAGTTCTCGACATCGGGCAGCGGTTACCTGTACGGCCTGGGCTATGAGTTCAGCGTCACCAAGAACGTCGGCATCAATGTCGGCTTTACCCGCCTGGAAAAGCTGGGTGGCCAAAGCGAAAACAAGATGAACCTGTACTCGGCTGGCGTGAAGTACAAGTTCTAAGCGCTGATGCCTTAGTACGCAGGTACGCAGAAATCCCTCCGCTTGCGGGGGGATTTTTTTTGCCTGGGCGCGCTATCGGAGCAGTTGTTTTTCTGCACCTGGCGGCGGAATTTATCGCTTGTAGCTCGGCTGCTTTCGATGGCCAATTCGAATTACGACGATTTTCTGAACGCATTCTTCGCTATCTCCGGTCTTTTCTCTCCCTCACTTCTATCATCCGCCCGCCTCCACCATCCTTGCGGCCTTGCTGCAAGGGTTCGTGGAGACCCATTCAATTTTTGAGAAGAGACCTATGAAGAAAATGCGCTTACTGTTCGCTGGTGTGCTGCTGGCGGCATCTTCCGTTCCCACCTGGGCCCAGGCTGTGAAGTCAGATAGCGGCGTCTATATCGGCATCGAGGGCGGCATGAGCAGCTACCTCGTCAGCGAAAAAGATGCGCCCACCACCCGGAATTATTCGGATTCGCGCAATGCTGGGGCCTTGCGCGCCCTGATTGGCTACCGCTTCACTCCCAACTTTTCGGTGGAAGCGAGCTATCTGAGCCTGGGCAATTTCGAGCGCGAGCTTGTCCGCGGTGATCGTCGCTGGAACCTGAAGGCCAGTACCGACGCCTTCGATGTGAGTGCCATCTATAAATTCACCCAATTCGTGCCGGGCCTGTACATCAAGGGCGGGTTGATGAATTCCACGGTATCGGTCCAGATCGTTGATGAAGTCCCTAACCGCTTCCGTAATACCCGCAACCACTCGCAATCGGGCAACGGCTATCTTCTGGGCCTGGGTTATGAGTTCGACCTGACATCGAACTGGAGCGCTAACGCCGGTTTCACACGCCTGCAGCGTCTCGGCGGCTCCTGGGACGATGAAGTGACTGTCAATGCCAACCTGTACAGCGCCGGTGTGAAATACCGCTTCTAGACCTTGCTTTCCTGGCAAACCATCCCTCCAGACCTGGAGGGATTTTCATTTCATGGCCGCCCTGGCCTGATCCAGGCGAGCACAGACTTCTGCGGCTGCATCCAGGATGCGCGGCCCGGCCCGGTTGAGCCAGTCCGCATTGACGCTGTAGAGCTGAGCATCGCGCACCGCACGCAGGCGCGGGAACTGGCGCCAGCGCTCCAGCGGCTGGTCCTTCGCATCACCCGGGGCGAGGATCACCTGCGGATCGGCTGCCAGCACCGCTTCGACGCTGACGGTGGGGGCCAGTTGCGGCAGGTCGGCGAAGATGTTGCGACCACCGCACAGGCGCAGCACCGATGACACCATGTGGTGACCGTTGAGTGTCATCAGCGGCTGGCTCCAGATCTGGTAGAACACGCTGACCTCGGGCCGTCCGCGATACTGCGCCTGCAGGCTTTGCCAGCGCGCCCGGAAGGCGGAGGCCGCGGCCTGCCCAGTGGCATCGCTGCCGGCCAGATGGGCGAGTTGCTCCAGCGACGTGGCGATCATGCCGAAATCGGCCGGCTGGCTTTCATAGAGAGGGATGCCGAACTGGCGCAGGCGCGCCAGTTGCGCGGGTTTGTTGCCGCTGTGCCAGGCCACGATCAGGTCGGGCTTGAGGGCCAGGATGCGCTCCAGGTCGAGCGCGGCAAAGCTGCCCACGGAAGGGAGTTGCGCGGCCTCGCGGGGATAGTCGCTGACATTGCTGACACCCACCAGCCTGTCGCCGGCGCCGGCGGCATACAGCAGTTCGGTGACGTGCGGTGCCAGGCTGACGATGCGGCGGGCTGGCTGGGCCAGCGTCACCGTATTGCCCAGGTCGTCCTGGACGGTGACCGTCGCCTGCGCCGGGCCTGCCAGCGCAAGCGCGGCCAGCCAGAGCCCGGCCGCGGCCCGCACTTCAGATTTCCAGGTTGTCGATCAGGCGGGTCGCCCCCAGCTTGGCCGCCGACAGGACCACCAACGGCGCGCCCTGTTCGATGTCGGCTGCGCTCGGTGCCTGCAGGTCGATGCGCTTGCGCACGGCCACGTAGTCCGGCTTCCAGCCACGTCCGGCCAGGCGCTCCATGGCCAATTGCTCGACCAGGGCGATATTGGTCTGGCCGCCACGCACTTCCTCGGCCACATTGTTGAGCACCTTGTAGAGCAGCGGCGCCTCGGCGCGCTCCTCGGCCGACAGGTAACCGTTGCGCGAGGACAGTGCCAGGCCATCCTCGGCGCGATAGGTCTCGGCACCGACGATCTCGGTGGGCAGGGCGAACTGGCGTGCCATGTTGCGCACGATCATCAGCTGCTGGTAGTCCTTCTTGCCGAACACGGCCACGCGCGGTTGCACACAGGAGAACAGCTTCATCACCACCGTCGAGACGCCGGTGAAGAAGCCGGGACGGAATTCACCCTCCAGCGTATTGCCCAGGCCATCGGGCGGCTGCACGCGGTATTCCTGCGGCTCCGGGTACATGTCCTTTTCGGTCGGGGCGAAGAGCACGTAGACGCCTTCCTTCTCCAGCTTCTCGACGTCGTCCTGGAAGGTGCGGGGGTATTTGTCGAAGTCCTCGTTGGGGCCGAATTGCAGACGGTTCACGAAGATCGAGGCCACCACCGGGTCGCCGTGGGTGCGCGCCAGGCGCATCAGCGAGAGGTGACCTTCGTGCAGGTTGCCCATGGTCGCCACGAAGGCGGTGCGCAACTGGCCCCGCAGGTGGTCGCGGAGTTCTTCGATCGAGGAAATGATTTTCATGCGGATTCTCTGGTTGCAGGCCGGCCAGCGCTGGCGTCATGCGCGGCCCGGCCCGGGTTGCCGGTGGGTGTCGCCCGCTCAGCTGGGCGAATACGACAGTCTGACATAGATGGGCGCGAAGGCTTCGGCCTGGGTGATTTCGATGAGCGTTTCCTTGGCCAGTTCGAGCAGGGCGATGAAGTTCACCACCACCACCGGTACGCCGCGGGAGGGCTCGAAGAGATCCGAGAACTCGACGAAGCGCGCCGTCTGCAGGCGGCGCAGGATGCCCGTCATGTGCTCGCGCACTGACAGTTCCTCGCGGCTGATGTGGTGATGCTGGGTCAGCTTGGCGCGCTTGAGGATATCGGCCCAGACCGACTTGAGGTCATCCATGTTGACCTCGGGCCAGCGGGTGACCACGGTCTGCTCGATGTGCACCTGGGTGCGCACGTAGTCGCGCCCGACCTGCGGCAGCTGGTCCAGCTCCTGGGCCGCCAGCTTGATCTGTTCGTACTCCAGCAGGCGGCGTACCAGTTCGGCGCGCGGATCCTCGGGCTCTTCGCCGCTCTCGGCCCGCTTGGCCGGCAGCAGCATGCGCGACTTGATCTCGATGAGCATGGCCGCCATCAGCAGGTATTCGGCGGCCAGTTCCAGGTTCTGCTTGCGGATCTGTTCGACGTATTCCAGGTACTGGGCGGTGACCTGGGCCAGCGGGATGTCCAGGATGTTGAAGTTCTGCTTGCGGATCAGGTACAGCAACAAGTCCAGCGGTCCCTGGAAGGCTTCCAGGAAGACTTCCAGCGCATCCGGCGGGATGTAGAGGTCGTTGGGCAGCTGGAACAGCGGCTCGCCGTACAGGCGCGCCAACGCCACGCCGTCGATCACGTCGGGCGTGGTGTCCTGTTGTCCTGCGGGGGTGATGTCGATGGCGTCGACGTTGCGTTGCTCGCCGGGCTGATCGGCGGTGTCGGCGCCACCTGCTTGAACCGTCATGCGAACAGCTTAGTGGCTCTGGTAGACGTAGGGCTGCTGCGCCACGCGCGAGGCCTTCTCACGGGCGGTCTTGTCCAGGTCCAGCGGCTCCTTGTCCCACAGCAGGGCACGGCCGTCACGCTGAGAGTCTTCCAGCTTCGGGTTCTTCGTCTTCAGTTCGTCGATGAACTGGGTGATTTCAGATACGTAGGTGGTCTTTTTTCCGAAGATCATGATGAGGTCAGGCCAAAATGTTACACAGAAGCCGTATTTTACCTTGTCTTCATCAGGGATAATCAATTACCTATGACTGCGCCTTTATTCACCCGCCTGCGTCGCCACGCCGCCAGCTTCGGCGCCTTGCTTGCCGCTTTGGCAATGTTCGGCTGCGACCGCAATGGCAATCCCATCGAGGAGTTCGGTTTGGACAAGTTGCAGAAGGGCATCTCCAGCGAAGCCGACGTGCGCGGCGTGATGGGGCAACCCGATACCGTCTGGGAAGACGGCGGAGGCGCCCACACCCTGGAATATCCCAAGGGACCGGAAGGCATCCGCACCTGGATGTTCGCCATCGGCGCTTCCGGGATGCTGGTCGACTACACCCAGGTGTTGACCCAGGAACATTTCGACACCATCCGCCCCGGCATGAGCGCCGACGAGGTACGCCGCCAGTTCGGCCGCCCGCGCAGCGTGGTGCCCTTCGCCCGCAAGAACGAGGAGGTGTGGGACTGGAAATACCACTACGTCCACGAGGATCGCCTCTTCAACGTGCATTTCGACATGACCACCCGGCAGGTGGTGCGGACCTCGATTTCGGAGATTTCCGGGCATTAAGCGGGAAGCTCTTACCGTTCTATCGTCAATTGCACGGTATACGGAGGATGCCGGTGACGTGATGCCGCTGCGCGTCGAGCAATGAAAAGAAGAACTGCGGAAAAGCAGTCTCTCGTGATTCTTCGGACATTCCTGTATTCCTTCGGCTTGTCTCTCGGTGGGGCTTGCTCATGTCATCTAATAAGCATCCTTAACAATGTCGCCGCCCGACGCGCGTGAGGAGTGCTCATGTCATCACTTGTTTATCGAACGACCACCCGATTGTCTGTCCTGGCGCTGGCCTGCTGTCTTGCCAGTGCCTGCTCGACACCAGATTTCGATTTGCACAAGGCCGGATTTGGCCTTTCTGGAATGGCTCAAGACAAGGCTCACGATCGTTGCGATGGAAAAGTCGGCTATGGGGACTACCGCGACTGTACCCGCAGTATCGACACACAGTATGACGCGTGGCGTTCGCAGCAAAAGGCGGCCGGGGAGGTTGAGTGGTTCGGGAAGTCGCCAGGACGCCCCTGACCACACCTGCCGTCGTAGCTACCAGGGGCGCAATGTGTATGCGGCGGATGGCGTCAGCGTATCCCCGCCCGCATGAACGACTGCACGAACTGTCGCTGGAACAGCAGGAAAGCCAGCAGCAGCGGTGCCGAGGTCATCAGGGTGGCGGCCGTGATGATGGACCAGTCCACCCCCTGGTCGGTGGAGGAAAACACCTGCAGCCCCACCGTCAGCGGGCGCGATTCCACCGAGTTGGTGACGATCAGCGGCCACAGGAAGTTGTTCCAGTGGGTACTCACCGAGACCAGTCCGAAGGCGATGTAGATCGGCCTGGCCAGCGGCACATACACCTGCATCAGGATCTGCATGGGCGAGGCGCCTTCGACCGTGGCCGCTTCGTCCAGCTCGCGGGGAACCGTCTTGAAGGTCTGGCGCAGCAGGAAGATGCCGAAGGCCGAGGCGAAGTAGGGCAGGCCGATGGAGAGGATGGTGTCGCGCAGGCCCAGCAGGTTCATGGTCTGGTAGTTTTCCACGATGAGGATGTCGGGCATCACCATCAATTGCATCAGCACCAGCATGAACATCACATTGCTGCCGCGGAAGCTGAAGCGCGCAAAGGCATACGCGGCCAGCGTCGCCAGCACCATCTGCGCCACCAGGATCAGGCTCACCAGCAGGAAGGTATTGAGGAAGTAGCGCGGGAAGGGCGCCGCATGCCAGGCATTGGCGAAGTTCTCCAGCGTCAGCGGCGCGTCCAGGGCGAAGCGGGTGGCGTAGGCGGCCGGGTGGAAAGCAGTCCACAGGGCATACAGCAGCGGCAGCAGCCACAGCAGCGCCAGCGCCCAGGCGGACAGGGTTTCCAGTGTCCGGCTGCCGGTGGCGAAGGGGGAGGTCGGCGCATTCATTGATTCATTGGTAGTGGGTCCTGCGGTCGAGGATGCGGAACTTCACCAGCGCGATCAGCCCCAGCATGGCCAGCAGCACCACCGTCAGCGCCGCCGCGTAGGACGAATCCCAGAAGGCGAAGCCGACTTCATAGATGTAGTACAGCAGCAGCGCGCTGGCATTGTCCGGGCCGCCCTTGGTCATGACCACGATATGGTCCACCAGCCGGAAGGCATTGATCAGGGCATTGATGAGCACGAAGAGTGTGGTCGGCATCAGCAGCGGGAACTGCACCTGCCAGAAATACTGCCAGCGCGAGGCGCCTTCCAGCGCGGCGGCTTCGGCCAGCACCGGGGAGATCTGCTGCAGCGCGGCCAGGTAGAAGATCATGAAGAAACCGGCTTCCTTCCACACCGCGACCACCATCAGAGCGCCCAGCACGGTGTCAGGATTGCCCAGCCAGTTGTGCGAGGGCAGGCCGAGCGCGCCGGTGATCTGCTCCAGCAAGCCGTACTGGGGCGTGTAGAAGAACAGCCAGATATTGGCCACCGCGATCATGGGCAGCACCGTCGGCGTGAAATAGGCCAGGCGCAGCACACCGCGCCCGGCCAGCCGTTCATTGACCCACAGGGCCATCAGGATGGCCAGGGCAATGGCCACCGGGATGGTGCCGAAGGCAAACCACAGGTTGTTGCACAAGGCCCGCCAGAATACCGGATCGTCCACCATCAGCGCATAGTTCTCCAGACCGACGAACACCGACGGCCTGGCGCCCTTGGGCGTGGAAAAGAAGCTATGCCACAGCGTCGCCAGCGCCGGATAGTGCGTAAAGGCGATCAGCAGCACCATGGCCGGCGAGAGCAGCAGCCAGGGCAGGACGGAGGAAGACAGGCGTTTCATCGGCGGGCCAGGTGCGCTGCGCCTTAGCGGCCGTAGGCGCGGAGGATGCGCTCGGCTTCGCGCTGGGCGTCCTTCAAGGCGGCGTCCGCTGTCTTGGTGCCGGAGAGCGCCGCCTGCAGATTGTCGTTCAGGGCCTTGGTCACGCGCTGGTTGTCATGGGTGGACAGTTCGGCCACACCGTATTTCATCTGCTCGCGGGCGACGTCGGCGGCCGGGACATCCTGCAGGTACTTCTTCATTTCTGGCGTATCCCAGGCGTCCTGGCGCGGTGCCACGTAGCCGGTGGCGATCGACCACTGGGCCGCGCGCGCCGGTTCGGTGGCGAAGCGGATGAACTTCATGGCGGCCTGCTGCTCGGCCGGCGAAGTCTTGTTGAAGACATAGAAGTTGCCACCGCCGGTGGGGCTGCCCGGATGCTTGATGCCCGGCAGCATGGCCACGCCGAAGGGGAAGCTGGCATTGCTGCGGATATTGGTCAGGTTGCCGGTGGTGGTCCAGACCATGGCTGCCTTCTGCTCCAGGAAGTCCTTGGGCGTGGTGCCCCATTCGATGGCGCCGGCCGGCATGACCTTCTCGCGAGTGGTCAGGTCGACCCAGTGCTGCAGCGCCTGGACCGCGCCCGGCTTATCGAAGTAGGTCTTGGTACCGGCGCTGTTCATGAGCAGGGTGTCGTTGGAGGCCGTCATGGCCTGGAACATCCAGTAGCCGAAACCGGTCGAGGGGATCTTCACACCCCACTGGCTGACGTTGCCGGCGGCGTCACGCTTGGTGAGCTTCCTGGCGGCTTCGACCATCTCGTTCCAGGTGGCCGGGGCCTTCTCGGGGTTCAGGCCGGCTTCCTTGAACAGGGCCTTGTTGTAGTACATCACGATGGTCGAGCGCTGGAAGGGGATGCCCCAGGTCTTGCCTTCGGTCTGGCTGTTGTCCATGAAGCCCTTGTAGAAGCCATCGATCCACTTCTTGTCTTCGGCGCTGCTGGCCAGGCTGTCGATGGAGACAATGGCGTTCTCGTCGATCAGCGTGAACAGGTCGGTCGACAGCAGCACGGCCAGCGTGGGCGGGGTGCCGCCCTTGAAGGCGGTCAGCGCCTTGACGATGCTTTCCTGGTAGGTGCCGGCATAGATGGCCTTGACCTTGATGTCCGGGTTGGCCTTCTCGAAGTCGGCCACCATGCTGTCGATGGTCTTGGTCACCGCGCCACCGACGGCGACCGGGTAGTAGAAGCTGATCTCGACCGGGTTGGCCGCCAGGACCGGGGCGCTGAAGGCGGCGGTGACGGCCAGTGCGGCCAGGGATTTCAGGATGGTTCTACGCATGAGACATCTCCATGAGGGGAAGGTGGACTTGCAACGGAAAACAGGACGCGCATCAGCCATGGCGCAGGCCGCTGTCACGCGCGAAGAAGTACTGGTCGCGGGCATCCCAGGCCAGTCGTATCGCCGCGCCGGAGCGCAGGCTGTGCTGGCCCGGCACCCGCGCCATCAGGGATGCCTGGCCGATGCGTGCGGCCACGATGGTGTCGGCGCCGAAGTATTCGACCGTCTCCACCACCGCCGCCACGCCGTCATCGGCGATGCGGATGTGCTCCGGGCGCAGGCCCAGTTGCAGCGGCGTGTTGGCATCGTCCCTGACCCTGTGCGTACTGCCGGCGATGACCAGGCCTTGCGGGGAAGACTCCAGCGCCAGCAGGTTCATGGGCGGCGTGCCGATGAAGCGGGCCGCGAAGGCGCTGGCCGGTTGCGCATACAGCTGTGCGGGCGGCGCATCCTGTTCGATGCGGCCATCGCGCAGCAAGACCACCTGGTCGGCCATGCTCATGGCCTCGGTCTGGTCGTGGGTGACGTAGATCATGGTCATGCCGAGCTGCTGCTGCAGGGCGCGGATCTCGCGGCGCATTTCCTGGCGCAACTGGGCGTCGAGGTTGGAGAGCGGTTCATCCATCAGGCAGACCGGGGCGTCGGCGATGATGGCGCGACCCAGCGCTACCCGCTGTTGCTGGCCGCCGGAGAGCTGCGCCGGACGCCGGTCCAGCAGGTGCGACAGTCCCAGGATATCGGCCACGCGCTTGAGTCGCGCCTCATACCCCTGGCGCGGCTCCTTGCGCACCCGTACGCCGAAGAGGATGTTGTCGCGTACGCTCAGGTGCGGGAACAGGGCATAAGACTGGAACACCATCGAGATCTTGCGCTGCGCCGGCGGCAGCTGCGTCACATCCTTCCCGCCGATATGGATACGGCCGGCGCTGGGTTTGTCCAGTCCGGCGATCAGGCGCAGGGTGGTGGATTTGCCGCAGCCCGAAGGCCCCAGCAGGACGGTGAAATCCCCCGACTTCACCTCGATATCGATGCCCGTGATGCCCTGGGTCTGGGCCTCGCCCCAGTGCTTGCACAGGCCCTGCAAGGAGATGGCTGCCATTGCGGTTTCCCCGTGGTGATGGCTCAGGACGTGGCCAGGCTGCTGCGGCGGATATGCTCCACCAGCAGGCGCGCACTGGGTTCGTCGATGATCAGTTCGTTGATGAAGCCGCCGCGTAGCGCCGCCTTCAGGCCGGGCAGCTTGCCGGTGCCGGAGACCACGCAGATGGAATGCGGCGCGCGCTGGAAGCAGCCCAGGTCGGGGCCACTGCTGCGGGCATTGAGGGCGACGTCGCGCCAGCTGCCATCCTCGCGGAAGAACACCGTGGCGATGTCGCCTACCAGGCCTTCGTCGCGCAGGATCTGGCGTTCCTGTTCACCCAGGTAGCCAGCGGTATGGATGTAGCTGCCGGTGGCCTCGGCGCCGATGGAAAAGAGCAGGATGGAGGCGCGGTCCTGCAGGTCGCGGATGGCCTGGATGCTCTTTTCGCGCCACAGCGCGCTGCGGGTGTCGGCGTAGTCGAAGAAGGCCGGCACCGGGAAATGATGGGCGCGCGCGCCATAGTTCTGCGCCACCCGCGAGACGATCGATTCGCCAAAGGTATTGATGAAGCTGGCGCCACTGCCGGAGCCATTCAACTGCACCACGTCGACGTCATGCACATGACGCGGCAGCAACTGGTCGGCGATCTCCGAGACGGTGGTGCCCCAGGCCAGGCCGATGACCGACGAGGGCGTCACCAGCGCATTGACATAGGCGGCGGCATGGGCGGCCACGCGCTGCAGGGTTTCCTTGTCGCTGGCGGCGGCCGCCACCGGCACCACCTGGATGGAGCGCAGGCGGTAATGGGTGGCGATCAGGGTTTCCAGGTTGCCGGAGATTTCCTGCGGGTCGTGTACGCGGATTTCCACCAGGCCACGCTCCAGCGCATAGGACAGCAGGCGCGAGACGGTCGCCCGCGAGGTACCGATCTCGTCGGCGATGGCCGCCGTGGTCATGTTCTGGAAATAGTAGAGCCGTGCCACGCGCACGGCCATGTAGGCGGTTTCCTGCCTCTCCCCTTGGGCCATTTTCTTGTCCGGACGTCGAAAGTGATGCGAAATAGATAAATAGATAAGTAGGTGGTCTGTGTGCAGCGGCCGCCTGGCAACGTTTTCACGATGGTAGCGATCCTTTGTTACACCTTGATGAACAGATGTTCTTGGGGCGTGGGCAGGCGCATGGGGTGACGTATAAGGACATACGAAAAGCTTCGTTGGCCGCGCGGAGTGGCGTCCCTACACTGGCTAGCCTGCACCCGGAAGGTGCATCTCTGCCCGCCCATCAGATCACTACAAAAGGAGCCTCCATGACCCTTCTCTCCCGCCTGTCCGCCGTGCTCGCCTTGACGAGTTTTTGCCTGTCCGGCCTGGCCCATGGCGCCGATACCAGGACGTTGAAGGTAGGCGTGCGGGGTGGCACCGACGAACTGATCTGGCAGGTGGTGACCCAGGTGGCCAAGAAGAACGGGCTCAATGTCGAAGCCGTCGTCATCTCGGGCGCGGCCAGCCCCAACGAGGCGCTCAACAATGGCGACCTGGATGCCAATTCCTTCCAGCACATTCCCTTCCTGCGCGACCAGATCAAGCAGCGCGGCTACAAGCTCAGCGCCGTGGGCGATACCTATATCTCGCCGATCGCCTTCTATTCGAAGAAGTACAAGTCGCTCAAGGACCTGCCCGAGGGCGCCAAGGTGGCCATCCCCAATGACCCCAGCAACCAGACCCGCGCCCTGGTGATCCTGCGCGACGCCGGCCTGATCACCTTGCGCGAGGGCTTCGATCCCTACACCGGCACGGCCTCGCTGTCGGATATCAGCGGCTACCGCAAGAAGATCAACCTGATCGAAAGCGCCTCGGTGGTGCTGGCGCGCTCGCTGGAGGATGTCGATGCTGCTGCCATCGTCAATACCTTCGCCTACCAGGCCGGCCTGATCGCCACGCGTGACGGCATCGCGGTGGAAAAGCGTGAGCAGAATCCCTACGTCAACATCATCGTGGTGCGCGAACAGGACAAGAATGCCCCCTGGGTCGCACCGCTGGTGAAGGCCTACCAGTCCGAGGAAGTGCGCCAGTTCATCCAGAAGCAGTTCAATGGCTCGGTGGTGCCGGTATTTTGAGTATCGCCGCCCTGATCCGTGGCGGCATCAGCCTGCCGGCACGCCGTCGCAAGGTGCCGTCGCTGACGCCAGTGGCGACGCCCACGTCTGACGCCGCGACGGCATCGCGCCCGGGTGACACCCACATCACCCTGCGCGAGGTCGGCAAGCACTATGCCGCGCCGACCGGGAGCGTGCAGGCCCTGAGCGGGATCGACTTCAGCGTGGCCCGTGGCGAGATCTTCGGCATCATCGGGCGTAGCGGTGCCGGCAAGTCGACCCTGCTGCGCACCCTCAATGCGCTGGAGGCGGTGTCCTCGGGCCAGGTCCTGGTCAACGGCATCGATGTCGGCACGCTCGACGAAGCGGGGCTGGTGGCCCTGCGGCGGCGCATCGGCATGATCTTCCAGCACTTCAACCTGCTCTCGGCCAAGACCGTGCGCGAGAACATCGGTCTGCCGTTGCGGGTGGCGGGTGTGCCGCCCGATCGCATCCGGACCAGGGTGGATGCATTGCTGGAACTGGTCGGGCTGGCCGACAAGGCCGATGTCTACCCGGCCAGATTGTCGGGCGGGCAGAAGCAGCGCGTGGGTATCGCCCGCGCGCTGGTACACGAGCCCGACATCCTCCTTTGCGACGAGGCCACCTCGGCACTCGATCCCGAGACCACCCAATCCATCCTGGCGCTATTGCGCCAGGTCAGCCAGGCCATGGGTTTGACGGTGGTATTGATCACCCATGACATGGCGGTAATCCGTGAAATCTGCGACCGCGTGCTGGTGCTGGACCAGGGGCGGGCCGTGGAGCTGGGCGAGGTGTGGCGGGTGTTCGGCCAGCCGCAGGCCGATGCCACGCGCGCGCTGCTCAGTCCCTTGCTGCACGGGGTTCCGACCGACCTGGCGGCGCGACTGGTGGACGATCTGCGCGGTAGTCCGGGCCAGGCGCTGGTCAGTCTGCATGTCGATGGCAGCGCGGCGGTCCAGGGTCTGCCCCTGCCGCTGCTGGCGCAGTTGGGGCCGCAGGCGGTGCTGGTCCATGGCGGGCTGGACCGCATTCGCGGACACTCGCAAGGCGAACTGCTGTTCCTGTTGCCGGCGCAGGACCTGGCGCGCGTGCGCCAGTCATTCGAGGCCGGCCAGGGGGCCGGTCGTATCAAGGTGATTGCCTATGTCCCTGCCTGAACTCGACAAGTATGTCCTGGCCTTCTTCCAGACCCTGCTGATGGTGGGCAGTGCCGCGGTGCTGGCCATCCTGCTGGGACTGGCCCTGGCAGTGGTGCTGACGGTGACAGCGCGCCACCATCTCTACCCCCGGCCACGCCTGCACCGGGCCTTGTCGGTGACGGTCAACGTGTTCCGGGCAGTGCCTTTCATCATCATGCTGGTGGCGCTGCTGCCGGTGACGCGCTGGCTGGTCGGCACCACCCTGGGCACCTGGGCGGCGGTGGTGCCGCTGACGGTGAACCTGCTGCCTTTCTATGCCCGCATCGCCCAGGTCTCGCTCAACGAGGTCGATGGCGGACTGGTGGAAGCGGCCCGCGCCATGGGGTGCCGGCGCTGGCACATCGTGCGCCATGTGCTGCTGCCCGAGGCCTTGCCGGGCATCGTCGGTGGCATGACGGTGAGCGTCATCGCCATGATCAATGCCTCGGCCATGGCCGGGGCGGTGGGGGCTGGTGGCCTGGGCGACCTGGCCATCCGCTATGGCTATGAACGCTACGAGACGCGGGTGATGTTCGAGGTCATCGTGATCCTCATCGCGCTGGTGTCGGTGATCCAGTTCACCGGGGAGGCGATTGCACGGCGGCTGGATCACCGGCGCTGAGCGTGGCCGGATGCCCCAGACGAAAAAAATGCGACGCCGTGGCGTCGCATTTTTTCTTGCGGATCCTGCGGTCACTTCAGTGACGCATCATCCGGCGCATCACGATGGGAGGCGCATCCAGCGGATTGGCCCGGGTGTACTCCAGTTCCGGCGCGATCTCGAAGCCGAAGGCGGCATACAGGTCCACCAGCCTGGCCTGGTCATGGCGCACCGCCAGCCGCAGCTCGCGCACATCGGCCGCTTGCGCCCGGTGGATCAGTGCTTCCATCAGGTGCTGCGACAGGCGCTCGCCCCGGAAGGCCGGGGCGATGCCCATGCGACGGATTTCCCAGACATCGCTCTCGGTATCGAGCGGGATCCAGCGCACCGAACCGGCCGGCGTTTCACCGCGCAGCAGGATGAAGGCGCCGCCATGCTGCAGGTCCTCGGCCACGTGATCGGCAGCCTCGCGGTGGCCGGACGAGTTCGCCGCCACCTTGTTGGCCCAGCTGTGCCGGGTCAGGTCGGCGATGAGGATGGTGTCCTCGGAGGTGGCTTCGCGGATGAGCAGGTCCATACTGGAGACTCCCTTCAGGCCGGCAGCGCCTTAGCGCACCCGCATGCCCGGCTCGGCGCCCGGCCACGGATTGAGCACGTAGATGCCCGGATTGGCCTTCTCGTCCTTGGCCGAGGCTGCCAGCACCATGCCTTCGGAGACGCCGAACTTCATCTTGCGCGGCGCCAGGTTGGCCACCATCACCGTCAGCTTGCCGACCAGTTCTTCCGGCTTGTAGGCCGAGGCGATGCCCGAGAAGACGTTGCGGGTGCGGCCTTCGCCGGCATCCAGGGTCAGGCGCAGCAGCTTGGTGGAGCCTTCCACGGCTTCGCAGTTGACGATCTTGGCAATGCGCAGATCGACCTTGGCGAAGTCGTCGATGGAGATCTCGGGGGCCAGTTCCTCGATGGCGCTTTCTTCGGCAGCGGCGGCTGCGGGGGCTTCCGGTGCCTCGAACAGGGCATCGAGCATCTTGGGATCGACGCGCTGCATCAGGTGCGAGTAGGCGTTGATGACATGGCCATCGGCCAGCGGCACGGTCACGTCGCCCCACTGGAAGGGCTGGACCTTGAAGAAGGCTTCCACCTGTGCGGCCAGTTGCGGCAGCACCGGCTTGAGGTAGACGGTCAGGATGCGGAAGGCTTCCAGCAGGCGGCTGCAGACTTCGTGCAGTTGCGCGTCGCGGGCCGTGTCCTTGGCCAGTTCCCAGGGCTTGTTGGCATCCACATAGGCGTTGATGGCGTCGGCCTGTTCCATCACCAGGCGCAGGGCCTTGCCGTATTCACGCTGCTCGTAGAGGCCGCGGATTTCATCGGCCACGCCGCGCAGCTTGCCCAGGAAGGCGTCGTCGCCCGTGGCCCACTGGGTCGAGACGCGACCTTCGAAGCGCTTGGCGATGAAGCCGGCGGCACGGCTGGCGATGTTGACGTACTTGCCGATCAGGTCGGCGTTGACGCGGGCGACGAAGTCATCCGGGTTGAAGTCCACGTCCTCGACCTTGGCATTCAGCTTGGCGGCGATGTAGTAGCGCAGCCATTCCGGGTTCATGCCGATATCCAGGTAGCGCAGCGGCGAGATGCCGGTGCCGCGCGACTTGGACATCTTCTCGCCGCTGACCGTGATGAAGCCGTGCGCGAAGACGTTGTTGGGCGTCTTGCGGCCGGCGAATTTCAGCATGGCGGGCCAGAACAGGGTGTGGAAATAGGTGATGTCCTTGCCGATGAAGTGGTACTGCTCGGTCTTCTCGTCGGCCATGAAGGCGTCGAAATCACGACCGGTCTTGCCGAAGTAGTTCTTCAGCGAGGCCAGGTAGCCGATCGGCGCGTCCAGCCAGACATAGAAGTACTTGCCCGGTGCATCGGGGATCTCGATGCCGAAGTAGGGCGCGTCACGGCTGATGTCCCAGTCGCCCAGGCCGCCTTCGCCGTCCAGCCATTCGCGGGCCTTGTTGGCCACTTCCGGTTGCAGGCGGTTGCTCTCCAGCGCCCATTCGCGCAGGAATTCCACGCACTTGGGGTCGGACAGCTTGAAGAAGAAGTGTTCCGACGACTTCATCACCGGGGTCGCGCCGGACAGCGTCGAGTACGGGTTCTTCAGGTCGGTCGGTGCGTAGACGGCGCTGCAGTTCTCGCAGGAGTCGCCGTACTGGTCCTTGGTACCGCACTTGGGGCATTCGCCCTTGATGTAGCGGTCCGGCAGGAACATGTTCTTGACCGGGTCATAGAACTGGTCGATGGTCTTGGTCGAGATCAGCTTGGCCTCGTCGCGCAGGGCGCGATAGATTTCCTGCGACAGCTCGTGGTTCTCGGGGCTGTCGGTGGAGCTCCAGTTGTCGAAGGCGATATGGAAGCCGTCCAGGTACTGCTTGCGACCGGCAGCGATGTTGGCCACGAATTGCTGCGGCGTGATGCCGGCCTTCTCGGCGGCGATCATGATGGGCGCACCGTGGGCATCGTCGGCGCCGACGAAATGGACCTCATTGCCCTGCATTCGCTGGAACCGGACCCAGATGTCGGCCTGGATATATTCCATGATGTGGCCGATGTGGAACGCGCCGTTGGCGTAGGGGAGTGCGGTTGTGACGAAGAGTTGGCGAGGTGCAGTTGTACTCATTGGCAATACGGACGATGCGATGGGTGGATAAAGGGCGACGTTTTGCGTGGCCGAAGGGAGTCATTCTATCAGTCGATGGCGATCCGGCGCAGTAGTTGCTTGATTGCAAGGAAAATCCGGTTGCGGATGGGCTTGCATTGATCCCGTCACAGGGCGGCGCGGGCGCGATTGCGATAGACTTGCGGGTTCTGAGCAAGGAGAATCAATGAGCATCACAGTGGAAGAGGTCAAGGCGGCACTGTTGCAGGTGATCGACCCCAATACCGGCCGGGATCTGATCCGCGGCAAGGAAGCGCGCAACATCCGTGTCGACGGTGGCCGCGTGCTGCTGGACGTGGAGCTGGGTTACCCGGCCGCCAGCCAGCTGGAACCCATCCGCCAGATGGTGGAAGAGGCCCTGGGCAAGCTGCCCGGCGTCACCGCCGTGGAGGCCAACGTCCAGTTCAAGATCGTGGCCCATGCCGTGCAGCGCGGCATCAAGCTCAAGAGCAACGTCAAGAACATCATTGCGGTCGCCTCCGGCAAGGGCGGGGTGGGCAAGTCGACCACCGCCGTCAACCTGGCGCTGGCGCTGTCGGCCGAGGGCGCGCGCGTGGGCATCCTGGATGCCGACATCTATGGCCCCTCGCAACCGATGATGATGGGTATTTCGGGCCAGCCCGAGACCAAGGATGGCAAGACCATGGAGCCGCTGGAAAACCACGGCCTGCAGGTCTCCTCCATCGGTTTCATGATCGACCCGGACGAACCCATGGTCTGGCGCGGTCCCATCGTCACCCAGGCCCTGCAGCAACTGCTGGACCAGACCAACTGGCGCGAGCTCGATTACCTCATCGTCGACATGCCCCCCGGCACCGGCGACGTGCAACTGACGCTGTCGCAGAAGGTGCCGGTCACCGGTGCGGTCATCGTGACCACGCCCCAGGACATCGCCTTGCTGGACGCGCGCAAGGGCTTGCGCATGTTCGAGAAGGTCGGCATCCCCATCCTGGGCATCGTGGAAAACATGAGCATGCACGTCTGCTCCAACTGCGGCCATGCCGAGCCCATCTTTGGCGTGGGCGGCGGCGAGAAGATGTGCGCCGACTTCGGCGTGGACTTCCTGGGCGCCTTGCCGCTGACCATGGAAATCCGCCAGCAGACCGACTCCGGCACCCCCACCGTGGTGGCCGATCCGCAGGGCAAGGTCGCCGAGATCTACAAGGCCATCGCCCGCAAGGTCGCCGTGAAGGTGGCCGAAAAGGCGCGCGACATGTCCAGCAAGTTCCCCACCATCGTGGTGCAGAACGACTGAACATTCCAGCCAGGGCGGGCCGCCGGCATGGCGTGCCCGCCTGCAAAGGCGTTAAAATGACGTCTTTCCGATTGAACCCTTGACCGTTGTACGGCTTTGGCATGCCAAGGCCGTTTTGGTTTTTTATTCCCGATCATGACTGCCACTCAAGTACGTACCCGTTTCGCTCCCAGTCCCACCGGCTACCTGCACCTGGGCGGCGCCCGCACGGCGCTGTTCTCCTGGGCCTATGCCCGTCGCTTCGGCGGCACCTTCGTGCTGCGCATCGAAGACACCGACGTCGAGCGTTCCACCCCGGAAGCAGTGCAGGCCATCATCGAGGGCATGCAATGGCTGGGCCTGGCGCATGACGAAGGCCCGTTCTACCAGATGAAGCGCATGGACCGTTACCGCGAGGTGGTGGGCCAGATGCTGGAGCAGGGCACGGCCTATCACTGCTACTGCACGCCCGAGGAAGTCGAAGCCATGCGCGAGCGCCAGCGCGCCGCCGGCGAGAAGCCGCGCTACGACGGCACCTGGCGTCCGGAGCCGGGCAAGACCCTGCCGGCCATTCCCGCAGACCGCAAGCCGGTGGTACGTTTCAAGAACCCGCAAGAGGGCGAGGTCAGCTGGAACGACGTGGTCAAGGGCCCCATCACCATCTCCAACCGCGAGCTGGACGACCTGGTGATCGCCCGCCCGGACGGTACCCCGACCTACAACTTCTGTGTGGTGGTGGACGACTGGGACATGAAGATCACCCACGTCATCCGTGGCGACGACCACGTCAACAACACCCCGCGCCAGATCAACATCCTCAAGGCCCTGGGCGGCACGCTGCCTGAATACGGCCACGTGCCCATGATCCTGGGCGCCGACGGTGAAAAGCTCTCCAAGCGCCACGGCGCGGTCAGCGTGATGGACTACCCGGCCCAGGGCTACCTGCCCGAAGCGATGCTGAACTACCTGGCCCGCCTGGGCTGGAGCCATGGCGACGACGAGATCTTCTCGATGCAGCAGTTCTGCGAATGGTTCGACCTGGACCACCTGACCAAGGCCCCGGCGCAATTCAATCCGGAAAAGCTGAACTGGCTCAACAACCACTACATCAAGCTGGCCGACAACGCCCGCCTGGCCGGCCTGGTGCGCCCGCAGCTGGAGCAGCAGGGCGCCGCCTTCGACGGCGCGCCGGCGCTGGAAGCCGTGATCGCCTTGTTGAAGGACCGCGCCAACACCGTCAACGAGATCGCCGCCGCCGCGCTGATGTTCTACCGCCAGCCGGCCCCGGACGCCGCCCTGGTGGCCCAGCACATCACCGACGCCATCAAGCCGGCCCTGGCCGACTTTGCCCAGCGCGTCGCCACCGTGGAATGGACCAAGGAAGCGATCGCCCCGATGATCAAGGAAGTATTGGCCGCGCACGGCATCAAGATGCCGCAGCTGGCCATGCCCCTGCGCCTGATCGTCGCCGGTCAATTGCAGACTCCGGCCATTGACGCCGTGCTGCAATTGTTCGGTCGTGAGGCTGTGGCGGCACGTTTGGCAGCTTATCTTTAAAAAAAAGAAATTATTTTTGAAAAAGCTGTTGTCTTTTGAAAAGAGGTATTGCATAATCTCGCTTCTTCGCAACGGGGGTATAGCTCAGCTGGGAGAGCGCTTGCATGGCATGCAAGAGGTCAGCGGTTCGATCCCGCTTACCTCCACCAGCGACCCGCAGATGTTTGGCGGTGATATTTCAGGCGAAGCTTGAGATGTTGAAGTAAGAAGATGTAGTTGAAGTACCTGCTTGTCCCCTTCGTCTAGAGGCCTAGGACATCACCCTTTCACGGTGAGTACGGGGGTTCGAATCCCCCAGGGGACGCCAGATTTTGATATCTGTGCTGTCACCCAGCAAGCAGCACAGGTATGAAGAAGTACAGTGTCCCCTTCGTCTAGAGGCCTAGGACATCACCCTTTCACGGTGAGTACGGGGGTTCGAATCCCCCAGGGGACGCCAGGTAAGAAATAGTCCGGCTACGGTCGGGCTATGTAAGTCCAGCGATGTGCTGAGCACATCGCGTGGGGATTCGAAGGGAATCGCTTGAAAGCGATTCCGCGGCCCGCAGAATGTGGGCGAATCCCCCAGGGGACGCCAGGTTGTAAGGCAGTCCGGTAGCCGCCGGGTTGTTGGAAAGTTGAAGTAGTCTGATTATTCAGGCTACCTTGAGGTTGGATAGTCCGGAGTTTGGGACTTTTCCTTTCGCAGGGGGTATAGCTCAGCTGGGAGAGCGCTTGCATGGCATGCAAGAGGTCAGCGGTTCGATCCCGCTTACCTCCACCAGCGACCCACATGGAAATGTGGGGTGAATTAGTGGAAGAGCTGATTCGAGGAAGTTTGTAGTTGTAACCGTTTTGTCCCCTTCGTCTAGAGGCCTAGGACATCACCCTTTCACGGTGAGTACGGGGGTTCGAATCCCCCAGGGGACGCCAAATAAAAAAGCCCGCGCAAGCGGGCTTTTTTGTTTGGTGGCGCCTAGCGATGTGCTGAGCACATCGCGGGGGGGATTCGAAAGGTTTCGCTTGCAAGCGAAACCGGGCCCGCGGCACGTGGGCGAATCCTTCGCTCGCGCAGCGAGCGTTAGAGGGCAGTGGAATGCGCACCGAACGCAATCCAAGCCAAGCAAGTCAATCCAGATCAACTCAGATCAATTCAGATCAATCCGCTCAAACCACCTCAGCCACGGCAATATTCCGATATTGCCCCCTGAAATACAGCAATGGCTGCCCATCAGCCGCATCTTGCGTATCCAATCCCTTCACCTCACCAATCACGATCACGTGATCCCCCGCAGCATGTTCCGCATGCACCTGGCAATCCAGCCAAGACAGGCTACCGGCAATGACCGGATTGCCCAGCGCTGACCTCGTCCATTCAATCCCGGCCCATTTGTCCCCGCCGCGCCGGGCGAATTGCGAGGAAACCCCGATCTGCTCCTCCGACAGGATATTGACGGCGAACCGTCCCGCCGCGCGAATCCTGGGAAGGCTGGCCGATCCGGACATGACGCAGAAGGACACCAGTGGCGGACTCATCGACACGCTATAGAACGACTGGCAGGTGAAGCCGACAGGCTCGTCATCGACCAGGGAGGTGATCACGGTGATGCCGGAGGCAAAATGCCCGAGCGCCTCGCGCAAGCGTGAGGGGGCGATGGCAGGACTGGAAATGGACATGGCAGGAAGCAATGGCAGGTACGGTGTGACAGAGCCCGTGCGGCTCTTCTGGTATGGCCGTCGCGATTTGCACGCGACGGCCATGGCCCGGGGCAGTGTTATCGCGCCAGCTCTTGACGGATGATTTCCGCGCCGGCACTCAATGCATTGAGCTTGCCCCTGGCCACGTCACGCGGCAAGGGCGCCATGCCGCAGTTGGTGCAAGGGTAGAGCTTGTCGGCATCGACGAACTGCAACGCCTTGCGCAGGGTATCGGCGACTTCCTCCGGGGTCTCGATGGTATGGCTCGCCACGTCGATGGCCCCGACCATCACCTTCTTGCCCCGGATCAGTTCAATCAGATCCATGGGCACATGGGAGTTGTGGCATTCCAGCGAAACGATATCGATGCCGGATTGCTGCAGCTTGGGGAAGGCCTCTTCATATTGACGCCACTCCGAGCCCAGCGTCTTCTTCCAGTCCGTATTGGCCTTGATGCCATAGCCATAGCAGATATGCACGGCCGTCTCGCACTTGAGGCCTTCGATGGCCCGCTCCAGGGTGGCGACACCCCAGTCATTGACCTCGTCGAAGAAGACATTGAATGCCGGCTCGTCAAACTGGATGATATCGACCCCCGCGGCCTCCAGCTCCCTGGCTTCCTGGTTGAGGATCTTGGCGAACTCCCAGGCCAGTTTTTCGCGGCTCTTGTAATGGGCGTCATAGAGCGTATCGATCATGGTCATGGGACCTGGCAGCGCCCACTTGATGGGCTGGCTGGTCTGCTGGCGCAGGAAGCGGGCATCGTCGACAAAGACCGGCTTCTGGCGCGATACGGCGCCCACCACGGTCGGTACGCTGGCGTCGTAGCGGTCGCGGATCCTGACGGTCTCGCGTTTGGCGAAATCGACGCCGTCCAGGTGCTCGATGAAGGTCGTCACGAAATGCTGGCGCGTCTGCTCGCCATCGCTGACGATATCGATGCCGGCGTGTTGCTGCTCCTGCAGCGCCAGGCGCAAGGCATCCTGCTTGCCATGGCGAAGTTCGTCACCTTGCAGTTTCCAGGGCGACCAGAGCTTTTCAGGTTCGGCCAGCCAGGATGGTTTGGGCAGGCTGCCGGCAGTGGAGGTGGGTAAGAGTTTTTTCACGGTAGATGACCTGGTGTGTGGGATGAATCAGTGCGCGGCGTGGGCGGACCATTGCGCCAGTACCGCCTGGTAAGGCTTGATGAAGTGCTCCTCGGCGAAGCGGCCCTGCTCGACCGCCAACCGGCTGCGCTCCTCGCGGTCATAGACGATCCGCGTCAACGAGTAGTCCTGGTGCTTCAGGCTGGGTTGATAGGATTTGCCGGCAGCAGAATTGGCGTTGTAGATCTCGGGCCGATAGATCTTCTGGAAGGTATCCATCGTGCTGATGGTGCTGATCAGTTCCAGATTGGTGTAGTCGCCCAGCAGGTCGCCGGAGAAATAGAAGGCCAGCGGCGCGGCGCTGTTGGGTGGCATGAAATAGCGCACCTGCAAGCCCATCTTCCTGAAGTAGTCATCGGTGAGGGAGTACGCGTCCTGCACGTATTCCACGCCCAGGACCGGATGCCGGTTTTCAGTGCGCTCATAGGTCTTGCTGCTGGACACGCTCAGGCAGATCACGGGCGGCTTGCTGAAATGGGCCTGGTAGGCGTCCGAATTGACGAAGGACTTGAACAGCTTGCCGTGCAGGTCGCCAAAGTCCTCCGGCGCGCTGAAGGCCGGCTGGTCCTTGTTGCGCTCCAGCAGGACCACGCTGAAGTCATAGTCACGCACGTAGGACGAGAAGTTGTTCCCCACGATGCCGGCGATGTGCTCGCCGGTGCGGCGATCGATGATCGTGGTCTTGAGGATCTCGATCAGGGGGAGGGCGTTGCCAGTGTTTTCGCCATCGACATTCATTCCGACCGAGATGATGTCCAGCCGGACCTGATAACGATCGCCGGTGGGATTGTCCCAATGCGCCAGGGCATTGAAACGGTTGTCGATCATCCTGAAGGTGTTGCGCAGGTTTTCCTGGCGACTCGCCCCCCTGGCCAGATTGGCGAAGTTGGTGGTGATGCGCGTATTGTCCGAGGGACGATAGTCCTCGTCGAAACTGATGCACTTGATGGCAAATGTGAATTCTTTGTTCATGATGATCCTTACCCGGATTTCCGCATTGACGATGTTCGAAACGGATTTTAGGTGGGGTCATCCATGAAAAAAAAGTGATTTGATTTCATAAAACCATTAGGTGTACTCATGGATTGGGGTGGCGTACCGGTCTTCTAGTCGCCTGCCTCATCAAGCAGAACCTTAATATGGCGCATCAACTCCCGCCTATCCCTATCCTCGTTTGTCCTCCGCCCAACAGTCCTTCGGGAGCGTTTACGTTATGCTCCTGAGAAACACCGCCCCGGACCGGTGCATAGACAGACAACGACAGGAGTACACATGACAGCCGCAGCCCAACTCGATATCGACAGCCGTGGCGTGGCCACCATCACGCTGAACCGGCCTGATGTCCACAATGCCTTCGACGACCAGCTCATTGCCCATCTGATCGAACTGATCAACCAGGCCGGTCAGGATCCGCGCACCCGCGTGCTGCTGCTGGCCTCGACCGGCAAGTCCTTCTCGGCCGGCGCCGACCTGGCCTGGATGCGCCGCATGGCCGATGCTTCGCGCGAGGACAATCTGCGCGATGCCCGCCAGCTGGCGAAGCTGATGGAGACCCTCAATGGTTTTTCTGCGCCCACGGTGGCCAAGGTGCAGGGGGCGGTGATGGGGGGCGGTGTGGGCCTGGTGTCATGCTGCGATATTGCCGTGGCCTCCGAGACGGCTTTCTTTGCGCTCTCCGAGGTCAAGCTGGGCCTGGCGCCCGCGGCCATCAGCCCGTACGTGATCGCCAAGATGGGGGTGTCGCAGGCGCGCCGCTTTTTCGTCTCCGGCGAGCGCTTCTCGGCCGTGCGGGCGGCGGCTGTCGGCCTGGTGCATGAAGTGGTGTCGCCGGCCGAGCTGGAAGTGAAGGTCATGCAGATCATCGATACCCTGCTGGCCAATGGACCGCAAGCCATGCGTGCGGCCAAGCAACTGGTGCAGGTGGCCAATCCGCTGCGGGTCACGCCCGAACTGGCCGACTATACCGCCGGTGTGATCGCCGACCTGCGCGCTTCCGAGGAGGGACGTGAAGGCTTGCGTGCCTTCCTGCACAAGGATGTGCCGGCCTGGATCCGCTCCGGCAAGTGAGACCGGTGGCTGCCCTCGGGGCGTTCAGGCCTCGACCGCGTCCAGCGGCCAGGCCAGCGACAGGGGCGTAAGCCGCAGGCCGAAGCGCGCTGCTGTCTCCAGGCTGGCTCCGGCATCACGCGGGGCGGCGATACGCGCCAGCAGGTCGCTGACCGAGCGCTGCAGCGCCGGACAGGGCAGCGCCTGCAGGGAGGCCCGCTGCAAAGGCAGGTCGCCACCATTGGCCAGCCGCGCAAGTTGCGCCAGGCTGTGTTCTTCGGGGCCGCCCAGCTCATACAGGCCGGGCGTACCTTCCCCTAGTGCCGCGGCTTCGGCGATGGTGGCGACATCCCCCAGGTTGATCGGACGGCTGGTGCGCTCCGGGTCCCCATAGAGGATCACCGGCGCCGCCGGTCCCGGTTGCAGCAATGCCTGTTCGAACGGCAGCGGTTGCGGGCTGCCCCGCACCACCGGACCCAGACGGAAGATCACGCTGCCCGGCAGCGGTCGCAAGGCGGCTTCGGCCAGGCCCTTGGCGCGCAGGTACCAGTTCTCCGAGGCCGCATCGGCTGCCAGCGATGAAAAATACACCACCCGTGTCGCCCGTTCTCCCACCGCCTGTGCCACCTGGCGGGCAGTATCGACCATGCCTTGCTGGTAGTGCTCCCAGTGACTGGCGCCGCAGACCCCGGTCAGCAGCACCACCGCATCGGCGGCGGCGATGGCCTCGGCACTGCGCGGGTTGGTGGTCCAGTCGCTGATGACGTCGTCAGCCACCAGGGGCGCCGGTTGACGCACCAGCGCCGTGGCATGCACGCCGGAGTCGCGCAGTAGGAGCAGCAACAGGCGGGCGGTGGCACTGTTGGCGCCGGCGACCACTACGCGGCGAGGACGCGAGGGAGAAATCAGCTTCATGGAGACTCCTTGGGGGAGGATGCCGGCAGGCCCCTTCCTGGAAGGGCCGTGTTCCGGGAAAGTCAGCGCCGTGCCAGCGTGATGGCGCGCTCCGGGCAGGCTTTGACGCACAGGCCGCAGCCACGGCAGGCGTCGGCGTTGGGGGTATAGGCGACCTGCATGCCATGCACGCGCAGCTTGAACTTGCCCAGCCAGCCCAGGGTGGCGAAGTCGCTATCGTCGATGCGACGTACTTCGAATACGTTCTCGGGGCAGACCGGCACGCAGTCGGCCTTGCCTTCGCAACGCTTGAGGTTGACCACCGGCACGATCACGCCAGGGGCTTGCTTGCAGTCGCTGGCCTTGGAGGAGGAGGTGGCTGGCATGCTCACTCCTGCTCGCGGCCACGGCCGAAGCGGCCCATGCGTGCGTGGCAGCGTTCGCGCTCCTCGGGGGTCATGGCCTGCCAGCGGGCGCGCATCAGGCGGCGCTTTTCGCGCCAGCCACCGGGGCGTCCACGGAAGCCGCCGAAGAGAATGCGGCACAACACCAGCAAGCCCAGCGCGCGCCAGAAGCCGATCTCGGCCACGCCGGGGAAGATCGGCGGCATCACCCAGTTCCACAGGTACATGACCACCGCACCCAGCAGGGGCACGCACAGCAGTACCACCACCAGCTTGAGTGCCCACCAGCGCGCACCGAAGCGGCAGCGCGAGCGTTCACGATTGTCCATTTGATCCTGGTCCATCATTCCATCTCCAATTCGTCATAAATCGCCTGCAGGCGCTCGCGCAGATGCAGGACTGCATAGCGCTTGCGCGCCAGTAGGGTGTTCAGGCTGGTGCCGCTGGCGGCGGCCATTTCCTTGAAACTCTTGCCATCGAGTTCATGCGCGATGAAGACTTCGCGCTGGGCCTCGGGCAATTCATTGAGGGCTGCCTGCAGTGCTTCCAGCAGGGTGGCCCGCACGTAGGCGGCCTCGGGGCCGTCGGCGCTGGCCGGCAAGACCAGGTCCAGCCGCCAGGCGCTGTCGGCACCGTCGTAGTCGTCGGCATCGCTGGCCTCGGCCAGCGGTTCTTCCTTCTTCTTGCGGAAGCGGTCGATGATGCGGTTGCGCGCTACCCGGAACAGCCAGGCGCTGACCTGCTCGATGGGTTCGGGCAGGCGGTAGGCCTGGACGAATTCATAGAACACCTCCTGCAGGATGTCCTCGGCCTCGCCGGCATCGGCCACCCGGCGGCGGATGAAGCCGCCCAGCCGCGATCGCTCGCGCAATACGGTGGCGGTTATCTCGCGGTCCTGGTCGCTCATGGCCTGGGAGGTGGAAATCGGCTGCATGCCCTGAAGACGGATCATCTTCGCGCATATTGTGGCGTCGCCGAAAAATGGGTGGATAGCGCGATTCTAGCGGCTATCGGGGCAGGGAGGAGGGCGAGGGGGAGTGCGCCGCCAACAGGACTTGCCGGCAAGGCGGCAAGGCAAGTCCTGTCAGCGCAGATACGGCGCGATCAATGCTGCTCGAAGACTCGGATGGCCAACACCAGCATGGCCACGCGCTCTTCCATGTCGGCGACGGCGGCGGCCGAGTGTTCGACCATGTCGGCATTCTTCTGGGTCATCTCGTCCAGCATCAGGGCCGACTGGCTGACCTGGGCCACGCCCTGGCTCTGTTCGGCGGTGCTGCTGGAAATCTCGCCGATCAGGGCGCTCAGACCCTTCACCTCGGAGACGATGGTCTGCATGGCCAGGCCGCCCTGTTCCGCGCGCCGGGCGCCAGCCTGGCTCTGCGAGACGCTTTCGGCGATCAGCTGCTTGATATCGCGCGCGGCCTTGGCGCTGCGCTGGGCCAGTACGCGCACTTCACCGGCCACCACGGCAAAGCCGCGACCGGCTTCACCCGCCCGGGCCGCCTCGACGGCGGCATTGAGGGCGAGGATGTTGGTCTGGAAGGCCAGGCTGTCGATGAGGCCGTTGATCTCGCCGATCTGGGCCGAGGAATCGGCAATCTGGTGCATGGTATTGACGACCTGCATGACGATCTCGCCCCCCTGGGTGGCCGCATCACTGGTCTGGCGGGCCAGCGCATTGGCGCTTTGGGCCGTGTCGGCGCTGTGGCGCATGGCGGTGGCCATTTCTTCGGCAGCGGCAGCGGTCTGTTGCAGATGGGCATGGGTCTCGGCCGTACGCTGGCGCAGGGAGATGTTGTCGCCGGCGATCTGCTGGTTGGCCAGGCTCAGGCCGTGGACCTGGGCTGACACGTCATCGATGAGGGCGCGCAGGTTCAGTCCGGCCTGGTTGGTGGCGCGCAGCAGGAGACCGATTTCGTCGACCCGGTTCAGGGAGTGGGCTTCTCCGGGTTGCCCGGAGGCGACCGCCTTGGCTTGCGCCAGGACCTGTTGCAGGGGGGCCGAGATGCTGCGCTCCAGCCAGATGCCGGCACCCAGCAGTGTCACCAGCACACCGGCTGACAGCGCCACGGCTTGTCCCGGCAGCAGCACGGGAAGTGCCACTGCGCTGGTGCCCACGCCTGCCAGGGCCAGCCGCAGGCGCCAGCGTACCGGCATCACCTGGCCCAGGCGTGTCCACGCGCCCAGGCCCCGGCGCACCACCAGGCCCTTGTAGAAGGCCAGGCTGCCGGCCTGCCCTTCGCGAAAGCGCCGATAGAGCGACGCCGCCGCGTTGATTTCAGCGGACTGTGGCCGTGTACGAACCGACAGATAGCCGTGGACCTGACCGTTGCGGCGGATCGGCGTGACATTGGCGCGTACCCAGTAATGCTGGCCATCGGCGCGGCGGTTCTTCACCAGGGCGGTCCAGGCATCGCCGCGGCGCAGGGTCGACCACATGTCGGCAAAGGCTTCCCTGGGCATGTCGGGATGGCGCACGATGTTGTGGGGCTGGCCCATCAGGTCTTCGCGCGTGTAGCCGCTGATGTCGACAAAGGTGGCGTTGGCGTAGGTGAGCTTGCTGCTGGTGTCGGTGCTGGACATCAGGGTGGCGCGGCCGGGGTAGGGGTAGCCGGTTTCATCATCCCCGGGCAAGGCGAGCCTGGGGACGGCACGCAATGGATCGCTGGTGGCGGCAAAGTCGGCGGGGAGGTCGTTGATTTTCATGTTGGCGAATCGATGGCAAAGCAAGGCCCTGCCCGCGCACGGCGAGATGCGCGGGAATGACGTGGATGAAAAGAACGGGTGAGGACGGGTGAGGGCAGCGGGTTCCGGCTTGCCGGGGTGTCGGTGCGAGGCTGCCTCGGCGAGGCAGCCTCAGATGTCTGGTTTGGTGATGCTGAACATTGGACTCCCTCGGCGACGGCGGTGGGGCCGACCTGCGGCCGGCCTGATGTTATCCCTCAGGACAGCAGGGGTAATGAGAATGGGTCACTGTATATCGTTGCGCGGGACAGTCGGGGTAGCCGGGTTGCGATGAATCAAGTCCGTAATGAAAATACCTGATGGAAACCTTGTGCATGGGGAACTAAACCGTGTAGCACGGAGGTGCGCTTCCACACGGGGCATCACAGGCATGGCGGACAGAGGGTGTAAAAAAAGCGCACCCTGCGGGGTGCGCTTGCGGATGTGCCTTGCGGCAGCGAGTCCCTTCGACGTCGATCTCTTCCGGTCAACGCTGCTCGAACACGCGCATGGCTGACACCAGCATGGCCAGGCGCTCTTCCATGTTGGTCGTGGCGGCGGCCGAGTGTTCGACCATATCGGCGTTCTGCTGGGTCATGGTGTCCAGCATCACCGCCGACTGGCTCACCAGCGCCACGCCCTGGCTTTGTTCGGCGGTGCTGCTGGAGATCTCGCCGATCAGGGTGCTCAGACCCTGCACCTCGGAGACGATGGTCTGTATGGCTTGACCTGCCTGTTCGGCGAGTCGGGCACCGGCCTGGCTCTGGGATGCGCTCTCGGCGATCAGCTGCTTGATGTCACGTGCGGCCTTGGCGCTGCGCTGGGCCAGTACGCGCACCTCCGAGGCCACCACGGCGAAGCCACGGCCGGCTTCACCCGCCCGCGCGGCCTCGACGGCGGCATTCAGGGCCAGGATGTTGGTCTGGAAGGCCAGGCTGTCGATGAGGCCGTTGATTTCAGCGATCTTGGCCGAGGAGTCGGCAATCTGGTGCATGGTCTGCACGACCTGCATGACGATCTTGCCGCCCTCGGCTGCTGCTTCGCTGGTCTGGCGGGCCACCGCATTGGCATTGCGGGCGGTGTCGGCGCTGTGGAGCATGGCCGTGGCCATCTCTTCGGCGGCGGCAGCGGTCTGTTGCAGGTGGGAGTGGGTCTCGCCCGTGCGCTGGCGCAGGGCGCTGTTGTCACCGGCGATCTGCTGGGTGACCTGGTTCAGGCCGTGGATCTGGGCCGACACGTCATCGATGAGCGAGCGCAGGTTCAGTCCGGCCTGGTTGGTGGCGCGCAGCAGGAGACCGATCTCGTCGACCCGGTTCAGGACCTGCGGCTCAACCGGTTGCCCGGACGCGACCGCCTTGGCCTGCGCCAGCACTTGCGCCAGCGGCGCGGCAATACGGTGTTCCAGCCAGATCCCGGCCGTCAGCAGGGTCGCCAGTACGCCCGCTGACGTTGGCAGGGCTTGTTCCGGGTACAGCACGGACAAGACCAGTGCGGTGACGGCCACGCCCGCCATGGCCAGCCGCAGTCGCCAGCGCACTGGCATCACTTGGCCCAGGCGTGTCCACGCCCCCAGGCCCCGGCGCACCAGCAAGCCCTTGTGGAAGGCCAGGTTGCCGGCACGGCCTTCGCGGAAGCGCCGATACAGGGAGGCCGCTGCGGTGATTTCCTCGGATTGCGGACGCGTCCGTACCGACAGATAGCCATTGATCTTGCCGTCGCGCCGGATCGGCGTGACATTGGCGCGGACCCAGTAATGCTGGCCGTCGGCGCGGAGGTTCTTCACCAGGGCGGTCCAGGCGTCCCCCTGGCGCAGGGTCGACCACATGTCGGCAAAGGCTTCCTTGGGCATGTCGGGATGGCGCACGATGTTGTGCGGTTGTCCCATCAGGTCCTCGCGCTTGTAGCCGCTGATGTCGACAAAGCTGGCGTTGGCGTAGGTCAGCTTGCTGCTTGTGTCGGTGCTGGACATCAGGGTGGTGTCGCCGGGGTAGGGGTAGCCGATTTCGGCCTCGGTGGGCGAGGCGAATCCGGGTGTTGCGCCCGGATGATTGGCGGTAGCGGAATAGTCGGTGCGAAGCTTGTTGTTTTTCATAATGGGCTAATCGATGACGTGTGGGTCCTGAGGCCACAGGTTGTTGTACGAGCCGGCAGGGCAGGGATCAGGAGTGAAACTGTCGGCATCCATGGCGTTGGATGGGGGGCCGCTCCGGGCTTGCCTGAGCGGCGTTGGCCTGTCGACGCATATATATGACTGGAACGGTTTTGATTATTTCATGATGGACGGAGGTGAATGCCAGGATAAAGTTGCTCTACATCAATAAATCAATCGAAAAATTTCGAGGAATATTGCGCTATGAGAATAGGGCTGCGCATATATCGATTCACTTCTCCATCGGTATCTGCCTCATGGCCGGTGCGGTGCGGCGACGTGACGTAGCCACCAACAAAAACGCACCCCTGGGGGTGCGTCATGTGTCGTGCTATCGGATTGTCGCCGGCGGGGCCTTCAGGGTTCGATACGCGTCCCCAGCACCTGCAGGAACTGCGCCAGCCAGGCCGGATGCGCCGGCCAGGCCGGGGCGGTGACCAGCTTGCCATCGGTGATGGCGGCATCCACCGCGATATCGGCGAAGTGGCCGCCGGCCAGCTTGACTTCCGGTGCGCAGGCCGGATAGGCCGAGACCTTCTTGCCTTCCAGCACGCCGGCCGCGGCCAGTACCTGGGGACCATGGCAGACGGCCGCGATGGGCTTGTCGGCCTTGGCAAAGGCTTGCACCAGTTCGATCACCTTGGGATTCAAGCGCAGGTATTCCGGCGCGCGGCCACCGGCCACCACCAGCGCATCATAGGCTGCCGCGCTGACCTCGTCGAAGCTGGCATTGAGAGCGAACTGGTGGCCCGGCTTTTCGGTATAGGTCTGGTCGCCTTCGAAGTCGTGGATGGCGGTCTTGACCTTGTCGCCGGCTTTCTTGCCGGGGCATACCGCATGCACGGTATGGCCCACCATCTGCAGTGCCTGGAAAGGCACCATGGTTTCGTAGTCCTCGGCGAAATCACCGGTCAACAACAGGATCTTCTTTGCAGCCATCGTCATCTCCTTGGGATAGGGCCGGGCGGCGCCGTAGGGGGAGCGCCTTGCGGCCGGGTTGGAACGAATGTCTTGTTCTTGCTCTTGCTCTTGCTGGCGCGGGCCAGGACGTTCTTCAGTCCAGCCAGCGCATCTGCCGCGACCGCCCCATCAGGAAATCGCGGTTGGCTTCCACGCATTCGCGCAGATAGCGCCACAGGGCCGAGACCCGCGCCACATGGCGTTGCTCGCTGGCGGCTACCAGCCAGAAGGTGCGGGTGATGGCGACTTCATCCTCCAGCACCGGCACCAGCTGGTCCGACTGCTGCGCCAGGAAGCAGGGCAGGATGGACAGGGCGCGACCGGCACAGGCCGCCGTGTACTGCGCCACCACGCTGGTGCTGCGGAAGGCCCGGAAGGCGTCGGGTGCCACCGTATCCTTGTAGCGCAATTCCTCGCTGAAGACCAGATCATCGATATAGCCGATGAAGTGATGTTGCGCCAGGTCATCCACGTTGTGAATGGCCGGGTGGCTGGCCAGGTACTCACGTGAAGCATATAGCTTCAGGACATAGTCGGACAGTTTTGTGACCACGTAATTACCCGACAGCGGCCGTTCGATCGACACGCTGATATCGGCCTCGTGCTTGGACAGGTTCACGAAGCGCGGCATGGGCAGCATGTCCACCGTGATGTGCGGATTGCTGGCGCAGAAGTGGGCGATATGCGGTGCCAGCACGAAGGTGCCGAAGCCTTCGGTGGCGCCCAGCCGCACCTGCCCCGAGAGCTTGCTGTTGTGGCCGCCCAGTTCTTCGGTGGCGGCGTAGAGGGTGCTTTCGACCTGCTCGGCATATTCGACCAGGCGGTAGCCATCGGCGGTGAGCTTGTAGCCATGGTTGTTGCGGTCGAACAGTTGGCTGCCCACCTGTTCCTCGAAGCGTTTCATGCGGCGCGAGACGGTGGAGTGGTCGATGCCCAGTTTCTTGGCGGCATCCACCAGGCCCTGGCTACGGGTGAGTTCGAGGAAGATCCTGAGATTGTCCCAGTCCAGCATGCGGTCTCCAGAAGGGGTTTTGCATTGATGCAAAATCGTTTTGGGTTTCTGGTTATTGTAGCGCTAATTACGCACATGCAGAATAGCAAGGCCGTAGCGGCGCCGGGATGACGAGCGACAAGATGTGCGACAAGACACCGGCTAGCGCAACGGAGGGAGGACAACGGCAAGACCCGGCGTCGACGTAACGCGGGCGTGGCCGACAACAATCACAATATCTAGGAGACATGATGCGCAAGAACGTAATCGGCCGTTCCGTCACGGCCGCTGCCGTAGCCTGTACGGTTTCCCTGGCCGCCGCGACCACACCGGCCATGGCGCAGGATGCCAACACGGTCAAGATCGGCGTGCTCACCGACATGTCCGGCCCGTATTCCGCCATGGGCGGGCAAGGCTCGGTGGTGGCCGCCAAGATGGCGGTGGAAGACTGCCTCAAGAATGAATGCAAGGGGATGAAGATCGAGATCCTCTCTGCCGACAACCAGAACAAGCCCGACGTGGGCGTGACCCGCGCCCGCGAATGGCTGGACCGCGATAAGGTCGAGGCCATCGCCGACCTGACCAATTCTTCCGTGGCGCTGGCGGTGCAAAAACTCATCAAGGACAAGGGCGGCATCGCTATGTACAGCGGCCCGGCCACCGGCGCGCTGACCACGGCCGAGTGCGCGCCGAATGGCTTCCACTGGATGTTCGATACCTATTCGCAGGCCGCCGGCGCGGCTGCGGCGCTGACCAAGCTGGGCAACAAGTCCTGGTACTTCGTGACGGTGGACTACGCCTTTGGCCACTCGCTGGAAAAGGATGCTTCCGACGTGGTCAAGGCCAATGGCGGCACGGTGGTGGGCTCGGTGCGCCACCCGCTGAATGCCTCGGACTTCTCGTCCTTCCTGCTGCAGGCGCAGGCCTCCAAGGCGCAGGTGATCGGCCTGGCCGATGGCGGCACCGACGTGGTCAACGCCATCAAGCAGGCGCGCTCCTTTGCCGTCGGCGGCAAGGACCAGCGCCTGGTGGCCCTCTTGGTGTTCCTCTCGGACGTGCATGCGCTGGGACTGGATGCGGCCCAAGGCCTGGTCTATACCGATGGCTTCTACTGGGACTACGACGACCAGACCCGCGCCTTCTCCAAGCGCTTCGAATCGCAGTTCAAGAACATCAAGCCGACCATGGTGCAGGCGGGTGTCTATTCCAGCGTCTACCACTTCCTGAAGGCCCGCGCGGCCGCCAAGACGGCTGACTGGAAGGTGGTTTCGCAGAAGATGCGCGAGATCCCGATCTCGGACGCGGTCATGCGCAATGCCTCGATCCGCCCGGATGGCCGCGTCATCCACGACATGTACCTGTACCAGGTCAAGGCCCCGGCCGAATCCAAGGGCGCCTGGGATTACCTGAAGCTGTTGTCGGTGATCCCGGCCCAGCAGGCCTTCCGTCCGATGGATGCCGCCTGCCCGCTGGTCAAGCAGTAATGTACCCGGCCGGGAGCGGGGCTCCCGGCCATCCTGATCTCCACCCCCACACTATGGAAATTGCATCATGAGCCAAGCCAACATCCCCAACGTTCCCCTGTACATCAACGGTGAGAAGGTGCAATCCACCTCCAAGGAGTGGCGCGACGTGCTCAACCCGGCCACCCAGGAAGTGGTGGCGCGCGTGCCGTTTGCCACCAAGGAAGAAGTGGACCGCGCCGTCGCCAACGCCAAGGACAGCTTCAAGACCTGGCGCAATACCTCGCTGGCGCAGCGCATGCGCATCATGCTGAAGTTCCAGCAGCTGCTGCGCGAGAACATCGCCCCGCTGGCCGAAATGATCACCCGTGAACACGGCAAGACGCTGCCCGACGCCGAAGGCGAAGTCATGCGCGGCCTGGAAGTGGTGGAGCACGCCTGCTCGATCACCTCGCTGCAACTGGGCGAGCTGGCCGAGAACGTGGCCGGCGGCGTCGACGTCTACACCCTCTACCAGCCGCTGGGCGTGGGGGCGGGCATCACCGCCTTCAACTTCCCTGTGATGCTGCCCTGCTTCATGTTCCCCATCGCGGTGGCGTGCGGCAATACTTTCGTGCTGAAGCCCTCGGAACAGGATCCGACCTCGTCGCTGTTCCTGGTCGAGCTGGCCAACCAGGCCGGCCTGCCCCCGGGCGTGCTCAACGTGGTGCATGGCGGCCCGGACGTGGCCAACATGATCTGCGACCATCCCGATATCAAGGCGGTCTCCTTCATCGGTTCCACCCATGTCGGTACCCACATCTACCGTCGCGCCAGCGAAGCCGGCAAGCGCGCCCAGTGCATGATGGGCGCCAAGAACCACTGCATCGTGTTGCCGGATGCGCCCAAGGACCAGGCCATCAACAACCTGCTGGGCGCTGCCTTCGGTGCTGCCGGCCAGCGCTGCATGGCCAACTCGGTGGTGGTGCTGGTGGGCCAGACCCGCGAATGGATTCCGGAAATCGTCGAGCGCTCCAAGGCCATGAAGGTGGGCCCGGGCACCGACCGCAAGGCCGATGTCGGCCCGCTGGTGTCGGCCGCCGCCAAGGCCCGCGTGGAACGCCTGATCGGCAGCGGTGTGGAGCAGGGCGCCAAGCTGCTGCTGGACGGCCGCAACTGCAAGGTGGCCGGCAGCGAGAACGGCAACTTCGTCGGCCCGACCGTCTTCACCGGCGTCAAGCCCGAGATGGATATCTACACCCAGGAAATCTTCGGCCCGGCCATGTGCATCGTCGAACTGGACACCCTGGATGAGGCCATCGCCTTCATCAACGCCAATCCGAACGGCAACGGCACCTCCATCTTCACCAGCTCCGGCTATGCGGCGCGCAAGTTCCAGAACGAGATCGACGTCGGCCAGGTCGGCATCAACGTGCCTATTCCCGTGCCGGTCGCCTACTTCAGCTTCACCGGTTCGCGCGCTTCCAAGCTGGGCGACCTGGGCCCCAACGGCAAGCAGGCCGTGACCTTCTGGACCCAGACCAAGACCGTCACCGCGCGCTGGTATGCCCCGGATGAAGAAGCCGGCCAGGTCAACACCACCATCACCCTGAAGTGAGGAGAGCATCATGAGCGCCAACATCGTCTTCATCGGCCTGGGCAACATGGGCTTGCCGATGGCGCAGAACCTGGTCAAGGCCGGGTTTGCGGTCAGCGGCCATGACCTGGTCAAGGCCAGCGTGGACAAGCTGGTCGAGACCGGCGGCAAGACCGAGGCCGACTCCATGGCGGCGGTGGCCAAGGCTGACGTGGTCATCACCATGCTGCCGGCCAGCCGGCATGTCGAATCGCTCTACCTGGGCGATGCCGGCGTGCTGGCCTCGGCCAAGCCCGGCACCCTGCTGATCGACTGCTCCACCATCGCCCCGGAAGCGGCGCGCAAGGTGGCCGCTGCCGCCAAGGCCCGCGGCTTTGAGATGCTCGATGCCCCGGTCTCCGGTGGCACCAACGGCGCCACCGCCGGCACGCTGACCTTCATGGTCGGCGGCAGCACGGCGGCCTTCGAGGCGGCCCAGCCCTATCTGCAGAAGATGGGCAAAGCCATCTACCACGCCGGTGAAAGCGGCAGCGGCCAGACGGTGAAGGTGTGCAACAACATGCTGCTGGGGATCCTGATGATCGGCACCTCCGAGGCGATCCGCCTGGGCATTGCCAATGGCATGGATCCCAAGGTGCTCTCGGAGATCATGTCCAAGAGTTCCGGGCGCAACTGGACGCTGGAAGTCTATAACCCCTGCCCGGGCGTGATGGATACGGCGCCGGCCTCCAAGGGCTATGCCGGTGGTTTCGGCGTGGACCTGATGTTGAAGGACCTGGGGCTGGCGGTGGAAAATGCACTGGCCACCAACTGTGCCATCCCGCTGGGTTCGGCGGCCCGCAACCTCTACGATATCCACAGCATGAACGGGGCTGGCAAGCTGGACTTCTCCAGCATCTTCAACATGCTGGGCAAGGCCGGCAAGGTCGGTTAGGGCCACCGGGACGACATAGCTGGTTTCATTGTTCTCCGAGGAAGTGATGTCACTGCGCGGCCGCATGAGGTGGGCCGCGCTTTTTTTTGTCCAGCTGGCGCGTCGCCGCCGAAAATCTGGCATGCTCCCTGCACCCGACATCGGGCCGGACCGGTCGCCCGGCCCCCGGCCCCCGGACAAGGCAAAGGAAAGGTGAGCATGCACGAAATCATGTGTCCGCATTGCGGCAAGGCATTCAAGATCGACGAAGCGGGTTACGCCCAGATACTCAAGCAGGTACGCGACGGCGAATTCGAGCAGCAACTGCATGAGCGGCTGGAGCTGGCCGAGCAGGACAAGCGCACCGCCATCGAGCTGGCCCAGGCCAGGGTGGTGGCCGAGATGAACAAGAGCGCCGCCGGCAAGGATGCCGAGATCCAGAAGCTGAGCGCGCAGATCGATGCGGCGCAAGTGGAGCGCAAGCTGGCCGTGAACGAAGCGCTGGGCGAGGTGGCTCGGGAGCGCGATGCCCTGGCCAACGAGCTGGAGCAACTGCGGCGCGACCAGCAATCCAGCCAGCAACTGGCCGAAGCCCGCCTGGTCAACGAACTGCAAAAGAGCGCCGCCGCCCGTGATGCGGAAATCCAATCCCTGCGGGCCGAGCTGGAGGCCGGCCGGCTGGCGCAGCAACTGGCTGTTGCCGAGGCGCTCGGCGGCGTGGAGAAGGAACGCGACCAGCTCAGGCATGGACTGGCCCAGGCCGCGCTGGAAAAGCGCCTGGCCGAGCAATCGCTCAAGGACAAGTACGAGACCCAACTGAAGGACCGCGATGATGCCATCGAGCGCCTGAAAGACCTCAAGGCGCGCCTGTCCACCAAGATGGTCGGCGAGACCCTGGAACAGCACTGCGAGATCGAGTTCAACCGTATCCGCGCCATGGCCTTCCCGCGCGCGTATTTCGAGAAGGACAACGATGCCCGCAGCGGCAGCAAGGGTGACTACATCTTCCGCGATAGCGATGAGGCCGATACCGAGATCGTCTCCATCATGTTCGAGATGAAGAACGAGAACGACGAGACCGCGACCAAGAAAAAGAACGAAGACTTCCTCAAGGAACTGGACAAGGACCGCATCGAGAAGAAGTGCGAATACGCGGTGCTGGTGTCGCTGCTGGAGCCGGAGAACGAGCTCTACAACGGCGGCATCGTCGATGTCTCGCATCGCTTTCCGAAGATGTATGTGGTGCGTCCGCAGTTCTTCCTGCCCATCATCACTCTGCTGCGCAATGCCGGCATGAAGTCGCTGCAGTACAAGGCCGAGCTGGCCCAGGTGCGGGCCCAGAACATCGACATCACCAACTTCGAGAACGAGCTCGATACCTTCAAGACGGCCTTCGCGAAGAACTACGACCTGGCGTCCCGGCGCTTCCAGACGGCCATCGACGAGATCGACAAGTCCATCGACCATCTGCAGAAGACCCGCGAAGCCCTGGTCGGGGCCGACCGCAACCTGCGGCTGGCCAACGACAAGGCGCAGGACGTGACGATCAAGAAGCTGACCAAGGGCAATCCCACCATGGCCGGCAAGTTCGCCGAGCTGGGCCATGTGGGCAGCGAGCCGGACTGATGGTGTAGCCCGCCCTTGAGGGCGCATCCCGGAAAAGAAAACGGCACCCCGCGAGGTGCCGTTTTTCTTGTCCGCCAGGTGGGCGCAGGCGGCTTGCTTCAGGGGCTTACTTCCTGACTTCGTCCTCGATGTGGGCGCGGATGATGTCGGCGAAGCTGGCGTCGGCGGTGAAGCCCAGGGCCTTGGCGCGCTTGGCTTCGAACTGGCCGGGCCAGGAGTTGACGATGCGCTTGATGGCTTCGTCTTCCTTCCACTCGATCAGCTTGACCACATCTGCGCCGGCGACCTGTTCCAGTGCCTCGACCATGTCCTTGACGGTGACGCACAGGCCATCGATGGAGAGGAAGCGGGCCAGGCCCAGGTCGGCACCGTTGATTTCGTGGCCGTGGATCAGGTTGGCAATGGCCTGGCGCGGCGACATCAGCCACATGCGGGTCTCCGGCGTGACCGGGCAGACCGAGGGCTGGCCGTTCAGGGGTTCGCGGATGATGCCCGAGGCGAAGCTGGAGGCCGCCTTGTTGGGCGCGCCCGGACGCACCGAGATGGTCGGCATGCGCAGCGCGCGGCCATCGATGTAGCCCTTGCGGGAGTAATCCTGCACCATCAGTTCGCCCATCACCTTCTGTGCGCCATAGGAGCTTTGCGGCATCAGGAGGGTGTTGTCCGGCACCACGGCCGGCAGGTCGCCACCGAACACTGCCACCGAGCTGGTGAACACCAGGCGCGGCTTGGTACCCAGGGCGCGGGCGCGTTCCAGGATGACGCGGGTGGCGTCGAAGTTGATCTTCATGCCCAGGTCGAAATCGGCCTCGGCGTGGCCGCTGACGATGGCGGCCAGGTGGAAGATGGAGTGCGTCTCGGCGGTGATGACGCGCTCGATCACGGCGGCGTCGGCAATGTCGCCGGTGACCGCTTCGATGCGGGCATCATCGAAACCCTGTGCCGGCACCACGTCCAGCAGGGTGATGCGCTTGATCTCTTGTGGCTGGCCATCGCGGCCGGTCAGGGTGCCGCGTTGCAGCAGCTGGCGCGCCAGTCGGCTGCCCAGGAAACCGGCGCCGCCGGTGATGACGATATGCATGTGTGCTCCTCTTGGTCTGTAGGAAAGTGCGTGACGATATTTTTGCGAAGGGCAGTATAGCACAAAGTTGTCATACAACTTTTTGAGGTGGAAGCGGGTGGCATCTGCGTCGGGTAAAAGCGGTATGATGCGCGCCATGAAGACTTCCACCACGACCCGCGCGGCCAGGACCGCTGTTGCACCGACCGGAGGCGCCGCGCCCGCTGGCCGTGCCAAGGCCACCTTGGCCGATCACGTCACCAGCGTGCTGGCGCAGCAGATCCGTGCCGGCGAGTTTGCGCCGGACACCCGCCTGCCCTCGGAGATGGAGTTGACCGAGCGTTTTGCGGTGAGCCGCACGGTGATCCGCGAGGCGATCTCCCGCCTGAAGTCCGAAGGCCTGGTCGGCTCGCGGCGTGGCAGCGGCACCGTGGTACTGGGGGCCAACCAGGCCACGCCGTTCCGGCTGGATCTGCAGGTGGAGGATGGGCGCGACTCGATCCAGGCGGTGCTGCGCGTGATCGAATTGCGCCGTGGCGTGGAAGGGGAGATGGCCGCGCTGGCTGCGCAGCGGCGCACCCGGGAGCAGGAGAAGGCGATCCGCCAAGCCTTGCAGGCCATCGATGAAGCGGCGGCGGCCGGGCGCGATGGCGTGCAGGAGGATTTCGCCTTCCATGCCGCCATTTCGAATGCCTCGCATAATCCGCTCTATACCTCGCTGGTGCAGTTCCTGAGCCAGTTCCTGCATGCCGCCATCCGGGTGGCGCGCATGAACGAGGCCCGCAGCAGCGAGTTCGTGCAGCAGGTGCGCGCCGAGCATGCGGCGCTGGCACAGGCCATCAGCGATGGCGACGCCGAGGCGGCACGGGCGGCGGCCTTGCGGCACATGGAGAATTCGGCCAAGCGCATCCAGGCTGCCGACCGGGCGTTCTGGGCCAGCGAAGAGGGGCAAGCGGCGGCACGCGACCTGGCGCAGGTCAGGAGCGGTGGATGAGCAGGGGATGGGGTAAGGGGGGGGGCGGACCCCGGACCCGTTCGCCCTGAGTAGACGCGCAGCGTCGTATCGAAGGGATCTCTGACGATGACGACGTCGGCAGGCATAAAAAAACGCTGCACAAGGCAGCGTTTTTTGTTGGCATCGACAGCGATCAGCCGCGGACAACCTTCTTGTATTCGTTGGTGCGGGTGTCGATTTCGATATCGTCATCCTGGCTCACGAACAGCGGCACCATCACGATGATCTGGTTGGCTTCGATGGCGTTCTCGATCTTGGCTTCCTTCAGGACGTTGCCCGAAGTGTTGCCCTTGACGGCCGGTTCCGAGTAGGCAACCTTGCGCACGATGGTGGTGGGCATTTCGACCGAGATGGCCTTGCCGTCGTAGAACACGGCTTCACATTGCATGCCGTCCTTCAGGTAACCGACGGCGTCACCCATGTTTTCGCCTTCGATTTCGTACTGGTTGTACTCTTCGTCCATGAAGACGAACAGCGGGTCAGCGAAGTACGAGTAGGTCACCGGCTTCTTGTCCAGCACCACGACGTCGAACTTGTCGTCGCCACGGAAGACGCTTTCCTGGGGGCTGTTGGTCAGCAGGTTCTTCATCTTCCACTTGTAGGTGAAGCCGGTACGGGAAGAACCGTTGACGTCGGAGCGCAGGACGATCATGGGCTTGCTGTCGACCATAATGATGTTGCCGACGCGGATTTCTTTTGCAAATTTCATAGCGATGTGTCGTGAAAAGTAGGTTTTTTCAAACTGTCAGTAGCCCACTGGTAAAACTTCACCGCAAGCCCACGTACGATTGAATTCCAAACTGCGTTAAAACTGTAGCCGGCTATTTTAACCCATTTTCAGCGCTCTTCCACTACCAGGCGGGCAGCGAAGCGGAGCAAATTCTCCATGAAGTCGCCATTTGCCAACATCTTGTGCACCCATTGCCCGGCCGACCGGGTCATGGCCGGCAATTCGGCCTGCAGGGCCTGCCAGTTGGCGCTCCAGTCGAGCTGGCCGGGATAGGCGCCGTTCCAGGCGCGGTCGAGGTCGACCAGCGCGGCCGTGGCTGGGTCGTAGATCTTCAGGAAGGCGTTCAGCTTGGTGTGGTGCAGGTTCTTGTCCTGGTGATAAATGTTCCACAGGAAAGGTTTTCCCGCCCATTGTGCCCGCACGAAGGAATCCTCACCCCGCACGAAGTTCAGGTCACAGCTCCACAAGAGCTTGTCATAGTCGGTCTGCGGCACGAAGGGCAGTACCCGCACGCTCAGCTGGCCTTTTGTGGCAGCGGCGCCCGGCACCATCGGCTGGCCCAGGAAGGCCTCGATGGCGGCGCGGCCGACGCCCTCCGGCACCAGGCAGGTCACCGGCACCGGTGAGGCTTGCCAGGCAGCAAACAGTTCGGCAATGGGGGCATAGTCGTAGCAGAACAGCGAAACCTTGCAGCCTTGTTGCTCCTGCGCGCTGACGCCCAGGTCTTGCAGGAAGCGGGTGGACTCGCCACTGTCCAGGAAGGCCAGGCGCCGGGCCAGCAGGTCGGCCTCGACGCTGAGGCCGCCGGTGCGTTCATTGAAGCCGGGGAAGAAGAAGTACTTGGTCAGCTTCAAGCTGCGGTGCGGTGAGGGCAAGGTGTGGCAGCCTTCGACCCAGGGTTCGGCCGACAGTCCTTCGAGGTTGAACCAGACCGGCTTGACCGGACGCTGGGCCATCGCCTCCACGTAGCCGGGCGGGATCTCGCAGCCAAAGAATTCGATGACGATATCGGCCACGTCGGCGGGGGTGTAGGCATCGTCCTGTCCACGCCAGTGCTGCACGGTGACGCCAGCGACGACTTGCGTGGCGGCCCCGGTATCGACCGGCGGCCAGATGCGCTGGAAGCTGACCAGGTCGTCGACCCACAGCCGCACCGCGATCCCGTGCTCATGCGCCAGTTGTCGCGCCAGGCGCCAGCAGATGCCGATATCGCCATAGTTGTCGACGACCTTGCAGAAGAGGTCCAGGGAGCGCAGCGGATTGGTGTGGGTTGACATGCCGGGAGCGGTAAAAAAACGGAGCAGCGCGCATGGTTCACGCTCTGCGGCCGGAAAGCAAGCCCCTGGTCCAAAAAAGGGCTTGCCGGAACGGCATGCGGATGCGACCCGGGCTCAGGCCGCCGGTGCCACGGAGGCGCCCGCGATGCCATGCCGCGCCAGCGCGGCGGCCACGAAGCCGCTGGACTTCATCTGCTCGACAAAACCGGCCAGGAAGGCGGCCGCCTCCGGGCCGCGCGACTTGGGCGTCCCCATGGCTTGCTGGATCACCATGAAGCGCTCATTGAGCAGGCGCAGCCCACCGATCTTGCCGGCATCCTGTTCCAGTTGCTGCTTCACGCCGGCGGCGACCTCGGCACCTTCCTGCAGGAAATGCTGCACCACCGCCGGCGAGGTCGGGGCGCGCAGGATGGTGGCCTGCTTCAGCTCACGTGTGAGATACAGGTCATAGGCGCTGCCCTTGCCGACCACCACGCGCTGGCCGGCACGATCCACCTCGTCGTTGGTGCGCAGCGGTGATTCGTTCTTGACCAGGTAATAGCCTTCGATCAACACATAGGGGGCGGTGAAGGCGATCTGCTGGCCGCGTACCGGGTCGATGGCAAAGAAACCGAAGTCGGCCTGCTCGGCCGCCACGGCGTCCACCGACTTGCCGGCGGCATCGAAGACCACCAGTTCCAGTTCCGCCTGCAGGGCCCGCGCGAGTTCGCCGGCCAGGTCGACCGAGACGCCGCAGGGCTGGCCCTGGGCGTCGCGGCCGGCCAGGATGGGGTTGCCCAGGTTGATGGAGGCACGCAGCTTGCCGGTGGGCGTGAAGGCGGAGCGGAGGGCGGGAGTCAGGTTCATGGGATCTCAGGAAACGGTGGGGAAGGGCTCAGGGTTGGAGGAGGTCTCCGATCTTGGCAATCGAGGACAGCGTGTATTCCAGGTGTTGCTTCATGAAGGCCGAGGCCTCGTCGTTGCGCTCGCGCTCCAGCAGATCGAGGATGTGCAGGTGCTGGCGGCAATGCTCGGGATAGCGTTCGCGCTGGCGCATGGAGCGATAGGACAACAGTCGTCGCACCCGGTTGACGCGCTTGATGGTATCGATGAAGAAGGCATTGCCGGAGGCTTCCACCAGGCTTTCGTGGAAGCGCACGCCACGGTTGTGCAGCTCGTCGGCGGTGGCGGTCTCGATGCCGCCGGCCAGCAGATATTGTTCGGTGGCGCGGCATTGCGCCAGGACTTGCGCATCCAGGCGGAATCCCGGCTCCAGCAGCGCCGCCGGTTCCAGTGCCAGGCGCAGTCGATAGGATTGCAGCAGGCTGTCGGGCGTGAGCAGCATGCTGGAAAAAGTCCAGCCATAGCCTGGCTTGCGTTCGGCCCAGCCTTCCTTGGCGATGCGGCTGAGCACGGCGTTGAGCTGGGAGGCGGTCAGGCTGTAGCGGTTCTTGATCAACTGCTCCGAGAATTCCTGCGGCAATTCGCCGCGCAGCAGGTCGTCGGCGATGCGGAAGTAGACGCTGGTGACCACGTCCGATTCTTCCAGTCCCAGCGCCTGCACGATATCGCCCAGCTGTTCGTCGAAGCCCTCGCCGACGAAATAGCCCTTGTTGCGTTCGCGGGTGAGCAAGCCCTTTTCATGCAGCATGGCCAGCGCCGTATTGATGGGCTGGCGCGACACGCGCAGGCGATCGGCCAGCATTTGCGCCGGCAGGTGCGTGCCGATGTCCCAGGACTGGTTCTTGACCAGTTCCACGATCTGTTTGGAGATGCTTGATTCCGTGCTCATTGTCGTCATGGTTCGCAAGGCCCGGGCGGGCCTCCTGTGCCTATTATGACCGACGCTGCGCCGCCATCGTGTTTTGCAGGATGAAAGGAATCACGCCGCCCCGGCGCAGCAGCTCCACTTCGAGCTGGGTTTCGACGGCGGCGCGGGCGCTGATCTCTTCCACCCGGCCATCCTGGCGCAGCAGTCGCACGGCGATCTCGCAGCGCGGTGCCAGCAGCGCGGCATCGGCATTGACGTCGATGCGGTCGCCCGGAGCGATGGCCAGCTCGGCCGGTGAGGCGCCGTCCGGCAGGCGCAACGGCAGGATGCCCATGCCGATCAGGTTGGAGCGGTGGATGCGCTCGAAGCTCATCGCCAGCACCGCGCGGATGCCCAGCAGGCGCTGTCCCTTGGCCGCCCAGTCACGCGAGGAGCCGGTGCCGTAGCGCTCGCCTGCCACCAGCACCGAGGCCAGGCCGGCGGCCCGATAGCGGGCGGCGACCTCGTGGATGGGCGCCAGTTCGGCACTGGGTACATGCAGCGTATAGCCGGGGGGCGCGTCCGGTGCCAGCAGGTTGCGCAGCGTCTTGTTGTAGAAGGCGGCCCGCATCATGACTTCCCAGTTGCCACGGCGCGAGGCAAAGACATTGAGGTCATTGCGGTCGTCACCGCGCTCCACCAGGAAGTCGGCAATGAAGCTCTGGCGCGGGATGGCACTGGCCGGCGAGATATGGTCGGTGGTGATGTCGTCGCCCAGTACCAGCAGCGGATAGGCCGTGAAGCTGCCCAGCAGGCTGCCTTCGGAGAGGGCTGCGAAAGGCGGGCGGCGCAGCGCCGTCGAGGCTGGCGACCACGGGAAGAGCGGCGTCTGCGGCACCTGCAGCGCATGCCACATCGGGTTTTGCGAAGCCAGTGCAAAGGCGCGCGGGAAGTCCTCGGCACGCACGCCGGCATCGACGGCCGCAGCGATTTCAGCATGGCTCGGCCACAGGTCCCTGAGCCACACGTCGCGCCCATCGGCGGTGGTCTGCAGCGGCTGGGTGGCCAGGTCGATCTCGGCGTCTCCGGCCAGCGCGCAGGCCACCACCAGGGGTGGCGACATCAGGAAGCCCAGGTCCAGGTCGGGATGCACCCGCCCGGGGAAGTTGCGGTTGCCCGACAGGGCGGCCACCGGGTGGATCTCGCCGTTGGCCAGCGCCTGCTGGATGGGGGCGCTCAGGGGGCCGGAGTTGCCGATGCAGGTCGTGCAGCCATAGCCGACGATATCGAAACCCACCGCCGCCAGGTCGGCGTCGAGGCCGGCGCGTGCCAGGTAACTGGCGGCGGCGGGGGAGCCCGGTCCTAGCGAGGTCTTGACCCAGTAGGGAACGCGCAGGCCCAGCGCACGCGCCTTGCGCGCCACCAGGCCGGCCGCCGCCAGCAGCGCCGGGTCCGAGGTATTGGTGCAGCTGGTGATGGCGGCAATGGCATAGGGGTGACGCGGCAAGGGCCCCTGGGCCTGGCTGGGCGTGAAGCCCAGCGCGCGCACGGTCGGCGCCAGTTCGGCGTAGGACAGCAGGTCCTGCGGACGACGTGGGCCGGCCACATGCATGGCGACGGTGGCGAGATCGATGGCGATGGTGCGGGTGTAGCGGGGTGTGGCGTGCGGGTCGAACCACAGTGCATTGCGCCGGGCGTAGGCTTCGGCCAGTTGTTGCAGCGCCTGCGGGCGTGCGGTGCTGTGCAGGTAGGCGATGGTCTGTGCGTCGATGGGGAAGAAGCCCGAACTGGCGCCATATTCGGGCGCCATGTTGGCCACCACCGCGCGTTCGCCGGCCGTCAGCGTGGCTACGCCGGGGCCGAAGAATTCCACGAACTCGCCCGACACGCCGATGGCGCGCAACTGCCGGGTCACCGTCAGCGCCAGGTCGGTGGCCAGCACGCCCGCCGGCAGGCGACCGCTGAGCTGCACGCCGATGACGTCGGGGATACGCATCATGGTGGGCATGCCGAACATCACCGTCTGTGCTTCCAGCCCGCCCACGCCCCAGCCCAGTACGCCAATGCCGTTGATCATCGGCGTGTGGCTGTCGGTACCCAGCAAGGTATCGGGCACCAGCCAGGGCTGGCCATCGCGTTCTTCGACGCTGACCACGGTGGCCAGTTGCTCCAGGTTGATGGTGTGCATGATGCCGGTGCCGGGCGGATGGATACGCACACCCTTCATCACCTTCGAGGCCCAGCGCATGAAGCTGTAGCGCTCGCCATTGCGCTTGATCTCCAGCGCCAGGTTCTTCTCCAGCGCCTCCTTCTGCGCGAAGAATTCCACTGCCAGCGAGTGATCCACCGAGATATCCACCGGCAATCCCGGATTGAGCGCGGTCGGGTCGTAGCCTGCCTCGGCCAGTGCATCGCGCATGGCGGCGATATCGACCAGGGCCGGTGTGCTGGTGGTGTCGTGCATCAGCACGCGGCCGGGCTGGAAGGCAATCTCGGCCTCGCTGCTGCCGTGTTCCAGCCACGCGAACATGGCCGCGACCACCGCCTCGCGCTCGGCGCCGCTGCCGTGGCGGACGATGTTCTCCAGCAGGATGCGCAGCACCACCGGCAGCGCGTTGAGGCGCTCACCGAACAGGGCGGGCAGGTCGACCACTTGATAAGACGTTCCGGCGTGGTCCAGTGAACCCGGGGCGAATGGCGAGGAAGTTTTCATCAATTCATTGTTGCATAAGTTTGCGAATAAATGCAATATAAAGAAAAAGAACAACCACCAACCCATCGGAGACACACATATGGATGCAACAGGAAAACCGTCCCCCATGCCCGCGCAGAGCGGCGTCGAGGGCATCCGGCAGGGGCGTCGCAGCCTGCTGCTGGGCGCCGGGGGCGTCGGCGCGCTGGCGGCAACGGGACTGGCCGGCTGTGCCGTGGCCACCACCAATCAGGGTGTGGCTACACCCGTCAATTCAAGGGGAAATGCAATGTTTGCTTATGTAGGCTCGCGCACCACGCGGGAGCGCAATGCGCACGGAGATGGCATCAGCGTGTTCCGGGTCGATCCGCACAGCGGCGACCTGGCACTGGTGCAACTGGTGAAGGACCTGGTCAATCCCTCCTTCCTGGCCTTGAGCCGGGATGGCCAATTCCTCTACACGGTGCATGGGGATATCTCCGATATCAGCGCCTTCAAGGTCGATCGCGCCACCGGCATGCTGCACTTCATCAACCGCCAGAGCACGCACGGCAAGAATCCGGTGCACCTGGCCATCGACCCCAGCGGCAAGTTCGTGGTGGTGAGCAATCACCTGGGTTCCAGCCTGGCGGTGTTACCCATCGCGGCCGATGGCGCGCTGCAGGAGATGACGCAGCTGGTCACGCTGGAAGGCCCCATCGGCCCGCATCGCGTCGAGCAGAAGCTGTCCAAGCCGCACTTCAATCCCTTCGATCCCAGTGGCAAGTTCGTCATCGTGCCTGACAAGGGCCTGGACCGTACTTTCTCGTTCCGCTTCGCCGACGGCAAGCTGACCCCTGCGGCCAGCCCCTTCGTGGTGGCGCGTGAAACCTCGGGGCCGCGCCATCTCGCCTTCCATCCGCGGCTGCCGATGGCCTATGTGGTCAATGAACTGGATTCGACCGTGACCAGCTATGGCTACTCGGCCGCCGATGGCAGCCTCAGCCCGCGCCAGATCCTCTCGACCCTGCCGGAAAGCTTCACCGGCAACAGCCGCGCCTCGGAGATCGAGGTCGACCGTAGCGGGCGCTTCCTGTTCGCCTCCAACCGGGGCTACGACAGCATCGCCGGTTTCACCATCGACCAGCAGACCGGCCTGTTGCGTGCGGGCGCGATCACGCAGACCGGTGGCAAGACGCCGCGCTTTTTCACCATCACCCCGGACAACCGCTTCCTGTACGCGCTCAACGAAGACAGCGACAGCATCGTCGCCTTCACGCTTGACCAGGACAGCGGTGCGCTGCGGCCGACCGGTTTCTCGGTCGCCTCCGGCAGCCCGGTGTGCATGATCTTTTCCTGATCCTGCCATTTCCATAGACCCCAACGAGGATGCCGGCGCCCAAGCGCCGGCAGCAGTTCCATGCAAGCACATCAAGACATCCATGAAGCCGCGCTGGTGCGCAAGATCACCTGGAAGATCATTCCCTTCGTCTTCATCCTGTACATCATTTCCTACCTGGATCGCGCCAACATCGGCTATGCCGCGCTGCAGATGAACAAGGAGCTGGCCCTGTCGGCCGAGGCCTTCGGCTTCATCTCCGGCATCTTCTTCATCGGTTACTTCCTCTTCGAAGTGCCCAGCAACGTCATGCTCAACAAGTTCGGCGCACGGCGCTGGATCGCCCGCATCCTGTTGAGCTGGGGCGTGGTCTCGGTGGCCTGCGGCTTCGTGCAGAGCGCCAACCAGCTCTATGTACTGCGCTTCCTGCTGGGCGTGTCGGAGGCCGGCTTCTTCCCCGGCATCATCGTCTATCTGACCTACTGGTTCCGCCAGAAGGAGCTGGCGACCACGGTGGCGCTGTTCACCTCGGCCATTCCAGTGTCCTACATCATCGGGGCGCCGCTCTCGACCTGGATCATGGATCACGTGCACTGGTTCGGCTGGAGCGGCTGGCGCTGGATGTTGCTGCTGGAGGGTGTCCCGGCCATTGTCGGCGGCCTGTTCTGCTACTTCTACCTGATCGACCGCCCGCAGGATGCCCGCTGGCTGACCCCGGCGGAAAAGGACTGGATCGCCGGCGAGCTGGAGCGTGATCGCCAGGCCAAGCCCGAGGCCAGGCACCTGAGCACGATGAAGACCCTGTCCAATCCACGCGTGCTGTACCTGTCCTTCATCTACTTCGTCTACCAGTGCGGCAGCCTGGGCATCGGCTACTGGATGCCGCAGATCATCAAGGGCTTTTCGGACCAGCTCAGCCATACCCAGATTGGCCTGATCGCGATGATCCCGTATCTGTTTGCCACCATCGTAATGGTGTTCTGGTCGCGCAGTTCGGACCAGCGGGTGGAGCGTCGCCTGCACTCGGCCATTCCGCTGGCCATGGCGGCACTGGCGCTGGGCAGTATCGCCCATGTCGGCAACCCGTATCTGGCGACCCTGCTCATCAGCGTGAGCCTGGCCGGGCTGTATGCCTTCAAGTCGCCGTTCTGGGCATTGCCGACCCTGTTCCTCTCGCGCGAGACGGCAGCGGTCTCGATTGCCGTCATCAATTCGGTGGGAAACCTGGGCGGATTCGTGGGGCCGTCGCTGATCGGCTATGTCAAGGGGCAGGGCTATGCGGCCAGTACCGGCCTGATGTTTCTGGCGGCCATGCTGGTGGTCGCCTTCCTGATGACCATCTTCATCCGCATCCGGGAAAGTGCGCCACGTGCCGATGCCCGCTGATCCTGTGGGCAGGGTGGGTGCGGTGGCCGTGGGGCTGCCGCACCGGCGCGCTGTGTTGTTTCAGCGAGGCTGAACGAGTGCTTCAAATTATTTCAAATTAAATAGCTTGCAATTTAATTTTGAACGTTTTAATATGCCCTCCATGGACAAGGCAACGACCCCGACACTGAGCGACGCACTGATCGATGAAGCCTTGCTTCTCGACAACCAGCTGTGCTTCGCCATGTATTCGGCGTCGCTGGCGATGACCAAGGCGTACAAGAAGATCCTGGCGCCGCTGGAGATCACCTATCCGCAATACCTGGTCATGATGGTGTTGTGGGAGCAGGACCAGGTCATCGTCTCCGAGCTGGGCGCGCGGCTGTTCCTGGATTCTGGCACGCTCACGCCCTTGCTCAAGCGCATGGAGGCGATGGGCCTGCTGCGGCGGGCACGCGATGCCGGCGACGAGCGTCGGGTCGTGGTCAGCCTGACCGATGCCGGCCGCGCCCTGCGTGAAAAGGCCAGGGCGGTGCCGGTACAGATGGGCTGCATGTTGCCGCCGCTGGCGCAGGTGAAAAACCTGGTCGTGGAATTGAAGCAGGTCCGAAAAGGCCTGTACGATGGCGAAGGGGCTTGATTGGCTCCTTCATGTTTGTGGTTTATATTGCGAACAATTATATTGTTAACTATTTATATGATTGCCGGACGATGCGCATGGCCGTCCGGTACAGGCAAGACAGTAGTAGCGCAGAACGTATTTGCAGTCGCAGTAGCAGGAAATGAATGAAACCGGCGGATCTTTCGCCAACGCTTACCCTCGAAAGCAGACCCGGAAGGGTCTTAACCTGAAACCTTGAAAGGAATGAACATGCCCTCGCACAAGATCGAAAAAGCCCTCTACACCGCTACCGCCACCGCCACCGGCGGTCGTGAAGGCGCCGCCAAGTCCTCCGACGGCGTCCTGGACATCAAGCTGTCGACCCCGAAGGAACTGGGCGGCGCCGGCGGTAACGGCACCAACCCGGAACAACTGTTCGCCGCCGGCTACTCGGCTTGCTTCCTGGGCGCGCTGAAGTTCGTCGCCGGCCAGGCCAAGGTGGCCCTGCCTGCCGACGCCAGCATCACCGGCAAGGTCGGCATCGGCCAGATCCCCAACGGTTTCGGCATCGAAGCCGAGCTGAACATCTCGCTGCCGGGCCTGGACGCCGCCGTGGCGCAGGATCTGGTGAACAAGGCACACCAGGTGTGCCCGTACTCCAACGCCACCCGTGACAACATCAACGTCACCCTGAACCTGGTGTAATCGGCTCAGGATGTGCCGGCCATGCCATCAGGCGGGCCGGCATGAAGAAAAACCGCCGCTGCGATTCCGGTCGCAGCGGCGGCTTTTTTTCGTCAGGTGCAGAGCCATCATACCGCGCCGCGCGTCTCCACGTACAGGGCATACAGCGAGTGGCTGCTGGCCATGAACAGGCGGTTCTTCTTGGCACCGCCGAAGACCAGGTTGGGGCAGCGTTCGGGCAGGTGGATATGGCCGATCGCCTGGCCATGCGGATTGAAGATGCGCACGCCGTCGAGCTCCTCGGCCTTGGCATCGAGGGCGCCATTGCTGCCCCAGCCGCACCAGAGATTGCCGTCGACATCGACCTTGAAGCCATCGATGGCGCCGGCGCCGTTGGCGTCCACGGCCAGGCGGCGGCGACCGATGCGGGTGCCGTCGTCGCTCATGTCATAGGCCCAGATCACGCGATTGGGCGTGGCGCGCGATTCGACGATGTAGAGCACTTTCTCGTCCGGCGAAAACGCCAGGCCATTGGGGCCGGCCAGGGCATCGGTGACCAGGCTGAGCTTGCCGCTGCGGCCATCGATGCGGTACACCGATTGCGGCAGCTCGGCGGTCTGCTTGTCGCCTTCCCAGTCACCGGCGATGCCGAAGGGCGGATCGCTGAACCAGATCGAGCCGTCGGACTTGCAGACGATATCGTTGGGCGAATTGAAGCGCTTGCCGTTGTAGCTATCGGCCAGCACCGTGATGCTGCCATCGTATTCGGTGCGGGTGATGCGGCGGGTCAGGTGTTCGCAGGCCAGCAGGCGGCCCTGGCGGTCACGCGCCAGGCCATTGCTGTGGTTGGACGGCTGGCGGAATACCGAAGTGGTGCCGGTGGTTTCATCCCAGCGCATGATGCGGTTGTTGGGAATGTCCGAGAACAGCAGGTAGCGGCCATCTCCGAACCAGACCGGCCCCTCGACCCAGCGGAATCCCGTCGCCAGTTGTTCCACGCTGGAACTGAAGAGGCGGTACTTGAGGAAGCTCTTGTCCAGCACTTCCACGCTGGGATCGGGGTAGCGCTGGTTGGGCGTGAACGCAAAGCTCTGGGCCTTGGCGCCCAGCGCGGTACCGGCCAGGCCTAGTCCGGCCAGCATGGTTGTACGACGAGTGGCGTTGAAATTGGATGTTGTGGTCTTGTCTTGCTGCGACATCGATGTCTCCATGTTCCAGGTCGGCGACTTCCCGCAATCGTGTAGGGCAGGCCGAAAGGTAGATTGGCAATGGGCGGCAGGAGGCAGCGCAAACCGTTGGGCGGTTCGCTGGTGCTGGTGGAAGTCTCCTGTGGTGCGGGCTGGATGAGGCATGGACCCGTTCTTGTGGTAGGACATCGTACTTCATGATTTGTCATTTTGCAATCGGACGTGCAATCCATGACAGGGTGGCGGACGGGGCAGGAAAAACGCCGCGACGCAGCTAGCGTGGCGGCGCCTGGAGACAGCGGGGGATCGCTTAGTGTGAACGGGGGGCCGGTGCCACCAGGCCTTGCAGCAAGGTGCGTGCGATCAGGCGATGGAAGGGCATGATCGCGGCCAGATAGACCTGTCCCAGCATGCGCTTGGTGCGCACCACGGTGGTCACGGTCAGCCAGCCCAGCTCATCGTCGTCGCTGCGTTGTGCATCTGGGGATGCGGCCGATTTTTCCACGCAGAGGCGGAAATCCAGGTGGTTGTCATCGAGCCCCATGACCACCCGGCCGGCTTGCGCCATGATCAGGGGGAAGCCGGTCGGGGTGCGGTTGTCGGCGGCACGCTTCAAGCCCAGCGGCGCCACCAGCCGGTCGCGCAACTGCATCAGGCCGCTGACCCAGGCCGGTTGCTCGGCCATCATTTTGGCGGTGAGTTCGGTCGTGTCCAGGCCGGCCAGTTGCGGCGTGAGACGGATGCGGAAGCTGTCGGCAAAGCCGGCACCGGGCAGCAAGGCCCAGTGATGTGGGGCGGGACGGATTTCCTCGGTGTGTTGCCAGCGGGGCTGTTGCATGGTGGGCCTCGTCGGGTAGGGAGTGACGCTTGGGGTTGAAAAAAAGCCGGCTACCTTGCGGCGCCGGCTTCCGGTCTTATTTGCCGCTGCGCCGCTGCTGCGACGCTGCACGGGCGCTGGCGAAGCGCTCGTGGGTTTCTTCGGCCTTGCGCCGGCCGAAGGCATAGTTGGCTTCCAGCCACATGACGTTGATGATGCCGAAGGCCAGTGCCAGGCCGATGCCAAGTATCCAGGCGAAGTACCACATGATGTTCTCCTTGTTCCAGTTCGGTATTGATCGTGATCAGTAGGCCGTGTGTTCGTTGTCGTGGATGTGGCGGGCGGTCACCTTGCCCCGCACCACGCGGTACACCCAGCCGGTGTAGAGGATGATGATGGGCAGGAAGATCAGCACCATCCAGAACATCAGGCCCAGCGTCTTGTGGCTCGATACCGCATCCCACAGGGTCAGGCTGCTCTTCGCATCCAGCGAGGAAGGCATGACGAAGGGGAAGAGCGACATGCCGGCGGTGAGGATGATGCCCGTCACCGACAGGCCACTGGCAATGAAGGCCAGGCGGGCGCTGCGCAGCAGGGCCAGCAGTGCCGCCAGTACCGCACCACCCACGCCCAGCACCGGGAAGAGCTTGGTGGCTGGCCACTTGGCGTAGTTGTCGAACCAGGCGCCGGCCACCACTTCCACGGTCTTGGCCAGGGGCGTGAAGGCGCTGTTGGCGTCCGGCATGGCGGTGATGCGATAGCCCGGCAGCTGCGCCACCCAGAAGCCGCCAGCGACGAACAGGGCCACCGTGACCAGGGCCGCAGCCACCACAGTCTTGCGCGAACGCTCACCCACGGCCGCATCTGTCTTGACGAAGGCAAACGCGGCACCGTGCATCAGCAGCATGGCCACCGACAGCAGACCCGCCAGCAGGCCGAAGGGATTCAACAGGGCGAAGAAGCTGCCGGTGTATTCCACCCGCATGGTGTCGTCGTAGTGGAAGGGCACGCCCAAGAGCAGGTTGCCGAAGGCCACGCCGCAGATCAGCGGCGGCACGAAGCCGCCCACGAACAGGCCCCAGTCCCAGGCATTGCGCCAGCGCGGATCGGCCACCTTGCTGCGGTAGTCGAAGCCGACCGGGCGGAAGAACAGCGAGAACAGCAGGATCATCAGGGCGATGTAGAAGCCCGAGAAGGCGGTGGCATACACCAGCGGCCAGGCCGCGAAGGTGGCGCCGCCGGCAGTGACGAACCAGGTCTGGTTGCCTTCCCAGGTGGGGCCGATGGAGTTGATCAGCACGCGTCGTTCGGTGTCGGTCTTGCCGGCGAAGGGCAGCATCATGCCCACGCCGAAGTCGAAGCCGTCGGTCAACGCGAAGCCGATGATGAGCACGCCGACGAAGGCCCACCAGATCAGTTTGAGTGTTTCGTAGTCGAAGATCATTTTGTTTTCCTCATTGCTTGCGGGGGCGTCACTGGGCCGATGGCTTCATGGGCGGCGGCAGGGCGGCGCCGGGCTTCTTGTGCGGGGATTTGGTTTCCCAGTGATACTGGCCGGTATGCAGGCTGCTCGGTCCCAGGCGTGCGTACTTGACCATCAGGATCATCTCCACCACCAGCAGGAAGGTGTAGAACAGGATGAATCCGGCCAGGCTGAAGTAGAGGCTGCCCGGCTGCAGCGAGGAGGCCGACAGGTGGGTCGGCAGGATGCCGGCGATGGTCCAGGGCTGGCGACCGTATTCGGCCACGATCCAGCCCAGTTCGGCGGCGATCCAGGGCAGCGGGATGGCGATCACGGCCAGGCGCAGCAGCCAGCGTTGCGGCGCCAGCTGCTTCTTGGCGAGGAACCAGAACGACGCGACGAAGATGAACAGGAACAGGAAGCCCAGTCCCACCATGCCCCGGAAGGCCCAGAACATCGGCGCCACCTTGGGGATGGTGTCATTGACGGCCAGGGCGATCTGCTCGGGCGTGGCATCGACGACGTTGTTGGTGTACTTCTTCAACAGCAGGCCATAGCCCAGGTCCTTCTTGAGCTTGTCGAACTCGGCGCGGGCCTCGGGCGACTTGTCGCCGGACTTCAGGCGGGCCAGGGCGGCGTAGGCCAGCATGCCGTTGCGGATGCGGACTTCGTGTTCCTTCTTCAGGTCCTTGATGCCCAGCACTTGCGTATCGGTCGAGCGGGTGCCGATCAGGCCCAGTACGTAGGGGATCTTGATCGCATAGTCGGTACGTTCCTGCTTGTCATTGGGCAGGCCGAACAGGGTCAGGCCGGCGGGGGCGGGGTGGGTATCCCACTCGGCTTCGATGGCGGCCAGCTTGACCTTGTTGACTTCACCGGCGGTATAGCCCGATTCGTCACCCAGCACGATCACCGAGAGCGTCGCGGCCAGGCCGAAACCGGCGGCCACGGCAAAGGAGCGCAGCGCGAAGGCGGTGTCGCGGGCCTTGAGCAGATACCAGGCCGAGATGCCCAGCACGAACATGGAGGCCGTCACATAGCCGGCGGCCACGGTGTGGACGAACTTGACCTGCGCCACGGGGTTGAAGATCACCTCGGTCATGCTCACCAGTTCCATGCGCATGGTCTCGAAGTTGAACTCGGCGCCCACGGGATTGTTCATCCAGCCGTTGGCGATGAGGATCCACAGCGCCGACAGGTTCGAGCCCAGCGCTACCAGCACGGTGACGATCAGGTGCTGCTTGCGCGAGAGCTTGTCCCAGCCGAAGAAGAACAGGCCCACGAAGGTCGATTCCAGGAAGAAGGCCATCAGGCCCTCGATGGCCAGCGGGGTGCCGAAGATGTCGCCCACGTAGTGCGAGTAATAGGACCAGTTGGTGCCGAACTGGAATTCCAGCGTCAGGCCGGTGGCCACGCCCATGGCGAAGTTGATGCCGAAGAGCTTGCCCCAGAAGCGGGTCATGTCCTTGTAGATCTGGTTGCCGGTCATGACATAGACCGACTCCATGATGACCAGTATCCAGGACAGGCCTAGCGTCAGGGGCACGAACAGGAAGTGATACAGCGCTGTGACGGCGAATTGCAGCCGTGACAGCGACACGACTTCATCGATGGGAACCATGTGTTGTTACTCCGGTGATGTTGAGGCTTGGGGTGTTGCGGAATGTGTCGGGGTCGGCGCCAGCATGCGTTGCTCCACGCTGGCCGTGGGCATGCGCATATGCTTGGCTTCGGGATGGGCGAAGAAGGTCTTGGCCAGCACCGTGAGCAGGGCGATCTTGAGCACCAGCAGGAGGGTGATTTCGACGCCCAGCGGCAAGCTGGTCAGACGGGGGAACCTGCGCAGGAAAGACATTGATTACTCCTTTTCCCGGACAGCGCCGGGGCGGAACTTGTCACGCACATCGAGCAGCTTCTTGACCTTGGAACCCATCTTCATGAGCGAGACCAGGGTCTCGGGCGAGAGCCGTTGCACGTCGTCGAACCAGGAGCTGGAGAGCTCGATGAGTTCATACATCTCGCGCATGCGCTTTTGCACTTCCTTGTCGTCGCGGCTGCCGGGTGACTCCAGCAGGGCATCGCGCAGCATCGACAGGGTGGGCTCAATCTCGCGGCGGCGACGTTCTTCCAGCAGCACCTTGAAGATGTCCCAGATGTCGCCCGGCGGTTCGAAGTATTCGCGCCGGTCATTGGGCTTGTGCAGCAGCTTCACCAGGCGCCAGGATTGCAGTTCCTTGAGCCCCATGCTCACGTTGGAGCGCGAGAAGCTGAGGTATTCGGCAATCTCGTCGGCATTGAGCGCGCGACCGCAGATGTAGAGCAGGGCATAGATCTGCCCCACCGTGCGATTGATGCCCCAACGACTGCCCATCTCGCCGAAATGGCCGATGAAGCGTTGCATCATGGGGCTGAGAACCTGGTTTTCCATATTCATATATTTTGAAATTTCAGTAATTACTGAAATTTAAAACAATTGCTTGTCCCATCGCAATGACACGCGATCGCGGTTTTTGCTGATAACAGGTATCACGGATGAGAATGACCCAGTCCCGGCGCGGCTGCGCAAGGAGTGGGCGGTAGCGGTGCACAGGCAGGGTGGGACAATATGTCACACCGTCCTTGCGAACTTCCCGGTTCCGCAAGGCGGCAGTCCTGTGTTGCACCGCATGAAGTTATTTTCACGCTTTCCTACAAATGCAGAAGAGATTGGCCGATAGGAAAGCTGACGCCGATCAACTAAAGTCCACTTCAAGCTCTGCCGTGGTGATCGCTCGTTGCGATCCGGTCACGGCCAGGTGGCCCGGGCTGCCCAGGCTGCACAAGCCTGCTGTCGCCGATTCCACTTCCGGAGGCCAGGCCTCCCCCTATCCCGAGGATGTACATCAATGCTGGGTTTCGATTTCCGCGTGGCCAGGATTGCCTGGACCGTCTTCCTGGTGGCGCTGCTGCTCTACATCACCTACACCATTTCTTCCACGGTGCTGGTGCTGGTCTTTGCGGTCTTCTTCAGCTACCTGGTCTATCCGCTGGTGGAGTTGCTGGAGCGCGTGCGTCCGCCGCGCATCCCGCGCACGGTCTCCATCGCCCTGGTGTTCGTGCTGGCCATCGCCCTCGTGGTGGCGGTGGCGACCGTCTTCGGCGCGCGCATCCAGGAGGAGGCACTGCGGCTCTCCGAGCAATTGCCGGCGCTGCTGCGTTCCAATGACGCCGTCTCGCGCCTGCCCCTGCCGGGCTTTGCCGAGCCGCTGCGCGCGCGCATCCTGGGCTTCATCCGCGACCAGCTGGCCAATGGCACCGACCAGGCCATGCCGCTGGCCAAGCAGTTCGGGGTGGGGGTCATGCATGCGGCCAGCAACCTGATCTACCTGGTGCTGGTGCCGGTGATCAGCTTCCTGCTCATCAAGGAAGCACCGGCCATGCGCGAGGAAATGCTGTCCTGGATGAACCGCGCCAACCGCAAGCTGTGGGACGGCATCATCACCGATCTCGATGTCCTGCTGTCACGCTATGTGCGGGCCTTGCTGTTCCTGTCGATGGCGACCCTGGTGGCCTACAGTATTGCCTTCTCGCTCATGGGCGTGCCCTATGCGATGCTGCTGGCGGGCCTGGCTGCGGTGCTGGAATTCATCCCCTTCGCCGGTCCCCTGGCGGCTAGCGCGGCCGCGCTGGTGGTGGCCGGTTTCAGCGGCTACGACCATCTGTTGTGGCTGGTCGGCTTCATCGTGGCCTATCGGGTGTTCCAGGATTACGTGCTCAATCCCTACCTGATGAGCGAGGGCGTGGAAGTGAGTCCGCTGATGGTGATCCTGGGCTTGCTGGCGGGGGACCAGCTGGGCGGGGTGGCCGGCATCTTCCTGTCGGTGCCGGTGATGGCCGCCCTGAAGATCATTTTCACCCGCGCCTCGGCAGCGCAGAAAGCGCGCCGCGCCGCCGAGGCGCGCGAGGCCGAGCTCAGGGAAGCGTCGCCGCCGGCGGGAAGCTGAGGGTAAAGCGGATCCAGCCCGGCTGGGGACACTCCACCGTGGCGGTACCGCGATGCAGGGCCATGATGGCCTTGACGATGGCCAGCCCCAGACCGTTGGATTCGGTGAAGGCGCTGCGCGAGAGGTCGCCCCGGTAGAAGCGGTCGAACATGCGCGCCATGGCGTGCGGGGTGATGGCGTCGCTGCGGTTTTCGACCACGATGCGACTGCCGCTCTCGTCACTGCGGGCCAGGATGCGGATGCCGCTGTCGGGCTCGCCATAGCGCACCGCATTGATGACCAGGTTGTTCACCGCGCGACGCCACATGATCAGGTTGGCCTGGCACAGGCCCTGGGCATCGAGTTCGAAGCGCATGCCGCGCTCGTCGGCAATCCCCTCGAAGTAGTCGGTGATCTTGCCCAGTTCCTCGGACAGATCCAGCTGGGTGCACTCCACAGCCAGCGTGGCATGGTCGGCCTGGGCCAGGAACAGGATGTTCTCGACGATGCGTGCCAGGCGCTGTAATTCTTCCACGTTCGATTCCAGCAACTGCTCGTACTCTTCCGGCGTACGGCGTTGCCCCAGTGCGACCTGGCTCTGGCCCATGAGGACGTTGATGGGGGTGCGGATCTCGTGGGCCAGGTCACCGGAAAACTGCGCCAGGTGGGCGTAGCCGGCTTCCAGCCGGTCCAGCATGGCATTGAAGGACAGGGCCACGCGGCGCAGTTCGGCCGGCATGCCTTCCTGCTCCAGCCGGGCCGAGAGATGGTCGGGGGTGATCTGGGCGGCGCGCAGGCTCATCGCTTCCAGCGGTTGCAGGCCCCGGCGCAGCAGCAGGAAGCCCAGCAGGGCGGTCAGCAGCACCGCGGCGGCGGCGGCGCCGGCGATGCGCCAGCGATAGCTGCGCATCATGTGCGCTTCCTGCACCATCACGTAGGCGGCCACGATTTCCACCGTATCGCCTCCCTGGCCCCGGCCACGGCCCACCTCGGCCAGGGCCGAGACCCAGCGTACCTGTACGCCATCGGCGCGGGCGCTGGTGACCAGGTTGGCGGCCGAGACCGGCTGGTCCACCGCCAGCGGTTCCATCGGCGGCGGGACCAGATGGTCGGGATTGCTCTGGATGAAGGGCGCTTCGCCACGGCGGCGGAAGATGCGCACGTCCTGCTCGTTGCCCATCATGCTCTCGAAGAGGGCCGGGCGCTGTTCCATCTGTTCGACGTTGTACAGGTCCTGCATCAGCGTGCGGAAATGCTCGACCCGGCCGATCAGCGCCTGGTCGGCGCGCTGCGCCAGCGCCTCGCCGGCGGCGCCATCCAGGTAGACGCCCAGGCTGGTCACGACCAGGCAGGCCAGCAGCGCGAACAGGGCCGTGACGCGGGTGGTCAGGGTCCAGCCACGGGTGGTGGCCGGTTCAGCGTGGCCGTTCATGGCTCTTCCGAGAACATGTAGCCGACACTGCGCACGGTGTGGATCAGTTTCTGCTCGAAGGGGGCATCGACCTTGGCGCGCAGGCGCTTGATGGCGACATCGACGACGTTGGTGTCGCTGTCGAAGTTCATGTCCCAGATCTGCGAGGCGATCACGCTGCGCGAGAGCGCCTCGCCGCGCCGCTTGATGAGCAGGTGCAGCAGCATGAATTCCTTGTTGGTCAGGGCGATATTGACGCCCTGGCGGGTCACCTTGTGGCGCACATGGTCCAGTTGCAGGTCGGCGATCTCGTAGACCTCGGTCTCACGGGTGACGCCGCGTCGCAACAGGGTGCGGATGCGCAGCACCAGTTCGGTGAAGGAGAAGGGCTTGACCAGGTAGTCGTCGGCACCCAGCTGCAGGCCACGGATACGGTCATCCACATGGTCCTTGGCGGTCAGGAAGAGCACCGGCAGGTCGCGCTTGTTGCGCAGCGCACTCATGACCTGCCAGCCATCCAGGCCGGGCAGCATCACGTCCAGCACCACCAGGTCGTAGTCCTGTTCGAGCGCCATGTGCAGGCCATCGGTGCCATTGCGCGCCAGGTCGACCACATAGCCGGATTCGCGCAAGCCGCGCCGCAGGTAGTCCCCGGTCTTGGGGTCGTCTTCGATTACCAGGATAGCCATGCCGGATCAGTTGCTCAGTAAGTCGCCCAAAAGGCTTGCAGGATGCAGGAAAATGCCTGAGATTCTAGCAATGACGGGATTTTTCTTCATGACAAAATTGTCATCAAATTGCCACTTGCCTGTCACGCCGTCGCCTTTAAGATGCTTTCACGTTGCCATGGCTGAGGCCATGCAGGCCCCCCCACCTTGCCGGAGTGCACCATGCTGATCAAGATTCGACCCGACCAGATCGAGATTCCCACCGCATCCGAAATCACGCCCAGGGAGATCTACCTGTCGCGCCGCAGCTTCATGGCGCGCGTGGCGGCCGGTGCGGCGCTGGCCGGTGGCATGGGTGCGCTGCCCCAGGCTTTCGCCCAGCAGGGCCGCAAGTTGCCGGCCAAGCTCAATAACGCCTACGCGGTCATGGACAAGCAGACCGCCTACAAGGACGCCACCAGCTACAACAACTTCTACGAATTCGGTACCGACAAGGCCGATCCGGCCAAGAACGCCGGCACCCTCAAGACCAGCCCCTGGACGGTAGACATCGAAGGCGAGGTCAAGAAGCCCTTCACCCTGGACCTGGACGCCCTGGCCAAGCTGGCCCCGCTGGAGGAACGCATCTATCGCCTGCGCTGCGTGGAGGGCTGGTCGATGGTGATCCCCTGGATCGGCTATTCGCTGTCGGCCCTGATCAAGAAGGCTGAGCCCACCGGCAATGCCAAGTATGTCGAGTTCGTCACCCTGGCCGACAAGAAACAGATGCCTGGCATCAGCGACCCCATCCTGAACTGGCCCTATCGTGAAGGCCTGCGCATGGACGAGGCCAATCATCCGCTGACCCTGTTGACGCTGGGCATGTATGGCGAAGTGCTGCCCAACCAGAACGGCGCGCCGGTGCGCATCATCGTGCCATGGAAGTATGGCTTCAAGTCGGCCAAGTCCATCGTCAAGATCCGCTTCGTCAAGGAAGAGCCCAAGACCGCCTGGAACCTGTATGCCCCGCGCGAGTACGGCTTCTACTCCAACGTCAATCCCGAGGTGGATCACCCGCGCTGGTCGCAGGCCACCGAGCGCCGCATCGGCGAGGATGGCTTCTTCGCCCCCAAGCGCAAGACCCTGATGTTCAACGGCTACAACGACGTTGCCAGCCTGTACAGCGGGATGGACCTGCGCAAGTTTTACTGAGATCGCCATGGCCCTGCAGCTCGCTCCCGCCGTACTCCGCAACCTCAGGCCGCGTGCCGTCACGGGGCTGTGGTGGATCTTCCTGGCCCTGGCCTTCACGCCGCTGGCGCGACTGGTCGTGCTGGGCTTCACCGGCGGGCTGGGTGCCAATCCGCTGGAATTCATCACCCACAGCACCGGTGACTGGACGCTCTACCTGTTCTGCATCACCCTGGCCGTGACACCGCTGCGCAAGCTGACCGACCTGAACTGGCTGGTGCGCATGCGTCGCATGCTGGGGCTGATGGCCTTCTTCTACCTGAGCCTGCACTTCACCACCTTTGTCTGGTTCGATCACTTCTTCGACCTGGGCGAGATCTGGAAGGACATCGTCAAGCGGCCCTTCATCACCGTGGGTGTGCTGGCGCTGCTGCTGACCCTCCCGCTGGCCATCACCAGCACCAACGGCATGGTGCGACGACTGGGCGGCAAGCGCTGGCAAGCCTTGCACCGGCTGGTCTACCTGATCGTGCCGCTGGGCGTGTTGCACTACTGGTGGGACAAGGCCGGCAAGAACCTGATTGCCCAGCCGCTGCTCTTTGCCGTGCTGGTCGGCCTGATGCTGGCCTTGCGCCTGGCCTGGCGCCGGGGCAGGGCGCCGGTGGCGGTGCAGCGTTCCTGAGGCGCTGACCGGCCCGTATTTGCTGTTCGTTTCTCTTACCGTTTTTCGGAGCCTTCCATGTCCCTGCTGAAACCCCTTGCCCTGGCATCGGCGGCCGCCCTGTGCCTGGCGTTGTCGTCCCTCTCTTCCGTCCATGCGGCCGAAGCCGCCGTTGCCGTGCCGGCGCCTGCGGGCAAGGCGCTGCTGGTTTCCACTGCCCCCAGCGAGAGTGTGGTGCTGGCCGGCGGTTGCTTCTGGGGCGTGCAGGGCGTGTTCCAGCATACCCAGGGCGTGCTCAGGGCGGTCTCCGGCTATGCGGGGGGCAAGCCGGATTCGGCCACCTATTCGATGGTCAGCTCGGGCAGCACCGGGCATGCCGAATCGGTGCAGGTGACTTACGATCCGCGCAAGATCTCCTTTGGCCAGATCCTGCAGATCTATTTCTCGGTGGCCCATGATCCTACCCAGCTGAACCGCCAGGGACCGGACCACGGCACCCAATACCGCTCGGCCATCTTCACCGCCGGCGAGCAGCAGAAGCAGGCCGCCGATGCCTACATCGCGCAGATCAACGCGGCCCACGTGTTTTCCTCACCCATCGTCACGCAGGTGACACCGCTGCAGGCCTTCTATGCGGCCGAGGACTATCACCAGGACTACGCCACCCTGCATCCCAACCAGCCCTATATCGCCTACAACGACCTGCCCAAGATCGCCAACCTGCAGAAGATGTATCCGGCCATCTACCGTGCCGATCCGGTGCTGGTATTCAAGCATTGAAATTCAAGCGCTGAACCCGCTTTGTCCGGTGTCACCCGGCAAGCCGCCTCGCCCTGTGCGACGCGGCTTTTTTGTTTTGCCTGAGCCCGGAAAGCAGCGCAGTGGGTGACAGAATTGTCATCCGTTTGTCATTCGATGGTTGCCACGGTCTACCTACACTGCTCGCATCACTGTTACCGAGGAGAGCGCATGAGCATCACATCCGCACGCCCCCAGGCAGGGCGCCATCGACTTCATCCACGCGGGCTGCTGCTGGTGGCCTGCCTCATCGCGCCCTTGCCGGCGAGCGTGCTGGCGCATGACATGGGCAACATGGCCGGCCATGGCGACCATGGCGAACATGCTGCGCCCGCCCCGGGCAGTGCAGCGCCGGTGTTCATCGCCAGCACCGCCAAGCCCTTCGCCGGCTTGATGGACGACGCCATGAATGTCATGGACTACGGCATGAAGCAGGCCCCCATGAACGGCCAGGCCGAGCACGACTTCGTGACCATGATGATGCCGCACCACCAGGGCGCGGTGGACATGGCCAAGGCCGTACTGCTGTACAGCCAGGATCCCGAGATCCGCAATCTCGCGCTGGGCATCATCGCCGAGCAGCAGAACGAAATCCAGGTCATGCAGGCCTGGCTGAAGCGCCACGGCTATCCGCTGGGTACGCCGTAATTCCTTCCTTCGCATCCTCCCCCTTACGCCCCCAAAGAGAGACAAGCATGAACAAACTCGCCCTGACTTTTTCCACCGTCGCACTGGGTCTGATGGCCGGCGCGGCGATGGCCCTGCCCACCGCGCACGACCGCGTCTATACCGCCGACCAGAACAGCAATACCGTGTCGGTCTTCAATCCCGCCGACAACACGCTGGTGGGCCAGATCCGCCTGGGTAATCCGCGTCCGGATGTGCTTTCGCCGCTCTACCGGGGCCAGATCAACGTGCATGGCATGGGCTTCTCGCCGGACCACAAGACGCTGGTGGTGATCTCCAATGGCTCCAACTCGGTCACGTTCATCGACACCGCCACCAATGCCGTCAAGGGCAGCACCTACGTCGGCCGTTCACCCCACGAGGGCTTTTTTAACGCCGACGGCAAGGAGGTCTGGGTGGTGGTGCGTGGTGAGGACTACATCTCGGTGATCGACCCCACCACCTTCAAGGAAACACGCCGCATCCAGACCGCCGTCGGTCCGGGCATGGTGCAGTTCATGCCGGATGGCAAGCTGGCCTTCTCGGTGTCCAGCTTCACGCCGCAGGTGGATGTGATCGACGTGAAGTCGCACCAGGTGATCAGGAAGATCGACGTGGTCAGCCCGTTCTCGCCCTTCCTGCAGTTCACGCCCGACCACAAGGAAATCTGGATGACCCACAAGGACGTCGGCAAGGTCACCCGCATCGATACCCATACGCTGGAAGTGACCGGTGTCATCGATACCGGCTTCATCACCAATCACCTGGCCTTTGCCACGGTCGATGGCAAGGTGCTGGCCTATGTGACCGTGGGGGGCGAGAACGTGGTCAAGGTCTATACCACCGAGGCCCAGGCCAGGCTGGTGGCCACCATCCCCACGGGCGCGCTGCCGCATGGTATCTGGACTTCGGATGACAGCAGCCGCATCTATGTCGGCCTGGAGAACGGCGACGGCATGGAAGTGATCGACCCGGCGCAGAACAAGGTGGTCGCCCATGTGGCGGGCGGGCAGGCGCCGCAGGCGCTGGTGTTTCTCTCCAATGTCGTCAAGGACGGCGAGGGCCGGCAGAACCTGGTCCCGCTGGCCAATGGCGAACCCCTCAACCTGCGCCTGAAGCCGGTGACGGCGCCCGACGCACGTGGCTTCGTGGTCTCGCGCAACCTGGGCGTGGTCGATGCGCTGGAGGTCTCGCTGTTCAAGCTCAAGCCGCAGACCCCCTACAACGTCTACCTGAGCGGGCAGGCTGCGCCGGTGGCCAGTTTCGTCACCGATGCCAAGGGCATGGCCAACGGCACGGCGATCGGCCCCACCCGCCACCTGGCCGCGCCGGGCGCCATGGCCACAGCGTCGCGGCTGGTCGTGATGGAGGGCAATGCCGCGGCGGATGAGTCCAGGGCGGTCCTGGTCAGCGATCAGTGAGAAGAGGCGCCGGCAAGATGCGGCGCGGGGCGGGCAGGGATGAGACAATAGCGCCGTTTGCCTGACTCCGCCCGCCATGAATCCCACTGACACGCTGACCCAAGCCCTGGCCCATTTCGACCGGGAAGACTACGCCGCTGCCGAAGCAGCCCTGTTCGGCCTGCTGCAGGCGCAGCCCGACCACAAGGATGCCCTGCACCTGCTGGGCAGCGTGGCGGCGGCACAAGGTCGTTTCGAGGAAGCCGCGCTGGCCTGGCAACAGGCGCTGCGGTGGGTGGCGCCCGCCAGCCAGGAAGCCCTGGCCCTGCGCTATCGGCTGGGACGTGCCTTCTACGAACAGGGCCGTTTCGAGGATGCCTTCCTGCTGTATCGCGACCTGATCGAGGCTGGCCATGCCCAGCCTGAATTCTTCGTCGCGGCGGCAGCGGCCCTGCAGGGCATGTCGCCGTCGGGCAAGAACGATGGCCAGGCCATGGCCTTGCTGGACGAAGCCTTGCAACTGAATCCGGATGTGCCCGATACCTGGCACCGCAAGGCCTTGCTGCAGGAGCGCGCCCGCCAATGGGAAGCCGCCCGCACCAGCATCCACAACGCCTTGCGCCTGAACGACCAGCAAGCCCAGTACTGGCTGGCCGCTGGCCTGGTCGAGCATGCCCTGGGCGAATTCGAAGAAGCCCTGCGTTACTACGATGAGGCCCTGATCCTGGCCCCCGAGTTGGTCGATGCCCACGTCAGCCGCGGCACCTCGCTGGCGCGCTTGCGCGACTACGACGAAGCCATCGACAGCTACCGCCGCGCGCTGCGCCTGGACGACGGCGAGGCCGACGCCCGTCTCAATCTGGCCCTGTCGCTGCTGGTGCTGGGCCGGCTGGACGAAGCCTGGCCGCTCTACGAGTGGCGCTGGGAAGCGCGCGATGCCGATCCCTACCGCCATGCCGCCATCCCCGCCTGGAATGGCGCCAGTTCGCTGGCCGGCAAGCGCATCCTGCTGTGGAGCGAGCAGGGGCACGGAGACACCATCCAGTTCAGCCGCTATGTGCAGCAGATCGTCGAGGCCGGCGCCGAGGTCGTCCTGGAAGTGCCGGCCAGCCTGTTGTCCCTGATGCAGAGCCTGCCCGATGCCGCACGCCTGCAACTGGTGGCCATGGGCGAGCCACTGCCGGCGGTGGATTTCCAGCTGCCGCTGATGAGCCTGCCGCTGATCTGCAATACCGCACGCGACGCCATTCCGGCCCCCATCCCCTATCTGGCGGCAGAGCCCGGCAAGCGCGCTGCCTGGGCGCAGCGCATCGAGGCCATGGCCCCGCGTGCGCCGGGTGGCCTGCGGGTGGGGGTGGTGTGTTCGGGCAATCGCGGCAACGCCAATGATGCCCGCCGCTCCATCGCTCTGTCGCGCTTCGCCTCGCTGGCGGCGGCCCGTACCGGACTGGCGCTGTTCGTGATCCAGCCCGATCTGCATGACGAGGATGCCCGCTGGCTGCAACAGCAGGGGGCGCCAGGCTGGCACTGGCTGGGCGCCGACATCGTCGATTTCAGCGATACGGCGGCGGCGCTGTCGTGCATGGATCTGGTGGTCAGCGTCGATACCGCTGCCGCTCACCTGGCCGGGGCCTTGGGCCTGCCGGTCTGGATCGCCTTGCCGTATGCGCCGGACTGGCGCTGGTTCCTCAACCAGTCGACCTCGCCCTGGTATCCCCAGGCCCGTTTGTTCCGCCAGCAACAGCCAGGGGCATGGGAGGAAGTGATGCTGACCTTGCGGGCTGCACTGGCGGTGGCGCAATTGCCAACCCCCTAGAAATTCATCGATACGCAGGACAGGAGAAAGGCGGCTTCCGGGCGGCCTTTTTTGTTTTTTGCTGCCGTTTATCGAAAAGGTTCGAGGTCTATCGGCGGGTTCTGCCCCATAGGACAATTCGGACACACGTGCATTTCCACGATCATAAAAAAGCACTTTCTTGTCCGAGTTCCTTCCTTTTTCCTGCAATCCGTCGTGGGGGCCGTGCCTGTCGCATCTACCCATGGCGAGATCATCCGCGGTCCTGATTTTCCCGCCCGGCAGCTTGCCGGGATGAGGTCACGACTGTCATTGCAGAGGCGGACAAGAGCAACCGGAAATGACCGCTGATGAATGACAACACAAACAAGCACGCTTCTCCCGGCCTCCGCCGCCATCGCTATCGTTTCTGCCATTGGCACGCGCCGGCATTCTGCCTGGCCCTGCTGGCCTGGAATCCCGATGCCAGTGCCATCACGCTGGACGAACTGGTCAAGGCCGCCGCCTACAACAACCCCTCGGCACTGTCACGCCAGCGTGCGGCGGAGGCCGCCGCAGAAGGGGTGTCATCGGCACAATGGCAATTCTTCCCCACGCCGTCGGTCTCGGTGGAACGCGCCGGCACCAGTGGCAGTCGCGATATCTCCTATGGCGGCGACGCCAGCGTGGTGATCCTGCGCCTGCAGCAGACGCTCTGGTCGGGCGGACGCCTGACGGCCCAGCTGGAGCAGGCGCAGCAGAACCAGCAATCGGCCGAAGAGGCGGTGCGCGAGCAGCGCTTCCGTCTGGCCGAGCAGGTGATTTCGCAGTACAGCCTCTGGCTCAGGTCTGACCTGGCCAGCACCGCCAACCAGAAGAACCTGGCAGCACTGGAAAACTTCCTGGAACAGAGCCGGCGCCGCGAGAAGGAGGGCGCCGCCGCCAAGGTCGACGTGACCCTGGTCCAGGGGCGTCGCGACCAGGCCCTGACCGACCTGCTGGCGGCCAAGGCGGCGCGCCAGTCGGCGCGGTTGCAGCTGGAGCAACTGGTCGGCCTGCCGCTGGCGGATGCTGAACTGCGCACCGACGTCGAGCAGGCCCCGACGCTTGAGGACCTGCCGGCCCTGACCGAAAGCGCCCTTGCCAGCAGCCCCTTGCTCAAGCGCTTGCGGGCCGACGCGCAAGTCCAGGAATCGGCCATCAAGGTACGCCAGGCCGCGTACTGGCCGGAAGTCTATGCCCGCCTGGAACACCAGCGCGGCAACTACAGCGTCTCCAACCAGCCCAGCAGCAATCGCGGCTTCATCGGCATGCAGATGCAACTGGGCGCGGGGCTGTCGCTGGGTTCGGAAGTCGACGCCGCACGCGGCCGCTACCAGTCCGCCCTGCTGGCGGTGGACGCGGCGCGTCTGGAGCTGATCTCGCAGATCGGCGCGACCTACACCGAATACCAGCAGGCCATCGGCCGCGCCGGCAACCTGGAAGATGTCGCCCGCTCTGCCGAGGAGGTACAGGCCTCCTATACCCGGCAATACCTGTCGGGCCGTCGTTCCTGGCTGGACGTGATGAACGCGGTGCGCGAAGTGGTCCAGACCGACCTGCAGAAGGCCGATGTCACGGCCATGAGCATTGCCGACGGACGCAAGCTGCTGCTGTGGGCCTATGGCATCGATCGCCTCCGCTGATGCCATGAGAGACGCTGTCGCCATCTCGCCCATGCCGACACCGTCGCTCCCGCCTGGCTGGAGCACACCGTGAAGGCGGATGTGATCGACCGGCGGCAACTCCGGAATGCGCTTCGTCGCAACGAGATTGCCGTGGTCTATCAACCCGTCATCGAACTATCGAGCGGGCAATGTGCGGGCGTCGAAGCGCTGGTGCGTTGGCGACGCGAGAACGGCGAGAACGTTTTGCCGGAACGCTTCATCCCGGTTGCCGAGCGGCTGCAATGCGTCGACGTCATCACCGAGCGCGTCGTCGATCTTGTGATCCGGGAGCTGGGGGCTTGCCTGGTGAGCCATCCCGCATTGCATGTGGCCATCAATGTCTGCCCCCATGACGTCAGCAGCGGACGGATCCTGCCCCTCATGGAAGAGCGGCTGGCGGGCAGTGGCATCCACCCCGCGCAAGTCTGGCTGGAAGTCACCGAGGGCAGCGAGATCGAAGTCGAGAGCGCCCGCAATACCCTGGCACAAGCCAGACGCCGAGGACATGTGGTCGCCCTGGATGACTTCGGTGTGGGCTACTCCAACCTGCGCTACCTGCACGAACTGCCCTGCGACGTCCTGAAGATCGATCGCGCCTTCGTCCGTGGCATTGCCGGCGATGGTCCGTCGCCGCCCATCCTCGATTGCATCATCGGCATGGCCGCTGCCCTGGGGATGAAGGTCGTTGCCGAGGGCGTCGAGGACATCGTGCAGGCGCGCTACCTGGCCGATGCAGGCGTGCGCTATGCGCAGGGATGGCATTTCGCCAGGCCCATGTCCTGCACGCAATTGATGGCGTATCTGGACGCCGGAAATGAGGCGAAGGCGCCCCCTGCGGCGACGTGACGCGCTTGCCCGCGTTCATTCTGAACATCACCGACACCGGTGCAAAATCGTAATGGTCGATTTCTTCACCAAAGACCAATTAAAAAAATCATGTAATCGCCATAAAGTTAGTTTTGCATCCAGAAAAAATATTCCCAATGGATGCTGTCATCAGCGACGATATCCAGTCTGTCCATCAGATGGCGAATGCGGTTTTGCTCCCCTCATTTCATGTCGAAATCGAGGGGAGTTTTCCTTTGTAATGCTGTTTCAAGCGGGATTGGAGGCCGTTTTCGGCGCTGTCATGGTGCGCAGAAAAGGTGGTGAGATGAAGCATGTCGATGCCTGGCGAGAGTAATCAGGTTTTAAAAATCGAGACCAGATGAAAAACGTATGGACTTCCATTTACTAACAAAACTGGTGAATTGAATGCCGCTGAAATGCACGAAAGGACAATTAAAAATTTATATGAATTAAAAGATCATAGGCTCCCTGACGATGTGTGCCGACCGGATTTTTCGGTACGTTCCCGGGCGCCGGAAGGGCTGGTCTCTCATGGTGCGCCGATGCGTCAGCAACGAGGGGATTCTCCAGAAGCTGCGAGTCGGGCGGCAATTCGTCGGATGGATTTTGCTTGCCTTTGCATTCAACTCGCTCAGATGCATCTGGTTTGCGTGTTGCGGTATCGGGTGTGTCTCGGCCTGCATGGCAGGCAAGGTAGCCGATACGTTTGATAGTCCCTTTTTATAAGTCGCCATGAGAAAAAAATTCCATCCTTGCCGGCACCAGCAGCCCAGCCAGCGGGTTCGCCCGAGCGGGCCGGTCAGCCAGGAACACCCGCCAGCCCATCGCGCGTTTTCGCCCTCACTCGCCGGAGCAGTGCAATGAGCGAGTCGCTTGCTTCGCTGTCCTGGGCGATCGCCGCGATCGCACGTCGCCAGGGCGTGGTCCTCGATCCAGTCCGGCTGGATGGTGCCGTCACCGCCGCAGTCCAGGCCGGGCAGGATGTGGAGTTCCCGCGCCTGTGTGCCGCCCTCAATATCGCCAAGCCCGAACACCAGCAACAACCGCAGCGCGCCAGCCTGCCCCTGCTCTGTCGGGCCGAGGGGCAGGGCTGGGGGCTGCTGGTCGACCAGCGTCCCGACGGTCGCTGGGCCTTCGTCAGCGCGGATGGCCAGGCGCTGCTCGGTGACGATGACCTGCCCGCCGGCGCCTACAGGATCGATTTCGCCGGTCGGGACGAAAAGGATGCGCCCAAGGGGTTCGAGCACATCTTCCTGGAAGCCATTGCTGAATTCCGCCCGGTGCTCATCGAAGTGGTGCTGGCCTCGGTCGTCATGAGCATCATCGCCCTGGGCGCGTCCATCTTCTCGATGCAGGTCTATGACCGTGTCATCCCGACCCATGGCGTGGCAACCCTGATCGTGCTGGCCACCGGCGTGGGCCTGGCCATCCTCTTCGAGCTGGGCATGAAGTTCGCCCGCTCGCACATCATGGATTCGGTGGTCTCGGGGCTGGATGCCAAGCTCTCGCAGGCGCTGTTCGAGCGGCTGCTCTCGGTGCGGGTGGACCAGTTGCCCGGTTCGGTCGGCAGCCTGGCCGGCCAGTTGCGCGGCTATGAACAGATCCGCTCCTTCTATACCTCCCAGACCCTCTTCACCCTGGTCGATTTGCCGCTGGGCCTGCTCTTCGTGCTGGTCATCGCCATGATCGCCAGCCCCTGGATGGCAGTGGTCCCCACCCTGTTCGGCCTGGCCGCGATCCTGATCGGCTATCTTTCCAATCGCAAGGTCGTACGCCTGGCCGACAAGAGCGCAGCCGCCTCCAACCTCAAGACCGGCCTGCTGGTCGAGACCGTCGAAGGCGTCGAGACCATCAAGTCCGGTTCGGGCGGCTGGAAATTCCTCTCACGCTGGATCGACGTCAGCGCCGAATCGATCCGCAGCGACATGGCCATGCGCGCCATCGGCGACCACGCCGGCTATGTCGCGGCGACCCTGCAGCAGTTGAGCTATTCCACCACCGTCATCGTCGGCGCCTTCCTGGTCATCAATGGCCAGATCACGATGGGCGCCCTGATCGCCTGTTCCATCCTGGGCGGACGCATCCTGGCCCCGGTGGCCATGATCCCGGGGCTGATGGTGCAGCGTGCGCATACCAAGGCCACCCTGGCCGGGCTGGAAAAGATCTACGCCCTGCAGACCGACCAGGGCGGCGAACGCCAGCTGACGCCCGACAGCCTGCGCGGCCAGTTCCGCGTCGAGGAGGCCAAGTTCACCTATGCCGGCAGCCTGCTCAATGCGATGACCATCGACAAGCTCAGTATCGATGCGGGCGAACGCATCGCCATCCTGGGGCCCATCGGCGCGGGCAAGTCCACCATCCTGCGTCTGCTCTCCGGCCTGTACCGGCCACAGCAGGGACGCATCCTGCTCGACGGCCTGGACATGGCCAGTATCAATCGCCTCACGCTGAACCAGCACATCGGCTACCTGCAACAGGATCACCGGCTCTTTGTCGGCACCTTGCGCGAGAACCTGTTGATCGGCCTGCCCGATCCCGGCGATGAAGTCCTGCGCCGCGTGATGGAGCGCACCGGCCTGTTGCGCCTGGTGGCAGCCCACCCCAAGGGGCTGGACCTGCCCATCCAGGAGGGCGGGCGCGGCCTCTCCGGCGGTCAGCGTCAGCTGGTGGCCTTTACCCGGCTGCTGCTGTGCCAGCCCGACATCTTCCTGCTCGACGAACCGACCGCGTCCATGGACGAAGACCTGGAACGCCATTGCCTGAACGTTCTGCAGGAAGAAGTCGGCGCCGGTCGCACGCTGGTGGTCGTGACCCACAAGCCTGCCTTCCTGCCCATGGTGGACCGCGTCATCGTCGTCGTGGGCAACCGCATCGTGCTCGATGGACCGCGCGATGCCGTCCTGGCGCGCTTGCGTGGAGAACCCTCGGCAGTCGCTGTGACGACGGCGGCATGAGGCAGGTGAATTCGGATTTCATATGAAAAACAAGACAGTCAAGAACCCCCTGGTATCGGCGCAATGGATATTGCGCCTGTCGATGGCGACCGTGCTCCTCCTGCTGGTCTGGGCAGGGTTCAGCCATATCGATCAGGTGACCCGGGCGCAGGGCCAGGTCATCGCCGTTTCGCGTACCCAATCCGTGCAGGCACCCGATGGCGGGCCCGTCAAGCAGATCCTGGTCAAGGAAGGCGAGGGCGTCAGGCAAGGACAGTTGCTGATGGTGCTGGAGCAGGACAGGGTCCAGACCTCCCTCAACGACAGCCGCGCCAAGGTCGCGGCATTGCGCATCGCCCTGGCGCGCCTGCGGGCCGAGGTCTATGGTCAGCCCCTGAACTTCGAGCCGGACCTGCTGGAGTACCGGGAATACATCGCCAACCAGAAAGACCTCTACATCAAGCGCAAGGCCCTGATCGACCAGGACCTGCTGGCCCTGGACGACATGCTGGGGCTGGCCAGCCAGGAACTGGAGATGAACCGGAACCTGGAGAAGACCGGCGACGTCGGTCGCGCCGATGTCCTGCGCCTGCAGCGCAACGTGGCCGATATCTGCGCCCAGATCAACAACAAGCGCAACAAGTACTTCCAGGAAGCCCTGGTGGACATGACCAAGGTGCAGGAAGACCTCAGCACCCAGCGCGAGCAACTGGAAGACCGCACCCAGGTGCTGGAGCACACCGAGCTGCGCGCGCCGGCCGATGGCGTGGTCAAGAACATCCGGGTCACCACCATCGGTGGCGTCGTGCGGCCGGGCGACGTCGTCATGGAAATCCTGCCGGTGGACAACCTGATCGTCGAAGCCAAGGTCTCGACCGCCGATTCCGCCTACGTCAAGACGGGCCAGGCCGCCAACGTCAAGCTGGACGCCTACGACTACGCCATCTACGGCACCCTCAACGGTCATGTGGTCTATGTCAGTCCCGACACCCTGCTGGATGAGACACGACAGGGCGCCGTGCCCTACTACCGGGTACACATCGCCCTGGAAGACACCGTATTCAAGGGCCAGAAGGCCAGCGGCATCCATGTCAAGCCAGGGATGACCGCCACCGTCGAGATCAAGGCCAATACCCGCACCGTCCTTTCGTTCCTGGTCAAACCTATCGCCAAGACAATCCAGGAGTCAATGGGGGAGCGATAAGCCTCACTAATCACTTAAAACAAGGACCATCCGATGAAGATCGCCACACTCAACAAGCAAGTTGCTCCCGACCCGGCCTACATCCTGCCCTGGTTTGGCACGCTGTTCGTATTCGCTGCCTACCTGCTGGTCAATGCCCTAATGTTCAGTCGCGTGATGGAGCTGATCAGGCATGTCGCCAACCCGTTCTTCGTGGTGCTCCTGGTCATCGTCACGGTGGCCGGCCAGTTGCTCACGATCGCCTGCACCTGGAAACTGCTGGTCGAAGGCAAGCACCTGGATTTCCTGAGCCGACGCCTGCGCTCGCACGAGCACGACGAGCGTGCAACCCAGGCCCTGGCCCTGCAGGACAGGCCGCCACCCCGACCGGTGGCAGCCGTGTAGCCACCATCACCCTGACCGACCAGGCGGGTAACAGCAGTACCAGCGTGACCAATCTGAATGTGGATGTGGTGGCACCTAGCGCGGTGACGGCGACCCTGTTGAGCACCACCCAGAGCAGCTACCGCACGATTGCCGTGCCGGACATCCTGGGAGCGAGCAACACGCACAACCTGAGCAAAGGCGAGAGCGCCGATCTGACCAGCCTGCTGCCGGCGGGCAGCACGCCAGCGGCCTTCATCGCCTCACTCAAGGCCATCTATGCGGAATGGGGCGGCTTGTCCATCACCAGCAATCCCAATACCACCAACAGCTCGGACAGGACCTACTATTCGCTGGCCACGCCGTTGACGCTGGGGAGCAGCTTCTCCATGGACCATCAGGGCGCCAACTATGTCAAGGGCGAGAACTACAACTTCAGTTCTCCGGATGGCAGCAAGCTGCTGCTCAACGATACGGGAGGATTTTATAGCGCCAATACCGACGTCTACGCGTTCACGGGCGGGGGGATTTCGAAAGCGTATGACATCGGCAATGTCCGCCTGCTCTACCAGGTGCAGACCAGCAACCCGGACTCCATGCCGACCATCTCGGCCAGCTACGACGGCACGCATTCCAGCGTGGGAGATACCGTGCAGCTCTATGAAGGATCGACCCTGCTGGGCGGCAAGGTATTGGGCGTAGGCGACATCGGCAGCAGCAGTGAGAGCGTCAACGTGCAAGTGGCGCACAGCCTGTCGGCCGGCACGCACGTCATCACCACCAAGTATGTGGACCTGGCCGGCAACACGGTAGTGGGCAATGATGTCACGGTGAACCTGGCGGCGGGTGCAAGCGCACCGGTCTTGTCCAATCTGCAGGTGACCGGCAAGGATGGGGTGGTGAGCGACATCAATGCGTCCAGCACCAGCTACGCCATGGTGTCGGAGCAAGGCGGCGTTTCCGTCGGTACAGACGGGCTGTCGCAGAACCTGACCTTCAGCGGGACCGTGGGCAGTGCGGCCTCCGGCGATCGCTATCTGGTCACGGTGAGCATGGGCGGCCAGGTACTGGCCTTCGATACCTTCGCGCCGGGTAACTTCTCCATGACCACGTCGGCCAACGTGCTGGCACCGGGTCTCTACAAGGACCTGAGCATCACGGCCACCGACATCAGCGATGGGGTCAACAACGGCCAGACAGCGTCGATCCAGAACCAGACCCTGGGCTGGTATTGGACCGCGCAGTCGCTGGGCAATACCAGCGGTGGCGCCGGCAACGACGTCATCCCGCTGGGGGCGACGGCCAATGGCGCCAATACCCTGATCCAGACCGGCCTGGGCAACGACACGCTGGTGCTGGGTGTGTTCGGTGCAACCAATCCCGGCAAGCTGGCCGCGACCGTGACCGACTTCACCGTGGGACAGGACAAGATCGCGGTATTCGGCCAGACCGTCACGGCCGGCAACCTCAGTCAGTACGTCACTGCCTCGGCCGCCAATAACGTCACTACCAAACTGGTGGTGGATCTCAATGGTCCGGCTGCCGGTGGACAGGTCTACACGCTGTATCTGCAAAACGTAGCTTACAAGCCCGACACCGTACACACCCTGTTCGGCGTATGAGCCGGGGTGCGCGGTAAGCGGACAGGCACCGGCAGCCGCCGGTGCACACCATCAGGAGAGGGGGCGGGGACGCATGCGTCCCTGTTCTGGACATTCATTTTTGCAAAGGAGAACTACCCATGGCCGCTCATTCAGCCGATTCGGATGAACAAAATTTCTGGCCCGGCTATGTCGACTCCATGGTCAACATGGTCATGTACCTGCTGCTGCTCATCGCCATCCTGGCGATGGCCGTCATGTACTTTTCGATGAAGGCCAGAGACGAAGCCTACGAAAGCAAGACTTCCAAGATCGAGGCGCTTGGCAAGCCCTCTGAAAAAGCCTTCCCGGGGGCCTCGGAGGTCAAGCCTGACCAGCCCAGCGAGGAAGATCTGCATGCCCAGATCGAACGCCTGCGGCAAACACTCAATGACAATGAGGTGCGCTACAAGGCCGACGTCGCGGAGTTGAAGGAGAAGCTGCGCGAAAACGATCAGCGCTTCAAGGTGGCCGGACTGAGCAAGACCGAGAAGCCCAACCAGAAGGATCGCGGCAACAGCATGCTCTCGCCGCCGGACGCCAACCTGGCCAAGCCCGGCGCATCCGAGCGTACGGTCGATGCCAGCGGCGGCGCCGGTGCGCTGCCCAAGGGTGTGGAAGCGCTGGCCTTGCGCCCCAGCGTGCTGATCGTGCGGTTCCGTCCAGGCACGGTCGATCTGGGGGCCGACGAAGCCAGGCGCATGACCGACACCTTCATCAGTCACTTCGAGTGGAATGGCAATCACGAGCAGAACTTCACCATTTCTTCCGCTGCCGTGGAAGGCTTGTCGGAGTCCAATCGCATGGCCTTCTATCGGGTGGTGGCGGTGCGTAACCATCTGCTGTCCATCGGCGTGCCGGCGGCGCGCATCCGCCAGCGCATCGACCCGGTCCCGGCGGCGCGCCAGAGCGGTACCGAAGGCCTGGAAATCCGCATCCAGAAGACGGAGTGAGCCAGCATCATGTCCGAAGCAGACAATTCCATCGAGGCAGCCCTGATGGGAAAGACGACCTATACGCTCGACCTGGCACAGGCCGGTACCGCGTTGCGCAAGATCCCGATCGAATCGATCAAGGACGTGCGCAGCCTGGGCATTGACCTGCTGCTGGTCTTGCGTAGCGGAGGACAGATCCTGCTGCGGGAGGGGGCGCTGGACGCCCTGGTGCATCCCGAGCGCAGCCTGGAGTTCAGTGACGGCGTGCTCACCCTGCAGCAGATCTTCATGCAGAGCGAGCGCTTCGATTTCCTCAACTCCAGTTCCGACGCATCGTTGGCCGTGCATCCCAGCGTCGTCTTCGGCGAGTTGCACCAGCATCATCGGGGTGCCACGACGACCTTGTTCTTGGGAGCTTGATGCCATGGTCAGCCACACCGGGAGCATGACGCCAGACCAGGCCGAAGTATCGAAGAAAGTGGTTGGAGAACGCCTCAAGGCGACGCGGCTGTTGATCGGCCTGAACCAGCGGGATTTTGCCCAGCGCCTGGGTACCTCGGGGGCCTATATCAGCTGCGTCGAACTGGGGCATAGCATGCCGGGAGGGCGGTTCCTGCGCTGCCTGCACCGCGAATTCGACATCAATATCAACTGGCTGCTCAGCGGCCAGGAGCCCGACTTGCCACCGCGCTACGGGTTCCACATCAAGACGCTCATCGTGGACTATGTCCATGCGCCGGCCAGCGGCAAGACGCTGGTCATGGCCGTGGCCAGCTACCTGGCCGGGCAGGGGGCATGTACGTCCGGTGTCATCACGTGAGGTTGACAGGGGGAACAGTGGGAGAGCGGGCACAACGCAGTGCGAGCAGGAGACGAGATGTTCAGTGAAGAAATCGGCAGCCGGCTCAAGGAAGTGCGGCTCACCAACGGCCTGAGCCAGCGCGAGCTGGGACAGCGCCTCAATACATCGACCGGCCACATCAGCTGGCTGGAGGCCGGCAAGGCCATGCCGGGCGGCGAACTGCTATTGCAGTTGCACCGCGAGTTCGCCGTCGACCTGAACTGGCTGCTCACCGGTGACGAACCGGATTGCCTGCCCGATCAAGGCGACGGCGAGGTGCGCATGCTGGTCGATCACTATTGCCGCGCTGACGTCAATGGACGCGAAATCATCCGCAACCTGGCCAGCTACGCCGGCAAGGACAACCCCTGAGCGGGCTCAGGTGGCCTTGGCCTTGGCGTCGGCCGCCAGCTGGCCGGTGTGCACCCGCACATCGCGATCCAGGCGCCACACCAGCAGCGAGGCCAGGAGCGTGGTACCGACGATGACAAAGCCGACGATATCGAAATTGCCCAGGTGACCATCGGGTGACAGCGTGACGATATGACCGGCGATCACCGAGGCCACACCGCCCGACAATTGCTGGATGGACGCGCTGATGGCATTGAAGGAGCCACGCTGGGTCGGACCCGGCACCGACGACACCAGCGCCTGGAACGGGATCATGCGCGAGAAGATCCCCAGGAACAGCACCGCATTGACCACAATGATCATGGGTACCGTGACCGGTCCCAGGTGGGTATAGATCAACACCATGATGATGGACAGCGTGGCACCGAAGACGAACACCCGGAACTTGCCGACCTTGTCGGCAGCGCGTCCGATCAGCGGACCGAAGGCGATGGTACAGAGGCCAGTGACCAGGTAGACGGTGGGCAGGTGATGCAGGTCGATCCCCAGGTTGCCGACCAGATAGGCGCTGCTGAAGGGCATGAGCATGAAGCCGCCGGTCATCAGCAGGGCGGTGGTGGCAAAGGCGGTCAGGTAGCGCGGCTCGGTGACGGTGTGGTACAGGTGCATCCAGGCGCTGTGTTCCTGCTTGAGCTTGAGGTGGCCGTCGACCGGCCGCAGCTTGAAGCTCACCACCAGTCCGCCCACCAGGCCCAGTGCGGCCATGGCGATGAAGGGCACATGCCAGTTCCAGGTGTTGGACAGGTACAGGCCGATGGGGATGCCCAGCACCTGGCTGGCCGCAAACGAGGTCTGGATGATGCCCATGACGCGGCCGCGCAATTGCGGCGCGAACAGGTCGGTGGCGATGGCCAGGTTGATCGAACCGATCACGCCGCCAAACAGGCCGGTGACGATGCGTGCCAGCAACAGGCTCTCGAAACTCTGCGCCAGGCCGCACCACAGGGTGCCGATCACGAAGCCGCTATAGAAGAACAGCAGCAGGCGCTTGCGGTCGAAGCGGTCGGCAAAACCGGCCGTGAGCAAACCGGAAGCGCCGGCGCTGAAGGCATAGGCCGAGACCACCAGGCCGAACTGCTGCGGGGTGATCTGCATGGCCGGCATGATCATGGCGCCCAGCGGCGACATCAGCATGAAATCGAGAATCACGGCGAATTGCAGGAAGGCCAGCAGACCGACGACGGTCCTCTGGTAGCGTGTGAAGCCCTGGGTAGGGGCGGTCTTGCCGGTGTTGTCTGGTTGACTCAAAGGGACTCCTTGGCGATTCGATGGCGATGAGGGTAGGTGGTCCGCAACACGCCGCGGTTGGCAAGCCGGGCATGCGGTGTCGGTGAAGACGGATGGGAACCAACTTTATTGTGTTGCCGGGCCGCCTGCGCATGCAGCGTGGATGCGCGCAGCAATGGGGCGGCTTGCAAGAGTAGGCCCAAGTGGCTTCTTAGGCAAGTCAGATAAGGGCTGCCATCCCCGGAGAGAGCAAAAATCGCCAGCGTCGTACGCACACTGCAAGCGCCCGCACAGGACTTTTAAAACATACCCGTTACGGATACATTATTGGGGTTTGGATGCCGGCTATCCTGAAGCGAAAAGACTTTGTGCGCTGGCAAGTGCGCGAGAACCTGCCCGATGCCTTGTTATGCAAGACGGTTCGTGACATGGAGCGCGGCCTCATCGATGCCGATCTTGGCGGTCTGCTCTACAAGATGCGCGTCGCCCGTCCCGGGGCGGGCAAGAGGGGCGGTTACCGTACCCTGGTCTCGGCGCGGATTGGCATGCGGTACGTCTTTCTCCATGGTTTCGCGAAGAACGATGTGGACAACCTTTCGCATGACGAGATCCGGGCGTTGCAATTTGCGGGCGGCGTATTGCTCGAACTGCGTGACGAAGCCCTGTTTAAAGCCGTCTGTGCCGGCGTTCTGGTGGAGGTGCATTGTGAGCAATATCATTGAATCGCTGCGTGGCGACCTGGACGCGCTGCTGGAGGCCGGGGCCATCGGCAAAGTGACCATGCGCAAGTTCGATGCCATCTTCCCGCCGCCGGTGCGGCAATTCAGCGCGGATGACATCAAGCGCCTGCGGCATTCGCTCAAGTTCAGCCAGCCAGTGTTCGCCCTGCATCTGCACACCACGGCCTCGACCGTGCGCAAATGGGAAAGCGGCCAGACCAGACCGGCCGGCCCCGCCCTGAAACTGCTGAACATCCTCGCCGACAAGGGCCTGCAGGCCATCCTCTAGCCTGCAGGGCCGCTGGCAGCCTTACTCTTACTGCTTGAGCAGACTGCACTTGGATTCGGCCACGGTCGTGAACGCCTGTTCACCCGGGATCGTTTCCAACAACTTCAGGTAATCCCAGGGCTTCTTCGATTCCGCCGGCGACTTGACCTGGTACAGGTACATGTCGTGGATGTTGCGGCCATCGGCGCGGATATAGCCCTTGTTGTAGAAGTCGTCGATGCGGGTCTTCTTCAGCTGCGCCATGACGCGGGTCGAGTCGTCGGTGCCGGCGGCTTCCACCGCCTTGAGATAGGTGGTGGTGGCCGAATAGGCGGCGGCCTGGTGGGTGCTGGGCATCTTTTTCATCTTCTGGTAGAAGCGCTCGGCGAACTTGCGCGAGGCCTCGTCCTTGTCCCAGTACCAGCTGTCGGTCATCATCAGGCCTTCGGCATTGGCCAGGCCCAGGGCGTGGATGTCATTGATGACCATCAGCAGACCCACCAGCTTCATGGTCTTGGTAATACCGAATTCCTTGGCGGCCTTGATCGAATTGACCGTATCCTCGCCCGCATTGGCCAGTCCCAGGATCTGCGCCTTCGATGCCTGTGCCTGCAACAGGAAGGACGACAGGTCGGAGGATTGTGGCGGATGCTTGATCGAGCCCACCACGGTGCCGCCGCTGGCCTTGACCACTGCGCCGGTATCGTTGGCCAGTGAATGGCCGAAGGCATAGTCGGCCACCAGGAAGAACCAGGACTTGCCACCCTGCTTGATCACCGCGCTGGCCGTCCCCTTGGCCAGGGCCACGGTGTCGTATTCATAGTGGACGGTGTAGGGCGTGCATTCTTCGTTGGTCAGGCGCGCGGTACCGGCGCCGATGTTGATGTAGACGCGCTTCTTCTCGGCCATGACCTTGTTCATGGACAGGGCCGTGGCCGAGTTGACGCCGCCGATGAGCATGTCCAGGCCGCGTTCGTCGGCCCACTCGCGGGCGCGGGTGGCGGCGATATCGGCCTTGTTCTGATGGTCGGCCGAGATCACTTCGATGGGCTTGCCCAGCACCTTGCCGCCGTAGTCGGCCACCGCCATGCGGATGGCTTCCAGGCCGCCGGTGCCATCGGTGTCGGCATAGGGGCCGGACATGTCGGTGATGAAGCCGATACGGACCACGTCATTGGAAATCTGGGCGTACGCTGCCGGGGCGGCAAAGGCGCCGGCCACGGCACAGGCGGCGGCCAGCAGGCGCAGGGTCTGGAATGCTTTCATGCTCTTGTCTCCTTGTTGTTGTCGGCCGCCTCGGGGCGGCGCTTGTTGCTGCGTGATCGGGGCCTGGCCTCAGGCCTGGCGTCGCTGCGCCAGTAGTTCGCGGGCATAGTCCACCCGCACATCGTGGCGGGCCACCATCTGCTGCACCAGCCAGTCCATGTCGGCAGGCTCGGCGCCGGCGGCCAGCGCGATGTTGCGGGCGTGCAGTGCCATGTGACCGCGCTGTATGCCTTCGGTGGCCAAGGCCCGCAGGGCGGCCATGTTCTGCGCCAGGCCGACGGCCACCGCCACCTCGGCCAGCTCCTGGGCAGATTCCACCCGCAGGATCTTCAGCGCCGCGCGTGCGGCCGGATGGGTCTTGGTCGCGCCGCCCACCAGACCGACCGGCATGGGGATTTCCAGCGTGCCGACCAGGTCGCCATCGCTGGCGATCTCCCAGTGCGTGAGCGAAGTGTAGCGTCCCTGGCGGCAGGCATAGGCATGCGCGCCGGCTTCGACGGCGCGCCAGTCATTACCGGTGGCGACGATGACCGGGTCGATGCCGTTCATGATGCCCTTGTTGTGGGTGGCGGCCCGGTAGGGATCGACGGCGGCGAATTCGTAGGCGTCGACGATGCCGTTGATGACTTCCTCGCCACTGTGCTGCGCCGTGCCCAGCACCTTGGCCGAGACTTTGACCCTGGCGCGTGCCAGGCGCAGGTCGGCCAGGTTGGAGAGGATGCGCAGCCGCACCTTGCCACCGGTGATCTGCTCGATGTGGCCGGCCACGGCTTCGGCCATGGTGTTGACGGTGTTGGCCCCCATGGCGTCGCGCACGTCCACGATCAGGTGGGTCACCACCATGGCGCCACGGCGGGTGTCGGGGAAGACATGCACTTCGATGTCGCGGCAACCGCCGCCCAGTTGGTTGAGCAACTGGTCGCGGCTGTTGGCGATGTCGATGATGGCCTGGCGTTCCTTGAGGATGGCCAGGCGCGCGCCGTGCGGGTCGCTGATGCCCAGCAACTGGATCTGGGCGCGCATGAGCGGTGCGCTGCTGGAGGTCTGGAAACCGCCGCACTCGCGCACCAGCTTGGCCATGAAGGAGGCCGCAGCCACCACCGAAGGCTCTTCGACCGCCATCGGCACCAGCACGTCGCGACCATTCAACTGGAAGTAGCCGGCCACGCCCAGTGGCAGCTGGAAACTGCCGACCACGTTCTCGATCATGCCATTGGCGGTGGCCAGGGGCAGGGCGCCGGGCTGGCTCAGGAGGGCCAGGTCGGCGGCATCGAGCTGCGTCAGGCGGGCCAGTTCGGCCAGCCGCTGTTCGGGCGTGAAGCTGCGGAAGCCGGGCAGGCGGGAATCTGGCGGGGTGCCAGGATGGACGTCGTGGGACATGCGCTTGTCTCTCCGGGTGTTGTTGATCTTGGCTTGCACTGCAGGGTAGGCGCAGGCAGGATAGCAAGGCTGTACCAATGGTTATGGGTACAGTTTTAACCAACAGTGCGACGACTGTACCCAGGACAATCGATTTGCATCGCAACAAGACAGGGCCGGCGAGCCCTGCCCGCAACAACAACGGAGACCCGTCATGACCGAGCCGCGCACCCTCACCAGCACCCTGGTGCAACTGATCCGCCGCCAGATTGCCGATGGCCTGTATGCACCCGGCAGCCGCCTGCCCTCGATACGCGAACTGGCGGCCCGCCATGGCTGCGCCAAGAACACCATCGTCAATGTCTTCGAGGAGCTTACTGCGCTGGGCGTGGCCGAGCCGCGCCGGGGCTCGGGCTTCTTCGTCTGTGCCACGCCGGCACGCCCCAAGGAAGACGAGGAGGGTAGCCTCAGCCGCGCCATGGACGTGGTCTGGCTCATGCGCGAGCAGCTCAAGCATGATGCCAGCCACCTGCGCCTGGGCGACGGTTTTCCGCCGGTGGAGTGGTTACACGATGTGCGGCTGGACAAGTTCCACCAGAAGGTGGTGCGTACCGGCATCGGCGCCTTGTTCGGCTATGGCAGTCGCTTCGGCTACCTGCCGCTGCGCCAGCACCTGGTCCACAAGCTGGCCCAGCATGGCATCGAAGCCGGCACCGGCCAGATCGTGCTGACCCATGGCGCCAACCAGGCGCTGGACATCGTGATCCGCAACTTCATCCGCCCCGGTGACCGGGTGCTGGTCGATGAACCCGGCTACTACATGTTGTATGGCAAGCTCAAGCTGTCCGGCGCACGCATCGTCGGTATCCCGCGCCTGGCCGACGGCCCCGACCTGGAGGTGCTGGAGCGCGAGCTCAAGCTGCCGGGCAAGCCGCCGCTGTTCTTCACGCAATCGCTGGCGCACAATCCCACGGCATCCGATACCGCACCGCACAAGGCCCACCAGATCCTGCAACTGGCCGACCGCTACGATGCCCTCATCGTCGAGAACGACGCCTTTGCCGACTTCAAGCCGGCCACTGCGGCCCGCATCGCCACACTGGACCAGCTACGGCGCACCCTCTATATCGGCAGCTTCTCGAAGTCGGTCTCGGCCGCCCTGCGGGTGGGCTTCATCGCTTGTCATCGCGACCTGGCCAGCGACCTGGCCGATATCAAGATGCTGGTCCACATGAGCAGCTCCGAATACTGCGAGCGCACCCTGGATGTGATCCTCTCCGACGGCCATTTCAGCCGCCACACGGCGCGCCTGCGCGACCGTCTCACCCAGGCCACCGAGCAGGCCAGCCACCAGCTCGAACAACTGGGTGCGGAACTGTTCTGCGCACCGCAGCAATCGATGTACCTGTGGGCCAGGTTCCCGGCCTTCGGCGACGCCAAGCTGCTGGCGCAGGCGCTCATGGAGCGTCGCATCGTGCTGGCCCCGGGCAGCATCTTCCATGTCGACACCGAGCAGGTCGTGCCCTGGTCGCGCTTCAATGTTGGTTTGCTGGCCGACCCTCGCTTCGCCTCGGCCATGGGTGAAATACTTGCCGGAAAGGCAGTAATTCCCGGCCGCTGAGGCAGTTTTTGCATGCTCTTTGACGCTATCCGGAAGTAAGCGGGCAATCGCCGTGTATTCCTCGTTTAGCCTGGTTGTACGCGCATCGCCCGCCTGCCATAGTGTCAATATGTGTCAGCACTGCCTGAGACATGAAAAGAACAATGAAAGAAAGTTAACGATAACAGGCGCGCTCCCTCGTTGGCGCCCTGATAGGGACAGATCCACCATGAATATCTTCGGCAACATGAACATCGGCAAACGCCTGACCTTGGGCTTTGCGCTTATCCTGGCTTTTTCGGTCATCGTCGCGGGCATCAGCCTGTGGCGTCTGGAGCAGGTCGCCAGCGCCACACGCGAGATGATGAGAGAACCGCTCAAGACCGAGCGCCTCATCGGCGACTGGTACACCAACCTGACCGCAGGTATTCGCCGCACCATCGCCATTGCCAAGAGCAGCGATACGTCGCTGGTGGCGTTCTTCGCCGACGAAGCGGCGGCCTCGACCAAGAGCTCCACCGAATTCCAGAAGCAGGTCGAGTCCCTGCTCAATAGCCCCGAAGAAAAGGCCCTGTTCGAGAAGATCGGCGAACAGCGCAAGGTCTACCTGTCGTCCCGTGATGCCATTACCAAGGCCAAGGCCGCCGGCAACATGGAAGAGGCCATGAGCATCCTGGAGAAGACCTTCGTGCCGACCTCGACCACTTATCAGCAGCTGATGCGCCAGCTGGTCGACATGCAGCGCAAGGACATCGACGACACCGCCCAGCGCATCGACAGCATCGCCGCCCAGAGCCGCATGTTGATCCTTCTGCTGGAAGGCCTGATCCTGCTGCTGGGCGTAGTGCTGGCGCGTTACCTGACGACCGGGATCACCAAGCCGCTGCAGACGGCCGTGAACGTGTCGCGCAGGGTCGCCGAGGGCGACCTGTCGGCAGATGTCCAAGTGAGCAGCAAGGATGAAACCGGCCAGTTGCTGCAATCCCTCAAGGATATGAACAACAGCCTGCGTGGCATCGTCAGCAATGTGCGCAGCGGTACCGACACCATCAGCACGGCGTCGTCCGAGATTGCCGCCGGCAACCTGGACCTGTCCTCGCGCACCGAAGAACAGGCCAGCTCCCTGGAGGAGACCGCCTCGGCCATGGAAGAACTGATCTCCACCGTGCGCCAGAATGCCGACAACGCCCGCCAGGCCAGCCAGCTGGCCAATTCCGCCTCGGCGGTGGCCGAGCAGGGCGGCGGCGTGGTCAACCAGGTAGTCGATACCATGGGCGCCATCAACGACTCCTCGCGCAAGATTGTGGAAATCATCAGCGTCATCGATGGCATTGCCTTCCAGACCAATATCCTGGCCTTGAATGCGGCGGTGGAAGCCGCCCGTGCCGGCGAACAGGGACGTGGCTTCGCGGTGGTGGCCTCGGAGGTACGTTCGCTGGCCCAGCGTTCGGCCTCGGCTGCCAAGGAGATCAAGGAACTGATCAACGATTCGGTGGAAAAGGTCGGCGATGGCAGCCGCCTGGTCCAGCAGGCCGGCAGCACCATGCAGGAAGTGGTCAGCAGCGTGCGCCGGGTGACCGATATCGTGGCCGAGATCAGCGCAGCCAGCACCGAGCAGACCAACGGCATTGAGCAGATCAACCTGGCCATCACCCAGATGGATCAGGTGACCCAGCAGAATGCGGCGCTGGTGGAACAGGCGGCAGCGGCAGCAGCCTCGATGCAGAACCAGGCCGACAGTCTCACGCGCCTGGTCAGCGTGTTCCGCCTCAATGCCGGGGATCAGGTCGTGCGGCGTGAAATCGACGTTACACCGACCAGCCCTGAGCTGCCTCGCTGAGCTGGCCGACGTCCCGGGGGGAGATTGCGGATGATGCGGCTGTGCTCCTGTTGCTGGCCATATCCCGACCGGGCGTCGAACTCTTGACGCCGATGGAAGTTCAATGATTCGTCTTGGGCCGACCAGCATTTAGTAGACACTCACGAGTCCTTTAGCGCGTAGCGCTTCTCAAACTCTACAGGTGATAGGTCGCCGGCGGAGCCATGCCGGCGAATCGGGTTGTAGAACATTTCAATGTAATCGAACACATCGGACGTCGCTGCTGCCCTGCGCTCGGCCACCACGTCAGCGCCGCCGATGACATCGAATCCCGGCACCGGCTGTCCGTCGCGCAATACGACCAGGCAGCTGCGCATGGCATCGACATGGAAGGCGAAGATTTCCTCGCCGCCGTGCGAATAATTCTTGCCCAGCAGTAGCGCCAGCGAGACCAGTGCGCCGCGCCCCTTGCCGTGTCCACCCGGATTGGAAGAGAAGAAACCGATCTGCGTGCCGTCGGGCGTGATGCAATAACTGTGTTCGCCCGCCTCCCGAGCCGCATTGAAGAGTTTGCCCCGCTCGCCTTTGGCCAGTGGTACCCAGCGCAGGCCAGCCACGATACCCAGTTTTTCCTTCTGGAAGATGCGGCTGTGGTCCACCACCGGACGGGCTTTGCGGGCTGGCTTCTTGTTGAGTAGTCTCTTAAACATCGGTCAGCCGTGGGGTAATCAGAATCACGAAGGATTGCCGGGTATTGGAAGCGGTCTTGCTGGCCGACAGGCCATCGACACTGCCGCTGTTGCTGGCATTGGCCTGGGCCTGGTCATAACCGAGCATGACCAGCGTTTCGCCCGACGGCACCACCATGCGCTGACCCACGGTAAAGGCGCTGACGTTGGGCAATTGAATGGTCTGCCCGGCCGAGCTGAACGAGGGCAGGCCCTTGAGGCTGGAGATGTTGATGTAGGTCTGCAGCAGCACCTGGTTGGAATCGAGCACCACCGGCAGGAAGGCCAGGGACATGCCGGTGCTGATCTGGCCTGGTGTCAGGCTGGGCCCGGTCGTCGTGACGCTGCCGGTCTGCGCACCGGTGACCACGGCCGCCTGGGTCTGCTTCAGGTATGCCTGCTGGTTCACCACCATCAATGGCACCGACACCCGGTTGGAGGTCACGGCCACCCCGGAATAGGTCGTTGAGACCCGGCCAAAGGTCTTGAGCAGCTTGATCAGCGCGGCATTGCCATTGCCGTTCTGGTAAGCAAAGGTGAAGGGGCTGCCAGACTGGCTGGGTAACAGCGCCGCAGGGGCGGAAGAGGCGAAATTGTTGCGCACCACATTCCAGTCGATGCCGGCAGAGAATTCATCGTTCAACTGCACCGACAGTACCTGGATTTCCAGGCTGACCTGACGCATCAGCGCCTTGTTGACTTGCTCGATATAGCTGTCCACCACCTTCATCGGCTCGGCGGCATCGGTTACCGTGATCACGCCCGATTTGGAATCGACCGAGAATTTGCCGCCGTTGGAGACCAGCGAACCCAGGGTCTTTTCGATGCCGCCCCAGAAGTCGGACTCGAAATCCATGCTGGCCGAGCTGCCACCTCCGCCCCCACCGCCACCGCCGCCCCCACCACCGCCGCCTCCGCCACCGCTATCAGCTGAGGCCGACAACGTAGCGGTGTACTTGAAGGAGGTGCTCAGGGTCTTGACGAAGAAGGTGCGGGTGCTGACACGATAGAAAAGGATGCGATCGTCCTCGTATTTCCACTGCAGGCCGGCGCGCACGGCCACGTAATCCAGCAGACCTGCAAACGATCCGGCGTAGTTGAGTTCATAGGTGTTGCCATAAGCCTGGTTGGTGAAGCTCATGTCGCTCAGGCCCTTTTCGCCGAAAGCGTTTTTCTCGCCTGGGCCGCCCTGCGGACCCGCGCCCGGGAGCGGCAACGCTGCGGCCGCCAGCGCCGCGCCTACGGCCCCGCCGACGGCAAAGCGTGAGGCCGGCATCAGGGCATCGGGCGTGAGCAGCATGGGTACGCCGGTCTCGCTGGCGATACGTTCGACGATGGTGGCCATGGAATAACGACCCGGGAAGCGGAAGGCCACCTGACGCATCGCCTCCGGCAGCGCCGCCTCCCGCGACAGCGGTATGGAACGGGTGGCGATGATCAGGCGGGTGTCCTTGACCGCATAGGCGGGGCGCGGCTGGGATGTGGTCAGCTCGGCACGGGAGGTTTCGGTGCGCTTCACGACGTCGTCCAACGTCTGACCGGCCTGCTGCCAGGTGCTGCACGCCGTGCACAGCACACTGGTGACCATGAGCAGGGGAAGTGTCTGAGCGTAACGGCGGCCTTGCGGCGGACGCGGTGCAGCCGCCAGATGGGGCTGACTCAGGGGAGCGATGATGTGTTCGATGTTCATAATTTACCTCGATGGGCCTCAGCGGGCCTTGCCTTCCAGATAGCGGCCGATGCGGATGATGCGCAGCTCGCTGTTGATGCGCGCCTGAACTGGATAATCAGTGATGGCCAGTGACTCCACCACGGCGCTGACGACCTGCTCGATACGTCCTGACAACTGCAGTTCGGTGTCGACGGGGAAATCGCGGGGGGCGTCCCAGACCAGTTGCCAGCCGGCCTCGCGCGCCCAGCGCTGCAGCATGCGGCGCACCGAGACGTCGGCGCGTCGCACCTGCCATTGCTGCACGCCTGGATCGGGCGGCTGGTCCGTTGCGGAGACGCCAATGCCATCGGACAGCTCGGACGAGTTCGATGCGCCATTAGGTTGCCAGACCGAGGCGCGGGGGCTGGCAACCGGCGCGGCGGTCACGGTGGGGGCTTGCTCCGTTACCTGCTGGGCATGGACGGGAAGGCAGACCGCCATCAGGGCAAGGGGGCGTAGCCATAGACGAGGAAGGCTTCTAAGGCGGCCAGGATAGGTGGGATAGGACGCGACTGTTTTCATAAGTAAATGCCATCCTTAAAGAGCATTGTTATTGCTCGTGAGGAAGAGGTTGAAGTAAGGCTGTCTGGTTTCGCACAGGCTGGTCAGGGCAGCGGGGCTGATGGGGACATAGGGAGACTCTTTCAAGATGTAGACGGTGGGCGAGAGCGTGTGCAGCAAGCGGCCGGGATTCAGCGAGACCGATGCGAGTGCTTGTGTGGCGATCTCTGCGCCCGTGGTCGGCGAGCCTGCCAGGGCATGCCGCAGTCCACCGGCGTTCAGGCTCGATTCCAGGCTGTGCACGATGTCGGGACACAGGCGCATGGGCAGGCCTGATACTTGCAATACCCAGTCGGCGTTGCTGCCGGCATTCAATTGGCCCACGAACATTCGACCGCCCCAGGTGTTGCTGATACGGGTATTGGGGCCGGTGCCGCCGCCTACGTATTGGCGTGCTACGGCTCCGCCATTGGCCAGTGTGCTGTTGTCGATGGCAGCGGCGCCTGCACCGCCCACAAAAAAATCCTGCAGGGACACCAGGGTCTGTCGCAAAAAAAAGGATGACGAGCTCACCTGGGCTTGGTCGAGCTGCTGGCGCAGCACCGTCAGCGAGGCCACCACCACAATGGCGGAAATGGCCATCGACACGGATAACTCCACCAGTGTGAAACCATGTCGACGCAGTTGCTGCAAGCGAGCAGGACCAGCTCTGTCGTGGGTGCGTCTGGCGCAGGGGCGCCGGGATATCGTGAAGAGGCTCATCACAGTTTAGATTTCAGAAGCAGGACACCAAAGCGGTTGCCGGCGAGATTGCACACCCTCGACAGCGAGTCGGGGGAAAGATTCGTTGTCAGATTCTTGGCGATGAGAGGGCCCGCACCACCCAGACCGCCGTCGATGGCGATCGCAGGTACGCTGGCATCGAGACGGATCTGGCCGCGCCAGTCGACCGGGTTGCTCATCCCGCCGGGGAAAACCACGAGGGCATCCGATGCTGGCGCGGACCGGAACAGCAAATCGATGCAGTGCGATGCCGGGATGGCATTGAGGTACAAGCCCCAGGCCAGGGGCGTTGGTCCATTGACCGGTGCTACGCCGACGGCACCGCCGAACGGATGGGTCACGGTCACATTGTCGGTAGCGCGCTGATTGATGATGAACTGGCTGAAAGCGCCGAAGGACACCGCTTGCCGCAAGGACAGGCCGTTATAGCTGGGCAACTGGGCATAGGTATCGTTGATGCGCTTGATGGCGTCGGTATTCTGTGCGGAGAATTCGTTGATTCTCTGTTGATCAATCAGCGACATGGCGCCGGCAACACTGCCCAGCGCGACGATACCAGCCAGGGCCAGGACCACGGAGAGCTCTACCAGCGTGTAGCCGAATTGTTGTTTTTTCATGAGAAAATGGGGGGCATTCTTCGAATGCCGCTCCTTTGCAAGAGCGGCATCAAAAAAATTATCGTGAGCGCATTACTTCCAGTTGACCAGACCGATACTTACGCTCGCGTTACCGGTGCCGCAAGCACGCACATTGGTCGCCGCTGCGACGTCGAGCAGGCCGTTCAGCAGGTGTCCTTTAACTACGGCAGCGCTGCCTGTGGCATCAGTCGGGGCAGCACCGCCAGCAGCAACTCCGGTCAATCCGGTTAAGGTCAACGTAGAAATGCCAGCAGCAGTAATAGAACGTGTTCCCAAAGTCGCCTCGGGTTGAACAAGAATGCCGCGCACGCCGGTAGCAGCGGCAGAAGAGACGATATCGGCGCAGGACGAGGTAGGAATGCCGGCTAAAGTAACCACATAGCCACTGGAAGTGTCTGCCCCGCCGAAAGCCGTGGCGACATCCACCGTGGTGGGATAACCAAAGCGGTTATTCGCGCGGCGATTTGGCGAAGTCCCTGCAATATCGAAGACGCCATCAAAGGCGCCGAAGCCAATAGCCCCATCGGTCGTCAGACCCGCGTAGCTAGTGGCCTGGCTAAAAATCTTGTCGATTTGGGTCATCAGGCGAGGAATGCCGCTGACCACATCATTGGCGCGCGACTGTCGCAGCACCACCTGCACCAGCGCAATGGCCGAGACCAGCAGCACGCCGGCGATGGCCACCGCCACCGAAAGTTCGACAATGGTGAAGCCGCTTTGCGCTTTCCGCTGGGGGCGCGCTTTCTTTGTCTTGTGAGGGGAGTAGAACATTTTAAAATTCCTTAGAACATGCCTGGTGCCGGCTGAAAGTGGGTGGCACCAAGGGATAATTGGATGAATCGATAGAGAGCGACGATGCGCTCGCGCCTGCGAGGCAGACTCGCAGGCGCAAGTACCTGAATCGTCATTACTTGGTGTGGGGCAGGCGATTTATTTCATCGCGGGACTATCTCCTTTCTCGTGGGTCAAAACGCTTCGCCTGGATGGGCAAGACGAAGCGACGTGAATAGCTCAGTACCCGCATGAAGCCGGGCAGGCGGAATTGCAGGATGTCGTCCTTGACGGCGCCAAACAGACTCTGCACCGAGGCCAGCGCATCGACGTCGATGTCGCTGGAGAGATGGCCGATGAAGAAGTTCTCGGTCTGCGTCAGCAGGGAATAGCTGACCGAGGTGGGCGACTGGGTGGAATAGACGATGCCGATGCCGAACTTGGCACCTTCTTTCGCAAAGCGCGCGTAGATGTCGGTGGTGTTCTTGCCGGCCGCATCGACCGGGAAGATCATGTGCGCTTCTTCGAAGTAGATCTGGACGAAGCGTCCGGCCAGGGTGTTGGTGATGAATTTGTGCTCCTGCTGCTGGAACACGGCCGTGGAGATGATGCGCGAGAAGTAGCGCACGATGCGTTCATTGGCTGCGCCGAGGTCGATGATCACGGTCTTGCCGGTATCGATGGCGCGCAGGGTGTCATGCAGGAAATCGCTGGCGTTGGCCGAGTGGAACTGAAGGCATTCGCGCAGGAAGTAGGGGCCCACGCCATTGACCTGGCAGAGTAGTTCCTGCACCACGCGGTCTTCTTCGTCAAACAGTTCGGTACGACCGACGCGCAGGTTGGGGTCGTTCGCATATTTGAGTGCGAAGGCCGAGAGTACGCGGATTTCCTCGGCCATCTCGGTGAAGCTGGTGGGCATCGGCGGCGGCACCTTCGATTTGATCGTCTGCCAGGCCGCCATGCGCAGCGCCAGGGTGATGCCCGCATTGGTCAGCCCGCGTGCAGCGATCTCGGCGCAGACGGTCTCTCCGGGCTCAAAGCCGGCCTCCTGCAGCAGCGTCCAGTACAGGCATAGCTTGCGGAATGCCACGGCACTGTCGTCGGAGCGCCCGGTTTTCAGCGCCGACAGCGCCGGGAAACGGATCATCAGGAAGTTGCGCACCTCGGGAATCTCCAGCACCGATGGCGTGAGCAACTCGGAAAAGATCGTCAGGGCACGTTCCGGGATATCAAAGAAGTTATAGCGCAGGAACTCACCGTCACCGCGTGGCTGGGTCGAGAGGAAATACACCAGCACGCGCTCGGGATAGGCCGAGGCGATGGAGAAGTTGCCATCCTGGGGATTGTCGTTGGCGTATTCGCCATTGACGTCGAACACCAGCTGACCGACGTGGCCGCTGCGGCGGGTCGCATTGAGCACGCCCTGCATGAGCAGCTTGACCACGTTGGATTTGCCAAGCCTGGTCTTGCCGAACATGGCGGTACGCTTGCCCACCACTTCATTGACGCTCATGGTCACCGGGACCGTGTGCGCATCCTTGCCGTGATGTTCGCCCCAGCGCACATGACCCAGTTCGAAGGTCTCGCCGGCGTCGCCGGACAGCGCCAGCAGGGAACGCATGATGCCCTCGGGCAGCGCGTGGCATGCGCAGGAGGGCAGCAGCATGAGCGCAGCATAGGCGGGTAGTCCGGCATAGTAGGACAGTTGCCCGGTACGCTGGTCGATACGGCAACTACCCATGATGCGGCAGTGCAGTTCGCAGGCCTTGCTGTCGCGTTGTGCCGTGACTTTCAGGAAGCGCACCAGAATGAATTCCTGTGCCCCATCGCTGATCCACTCAGGCGCGACGATGGCGAGGAATAGCCCCGGCACGATGCCGGCGCGGTGCAGCCGCTCGTAAGAGGAGCTGGCCCGGACCTGTAGGCCGTCCTGAAATTCGATCAGCCCCAGGCTGTGTTCTCGCGAAAAAAACATATCGTCGTGTCAATGTTGAGGTGGAATATCGTGCGCAGAAATCTGTTGTCGGAATAGCCACTATGAGACTCGATAATTGTCTTTTTGAATATGAGAAACGTCCTAAAATAGAGTGGGAAAAGTCTTGTGTGCAGGAACTGGGAGCGGGTTTTGGGGAGCTGAATGTGGTGCTCCCGAGGGGGGCGACAGGGACCTTGCACGACCTGTCGCGTCATAGTGGAAAGTGCTTGTTTTCATCGGCTACGCTGCGCGCGTTTTCCGGTGTCTTGATAGGAACAGAACACGCATGTCTATCTTCGACAACATGAACATCGTCAGCTGGTGCAGCGAGCGCTGCATCGGCATCCGCCACTCCATCGCCAAGAGTCGGGCCAATTTGCTGGTGGCCTTCTTCGGCGAGGACGTGGCCGCCTCGACCAGGTATGCCACCGCGAGCCAGAAGCAGATGACACCCTGTTCGACGTCACACCGAGCAGCCCTGAACGACTTCGCTGAGTGCCCATGCCTGCCCGCATGAGTGGATGGCGGCGCCCGCCGATGTTGCTGGCGTTGCTGGCGCTGGCCAGCCAGTTCGGCAGTGTGGCCATCGCCGCACCCGACGAGCAGCGGCTGGGCCGGGATGCCGGTTATCCGGTGGGCGCCAATCTGAAGCAGGCCTACCAGCCCACCTATCTGGTGGGTTCCTTCAGCGCCATGGACCGCATCGCGCCGTCCTGCACCCAGGCGCCATCGACGCAGGTGCTGGCCTTGCCCAAGGCCGAGCCGCAGACCACGATCCACTATCGCTTCGGCAATGGCGCTTTCACGCTGGACGACTACATGCAGCACCAGCGCGCCACGGCCGTGGTGGTGGTCAGGGATGGTCGTATCGTGGCCGAACGGTTCAACTACGGCCGCAGCGCCGAGATGCGCATGCTGTCCAATTCCATGGGCAAGACGGTGCTGGCGCTGGGCATCCTCAAGGCGCTGGAAGCCGGCAAGATCCGTTCGCTGGAGGACCGCGCCGAGGACTACGTACCCGAACTCAAGGGTTCGCTGTATGGCGGCACGCGCCTGGTGAACCTGTTGCGTATGGCCTCGGGGGCGCGCTTCGTGGAAGACTACAGCAGCAATGATGACCGGGTCGTCTTCAATCGGATCATGCACCGGCAGGGCACGCTGGCAGCCGTGAAAAACGTGCAAGAGCGGGCCGCGCCGGAAGGCGAACGCTTCAACTACAGCGGTGCGCAGAGTTCGGCCTTGGGCCTGGTCCTGGGCGCGGCGACCGGGCAGGACCTGTGCAGCTGGATCGGTGACCAGATCTGGCAGCCCATGGGGGCGGAGGCGGCAGCCTCATGGCTGCTCAATCCGGTGGACCAGCAGGCGGTGGCCCAGGGCGGCTTCAATGCCACGGTCCATGACTATGCGCGGCTGGGCATGCTGCTGGCCAACGACGGCCAGATCAATGGACAACAGATCATCAGCCGCGAACACCTGCTGGACATGACCGAAGCCACGCGCCAGCCGCCGGCCTTCCGGCCCGGTACCATGCAGGCCAGCCATGGCAACACCTACTACGGCTATGGCTATCAGGTCTGGTTGATGCCGGGTAGCCATCGGCGCTTTGTCCTGCTGGGCATCTATGGCCAGGCGATCTTCGTTGATCCCGAGCTGAAACTGGTGATGGTGCATACCGCCGTGGGCCAGGATGCCGCCGGCGATGCCAGCGGCGCCCACCTGGGCCAGGAGCGCGATGCCCTGTGGCGCGGCGTGGTGGCGACCTACGGCAACTGGTGAAGCGGCGCGCCGGCACGGCTTGCCGGACTGAAATCGACTTCGAAGATGGCGCCCTGCTGCCCGTTGGCGGCACGCAGGGTCCATCCGTGCGCCCGGGCGATCTCGGCGCAGATGGCCAGGCCCAGGCCAGCCCCTTCGTCGCGCCTATGCGGGCCACGCCAGAAACGTTCAAACAGGTGCGGCATGGCGTCGGCGGGAATGCCCGGCCCCTGGTCACGCACCGAGAGTTTCTGGTGGTCTGCCTCGGCGATCACGACCCTGCCCGGCGGGCTGTGGTGCAGGGCATTTTCCAGCAGGTTCTTGCACAGCACGCCCAGGGCGCCGGCATCGGCATGGATGGGCGTGGCATGGGGCGCGTCGGTATCGGGTAGCTGCAATTGCACCTCGCGCTGGCGCGCCAGCCGTTCCAGTTGCGCACCGGCCTGCGCCAGTGCCGCATGGGGCAGCGTCTCCTGCATGGCATAGTTGTGGCGTTCGCTGGCTTCGGCCAGGGTCAGCAGTTGCTGCACCTGCCGAGCCATGCGGTCGATGTCCTGCAGCAGCGTGGCGCGGTCGCCGGCTTCCCCCAGCTCGACTTGGCCGCGCATCAGGGCCAGCGGGGTCTTGAGTTCGTGGGCGGCGGTGGCGAGGAAATCGCGTTGCTGCCGGTAGCCTTGTTCCAGCCGGTCCAGCGCCAGGTTGACCGAATGGAACAGGGGCGTGAGTTCGCTCGGTACGCCTTGCAGGGACAGGCGTTCCGACAGGTTGTCGATATCGATGGTGGCCGCGGCAGTGGCGGCGCGGCGCAAGGGCTTGAGCAGGTAGTGCAGGCTCACCGCCACCACCAGTGAAAAGAGCAGGGTGCCGACAATGGTGCCGATGATGATGAGCGAGGTCAGGCGCTGGCTCTTGTCGTCCAGCACGATCTGCAGCAAGCGCTCGCTGCGCATGACCTGCACGTAGAAGGGCTGGCCGGCATGTTCGAAGCGGCGCGTGAGCACTTGCAGGGTGCGCTCGCCGGTGGTGAGGGTCAGGCGTTCGCGCCCGGTCGCAAAGCCTTCGCCGGGCAAGGCGTAGGGCAGGGTGGCGCCATCGGAGGCCAGCAGCACCCGGCCCTGGGCATCAAGCACGCGGTAGACGCTGTCCTCCTTGAGGATGTCATAGGCGGCGGCTTCCTTGTCGTTGGTCTTGAGCTTGACCGGGCTGCCGGCCGCGTCGAAGCGCAGGCCTTCGATCACGGTGCTGGCATTGTGCTTCAGCGAGAGGTCGGTCAGCAGGTCCGGTCCCCAGCGCAGTACCAGTGCCATCCCGCCGATGACGATGGCGCTGACCAGGACCAGGATCAGGGCGGTGAAGGCCTGCAGGTGCAGCGACAGGCTGCGGTTGCACAGCGATCTGGCGCGGGTGGCGGGGGCGTCAGCCTGGTTCATGGGCATCCTTGAGGGCGTAGCCGAGGCCGCGCTGATTGACGATCTGCAGGCGTGAATCGATGCCGGTGAGCTTGCGGCGCAGGCGATGCAGCGCCACATCCAGTGCATTGGGCGTGACCGGTTCGCCGATGCCCCAGGCGGCGGCCTCCAGCGCGGTGCGGCGCGCCGTGGCCCCGGCGGCGCGGACCAGCACCAGCATCAATTGCAATTCGGCCGGCGACAGCGAGATCGATTCCTCGCAGCAGGACAGGCGGCTTTCCACCGGATCGATGCACAGGTCGCCATGTCGCGGGGCCAGGCTTTGCTGCTGCGGGGCGCGCCGCATCAGGGCGCGTACCCGGGCCACCAGTTCCTCCATCGAGAAGGGCTTGGGCAGGTAGTCGTCGGCCCCGGCTTCCAGGCCATCGATGCGGTCATGCAGGGCATCGCGGGCGGTCAACATCAGGCAGGGCGTATCGATGCGGCGCGCGCGCAACTGCCGCACCAGCTGCAGGCCATCGCCGTCGGGCAGGTTGCGGTCCAGCACCAGCGCCGGGTAGCGGATCTGTTCCAGGCCGATGGCGGCCTGGGACAGGGTGCCGTAGACATCGGTCTCGATGCCGGCGCCCGCCAGCGCCCGGCTGACCAGCGCGGCCATGCGTTCATGGTCTTCCAGCAGGGCGATGCGGTTCATCATCAAAGGTGTCATCCAGTCAGAAGCGATACAGGTAGCCGGCCCGTACGGCGGCTGCATGGTTGCGGTCCACCAGCGGGCTGTCGGTGATGCCGCTGCCGTAGCGGGTCAGGCGCAGGTCCATGAAGAGCGACTGCGACTCGGTCATGCGCAGGTCGGTACGCAGGCCGCCGACCAGGTTGGCGGTGGAGCTGCCCTGGTAGAAGGCGCGCTGGGCGGTGACTTCGTTCTGGCGTACGCCGAAGTAGTAGTCCACGTAGTTGCTGTTCATCCAGTTCACTCCCAGATAGGGCGTCAGCGTGAGGCGACCGGTATTGAAGCGGTGTTCGGCGCGCAGCTTCAGGGTTTGCCCGCGGCTGTTGCCGGAGGCGTCGGCCAGCCACTCCAGCGACAGGTCGGCGTAGGGATTGCGCCACAGCGCCACGCCACCCAGCCAGAAGCTGCTCTTGCGCTTGTCCATGCCATTGAGGATGCGTGCATCGCTGCCGTCATAGCCCTCGTCGGCATATTGCGCGCGCAGGGCAAAACCGACCGGGCCGGCGGCTCCCAGCTTGAGGTCGGCCGTTGTCCCCACCAGCCGGAACCTGGGGCCATTGTACATAAGCAGGGGCAGGGCACGGCTGCGATTGCCGTAGCCGGCATAGGGGCTTTGCTCCACGCTGGCACCGGCGCCCAGTGCCCACTGGCCCTGGGCGGGATCCTCTTGCGGGTCTGCCTGTTGGGTCTGCTGGGTCTGCTGTGCGTAGGCCGCCAGCGGCAGCCACAGCAGGGCGGCACAGGCCAGCGGTGGGATGAAGGACAGGCGGGGACGGTGGACGGCGTAATGTGGCATGCGTGACTCCATGGTGGGGGGATCGAAACGCAGGCATCATCGCGCAGCAAGTCTTACCGCATCCTTACCTGCCTTTACCGGATGGGGGAGGTCTTCTTCCAGTAATCGGCCTGCGCATAGGCATGCCGCAAGAAATCCACAAAGGCCCGGATACGCAGCGGCAGGTGCCGGCGCTGGGCGAACACGGCATAGATCGACGGAGCCGGCGCGGCGAACTTGTCCAGCACCGTGACCAGTTCACCGGCTTCGATGGCTGCGCCCACCTCCCACATCGAGCGCCAGGCCAGGCCGCGTCCGGACAAGGCCCAGTTGTGCAGTACCTCGCCGTCGTTGCAGACCATGTTGCCGCCCACCTTGTAGACGCTGACCTTGCCCGATTGCTTGAGCGTCCAGCCGCGCTGGCTGCCTTCGCTGCTCATGGTCAGGCAGTTGTGGCGCACCAGGTCGTCGGGGACTTGCGGGGTGCCGTGGCGGCGCAGGTAGGAGGGGGCAGCGACGATGACGCGGTGGTTCTCGGCCAGCTTGATGCTCACCAGGTTGGAGTCGGTCAGGGTGGCGATGCGGATGGCCACGTCGATGCCTTCGCCGATGACGTCGGCGATGCGGTCGTTCAGGTTCAGGGTCAGGGTGACGTCGCGGTGCTCGGCCAGGAAGGAGGGCACCAGCGGCGCCACGTGTTGGCGGCCGAAGCCGGCCGGGGCCGAGATCAGCAGTTCGCCACTGGCGCGGGCGCTGCGCTCGGAGACCGCCGATTCGGCATCTTCCAGGTCGGCCAGGATGCGCTGGCAGTCTTCCAGGAAGGCCGCGCCTTCGTTGGTGAGCATGATCTTGCGCGTGGTTCTCTGCAGCAACTTCACGCCCAGACGCTCTTCCAGGGCGTCGAGACGGCGTCCTATCATGGCCGGGGCAATGCCCTCGGCGCGGGCCGCGGCCGACAGGCTGCCGCGCGCCACCACCTCGGCGAAGGTGGAAATCTGCTTGAACTGGTCCATGACGGCCTCCTCGAATCCACTGCAAAGCCGCGCTGGGACTGGCGCGGCCGGGTCCGTGATTATCTCTTCACTTGTGACTAAAACGCAAAGATAAATTGATAAAACGTTAGACTCATATGGATTTTGTTTAAATATACTGCGTACATAAAGTGTGTGATGCGATGCAAAAAGTGCACGCGTCTCAGGCACAATCATGAAAACAAGATCAATCAGTCCATCTTTTCTTTTTGAGGAGTCCAGCATGACGCAACTGAAGCTGCCTACCGGCATGGAAATCTCCGGCGAGATCAAGCCGGGTTACGAAAACGTCCTGACCTTCGAGGCCCTGTCGCTGGTCGCCAAGCTCTCGCGCGCCTTCGAAGGTCGTCGCCAGGAGCTGCTGGCCGCCCGCGTGGAGCGCGTCAAGCGCCTGGATGCCGGTGAGCGTCCCGATTTTCTGAAGGAAACCGAGTCGGTGCGTACCGGCGACTGGAAGATTGCCCCGATCCCGGAAGCACTGAAGTGCCGCCGCGTCGAAATCACCGGCCCGGTCGAGCGCAAGATGGTCATCAACGCCTTCAACTCGGGCGCCGACAGCTACATGACCGACTTCGAGGATTCCAACTCCCCGGTATGGGATAACCAGATCAGCGGCCAGATCAACCTGTCCGACGCGATCCGTCGCACCATTTCGCTGGAATCCAACGGCAAGAGCTACAAGCTCAATGACAAGATCGCCACCCTGGTGGTGCGCCCGCGCGGCTGGCACCTGGATGAAAAGCACGTCACCCTGGATGGCAAGCGCATCTCCGGCGGTATCTTCGACTTCGCCCTGTTCCTGTTCCACAATGCCAAGGAACAGCTGGCCCGTGGCGCCGGTCCGTACTTCTACCTGCCCAAGATGGAGTCGCACCTGGAAGCCCGTCTGTGGAATGACATCTTCGTGATGGCGCAGAACGAAATCGGCCTGCCGCAAGGCACCATCAAGGCCACCGTGCTGATCGAGACCATCACCGCGGCCTTCGAGATGGAAGAAATCCTGTACGAACTGCGCGAGCACAGCGCCGGCCTGAACGCCGGCCGTTGGGACTACATCTTCTCCTGCATCAAGAAGTTCAAGAACGATAAGGACTTCTGCCTGGCCGACCGCGCCAAGGTCACCATGACCGCGCCGTTCATGCGCGCCTATGCGCTGCTGCTGCTGAAGACCTGCCACAAGCGCGGTGCCCCGGCCATCGGCGGCATGAGCGCGCTGATCCCGATCAAGAACGATCCGGAAAAGAACGCCATCGCCATGCAGGGCATCATTAACGACAAGCGTCGTGATGCCACCGACGGCTACGACGGCGGCTGGGTGGCTCACCCGGGCCTGGTCGAGGCCTCCATGAAGGAATTCGTGGACGTGCTGGGCGACAAGCCCAACCAGTTCGAGAAGCAGCGTCCGGACGTGGACGTGAAGGCGGCCGACCTGCTGAACTTCCAGCCGGAAACCCCGATCACCGAAGCTGGCCTGCGCTACAACATCAACGTCGGCATCCACTACCTGGGTGCCTGGCTGGCCGGCAACGGTTGCGTGCCCATCCACAACCTGATGGAAGATGCGGCCACCGCCGAGATCAGCCGCGCGCAGGTGTGGCAGTGGATCCGCAGCGCCAAGGGCAACCTGGAAGATGGCCGCAAGGTCACGGCCGACATGGTCCGTGCGATGATCCCGGAAGAGCTGGCCAAGGTGAAGCAGGTCGCCGGTGACGGCCCGACCTATGACCGCGCCGCCAAGATCTTCGAGGAGATGTCCACCTCCGAGCAGTTCGCCGAGTTCCTGACGCTGCCGCTGTACGAAGAGATCTGATCAGGCTGACGTTGGCCTGACGTGAACATCCCCGCCTCTCGCAAGAGGGCGGGGATGTTTTTTTCACCCGGGGCATGACCTCGGCAAGAACGGCAAGAAAATCGCAGGCAAAAAAAATCCCCGACGAATCGGGGATTTTTTTTCAGCTTGAGAAGCTTAAGCAGCAGGAACGATGTTCGAAGCTTGCTTGCCCTTCGGGCCGGTGGTCACTTCGAAGGAAACGCGTTGGTTTTCCTTCAGGGACTTGAAGCCATTCGATTGAATAGCGGAGAAGTGTGCGAACAGATCTTCGCCGCCTTCATCGGGAGTGATGAAACCAAAACCCTTTGCATCGTTGAACCACTTGACGGTACCAGTTGCCATTACGGACTCCTAAATTTAATTGATTGGGGCTTGAACCCGGCTCTTTATCGTTACTCGGGAGGAATGACAGCGAAGACCGCACTACCAGCTCGAATCCTAACGACGCAACGATTATACTCATTAAATTGAGAATGCAAGCTATTTTCGGCACGAAACTTCAATTTAAATATTCAATGGCTTTTTCCGGTGCTTTAGATTTCGCTTGGTGCCGGGAAATGGTGCGCCCAATGATCGTCAATCCCTTGTCTGGTGCGGCTCCTGGCGTGTCCGGCATTGTCCTACACAAACACCTCAGAGAGCTTCCTGCGCGTTAATTTTCTTCATCTGTGCGGTAGATCAGCACGACAGCCTCGGCGGCAATGCCTTCCTCGCGGCCCAAATAGCCCATTTTTTCGTTGGTTTTCGCCTTGATGTTCACTTGATCACGAGAAATTTCCAGATCATTTGCGACATGGGCGACCATGGACGGGATATGGGGGGCCATCTTGGGGGCCTGGGCGATGATGGTGGCATCCACGTTGCCGACCCGGTAGCCGGCCGCCTGGAGGCGCTTGCCGGCCTCACGCAGCAGCACGCGCGAATCGGCACCCTTGAATTGCGGATCGGTATCGGGGAAGTGGCGGCCAATATCACCCAGGGCGGCGGCGCCAAAGAGGGCATCGGTGATGGCATGCAGCAGGGCATCGGCGTCGGAATGGCCGAGCAGGCCCTTCTTGTGCGGGATCTCGACGCCGCCCAGGATCAGCGGGCGGCCCTCAACCAGGGCGTGGCAGTCGTAACCCTGGCCGATGCGGAAGGGGATGGGGTGGCTCATGGGTGTTGACCTTTCAGGAAGAATTCGGCCAGCGCGGCGTCCTGCGCCAGGGTGACCTTGAGATTGCGGGGGCTGCCCTCGACCAGGCGCGGGCGCAGGCCCAGCATTTCGATGGCGCTGGCGTCGTCGGTGATGGCGCCCAGGCGGCCTTGCTCCTGCGCCTGCTGCAGCGCCTGCAGCAGCAGGGCGTAGCGGAACATCTGCGGCGTCTGCGCGGCCCACAGGCCGGCGCGGGGGACCGTCTCCAGCGAGCGGCCGTCGTCATCGGCGCGTTTGAGGGTGTCGACCACCGGCAGGGCCAGCAGGCCGCCGACGGCGTCGTTGGTCAGGGCATCGAGCAGGCGATCGATCAGGCCGGCGTCCAGTCCGGGCCGGGCGGCGTCATGCACCAGCACCCAGTCGGCGGCATCGGCGTGCCCGGCGATGGCGTTGAGGCCATTGAAGACGCTGTCCTGTCGGGTCGGCCCGCCCACGCGCAGGATGCTGGCCCGCTGCAGCAGGGCCGGGGTGAGCAGTTCATCGATCCAGCCATCCTCGGGGCTGACCACGATGAAGGTATGGGCGATGCGGGGATGGCCGGCAAAGGTCTCCAGTGCATGATGCAGCATGGGTTTGCCGGCCAGGGGCATGTATTGCTTGGGGATGTGGGTCCCCATGCGGGCGCCCACGCCGGCGGCCGGGATCAGGGCGTAGTGGCGGGAGGGGGCGCCGGGGAGGGCGGGAGGTACCGGTGGATTCATGCCTTGCGCTCAGGCCCGCATGGCAGAGCGCCGGGAGGCGGTCCGGGACGGGGCCATCGTTTATAATGAGAGGCTGAATTTTAATGCCAATCCCTTGCAAGCGGCCGGCATTTTGCGGCTGTGCGCCCGCAACGGGCCGCGCCGGGTGTTGCTGCCGATCCTGTCGAGTCCGCCGATCCTGATGTCTTTCGATCTGAAAAAATCCCTTCCCAAACCGGGCGTACGCTTCCTGCCGCCGGCCGTGCACGGCTCGGCCGATGCCTATCTGCTGGCCCAGGCGGCGTTGGCCCTGAAGGCCGAGGGCCGCATGCTGGCGGTGATCGTGGCCGGTGCCACCGACGCCCAGCGGCTGCTGGCCGAGATCCCCTGGTTCCAGCCCAAGGAGGGCGAGCGCCTGCGCTGCCACCTGCTGCCGGACTGGGAAACCTTGCCGTATGACGCCTTCTCGCCGCACCAGGATCTGGTCTCGGAGCGCCTGGCCACCCTGTACGAGGTGCAGTCCGGCCAGTGCGACCTGCTGATCGTGCCGGCCACGACCGCCTTGCTGCGCATGGCGCCGCCGCAATTCCTGGCGGCCTATACCTTCTTCTTCAAGCAGGGTGAAAAGCTCGACGAGGGCAAGCTGAAGTCGCAACTGACGCTGGCCGGCTATACCCACGTGGGGCAGGTGATGTCGCCGGGCGAGTATTCGGTGCGCGGCGGCCTGATCGATATCTTCCCCATGGGTTCGGTATTGCCCTACCGGCTGGACCTGTTTGGCGACACCATCGAGACCATCCGCACCTTCGATGCCGATACCCAGCGCTCGCTCTATCCGGTGCGCGAGGTGCGGCTGCTGCCGGGGCGCGAGTTCCCCATGGACGATGCGGCGCGCCTGGCCTTCCGCAACCGCTGGCGCGAGGTGTTCGAGGGCGATCCGTCGCGCTCGGCCATCTACAAGGACATCGGCAATGGTATCGCCTCGGCTGGTATCGAGTATTACCTGCCACTGTTCTTCGAAGAAACCGCCACCCTGTTCCAGTACCTGCCGGCCGACGCCATGTTTGCCACCGTGGGCGATATCGAGCAGTCCATCAAGCGCTTCTGGAGCGATACCCGCTCGCGCTGGACCTTCCTCAACGCCGACCGCGAACGCCCGGTGCTGGAGCCCAAGGCCATCTACCTGGATGACGAGGATTTCTTCACCCTGCTCAAACCGCACGCGCGCTGGGTGCTCAAGACCGACGATGCGCCCTCGGCGGTGTCGGCGCCGCTGCCCAACATCGCCGTCAATCGCCGTGCCGACGATCCGCTGGTGAACCTGCGCAGCTTCCTCCTGAAGGGGGCCGAGCGCGTGCTGATCTGCGCCGAGTCCAATGGCCGCCGCGAGACCCTGCAGCAATACTTCGCCGAATACGACCTGCATCCGGTGCTGTGCGAGGACTGGGAAGCCTTCCTGGCCAGCGACGAGCCCCTGATGCTGGGCGTGGCGCCGCTGCAGGCCGGCTTCATCACCGCCGCCGGGCTGGCACTGCTGACCGAAACCGAGCTGTATGCCGGCAGCGGCCGCCGCGCCGGCAGCCGCAAGCAGCAGGCCACCACCGATGTCGAATTCATGGTGCGCGATCTCTCGGAGCTGAAGATCGGCGACCCGGTGGTCCACAGCAGCCACGGCATTGGCCGCTACATGGGCCTCATCAGCATGGACCTGGGCGAGGGCGAGACCGAGTTCCTGCACCTGGAATACGCCAAGGAAACCAAGCTCTACGTGCCGGTATCGCAACTGCATGTGATCTCGCGCTATTCCGGCGCCTCGCCCGAAGATGCGCCGCTGCACGCGCTGGGTTCGGGCCAGTGGGAAAAAGCCAAGCGCAAGGCCGCCCAGCAGGTGCGCGATACCGCCGCCGAACTGCTGAACCTGTATGCGCGCCGGGCACTGCGCCAGGGCCATGCCTTCCAGTATTCGGCGCACGACTACGAAGCCTTTGCCGACAGCTTCGGCTTTGAAGAGACGGCCGACCAGGCCGCCGCCATCAATGCCGTCATCAAGGACATGACCGGCGGCAAGCCCATGGACCGCCTCATCTGCGGCGACGTCGGCTTCGGCAAGACCGAAGTGGCCCTGCGCGCGGCCTTCGTGGCGGTGATGGGCGGCAAACAGGTCGCCATCCTGGCGCCTACCACGCTGCTGGCCGAACAGCACGCGACCACCTTTGCCGATCGCTTCGCCAACTGGCCGGTGAAGATCGCCGAGCTGTCGCGCTTTCGCACCGGCAAGGAAGTCACACAAGCCATCAAGGGCCTGGGCGATGGCACCATCGATATCGTCATCGGCACCCACAAGCTGCTCTCCGACGAGGTGAAGTTCTCGCGCCTGGGCCTGGTCATCATCGACGAGGAACACCGTTTCGGCGTGCGCCAGAAGGAAGCCCTGAAGTCCCTGCGCGCCGAGGTCGACGTGCTCACGCTCACTGCCACCCCCATCCCGCGTACCCTGGGCATGGCGCTGGAAGGCTTGCGCGACTTCTCCGTCATCGCCACGGCGCCGCAGAAGCGCCTGGCCATCAAGACCTTCGTGCGTGCCGAGAGCGAGTCCACCATCCGCGAGGCCTGCCTGCGCGAATTGAAGCGGGGCGGCCAGGTCTACTTCCTGCACAACGAGGTCGAGACCATCGCCAACCGCAAGGCCGCGCTGGAAGCATTGCTGCCGGAAGCCCGTATTGCCGTGGCCCATGGCCAGATGCACGAGCGCGACCTGGAAAAGGTGATGCGCGATTTCGTCGCCCAGCGTTTCAATATCCTGCTGTGCACGACCATCATCGAGACCGGCATCGACGTGCCCACCGCCAACACCATCATCATGCATCGCGCCGACAAGTTCGGCCTGGCGCAGCTGCACCAGTTGCGCGGCCGGGTTGGCCGTTCGCACCACCAGGCCTATGCCTACCTGCTGGTGCAGGATGTGCAGGGCCTGTCCAAGCAGGCCCAGCGCCGCCTGGAAGCGATCCAGCAGATGGAGGAGCTGGGCAGCGGCTTCTACCTGGCCATGCACGACCTGGAGATCCGCGGGGCCGGCGAAGTGCTGGGCGACCACCAGTCGGGCGAGATCCACGAGATCGGCTTCCAGATGTATTCGGACATGTTGAACGAAGCCGTGCGCGCCCTGAAGGATGGTCGCGAGCCCGACCTGGCCGCGCCGCTGTCGACTACCACCGAGATCAACCTGCACGTGCCGGCGCTGCTGCCCAATGACTATTGCGGCGACGTGCATGAACGCCTGTCGCTGTACAAGCGCTTTGCCAACTGTGAGAAGCCCGACGCCATCGATGCCCTGCAGGAAGAACTGATCGACCGCTTCGGCAAGCTGCCCGACCAGGCCAAGGCGCTGGTGGAGACGCACCGCCTGCGCATCGCCGCCAAGCCGCTGGGCATCATCAAGATCGATGCCCACTCGGAAGCGGCCCTGCTGCAGTTCGTTCCCAATCCGCCCATCGACGCCATGCGCATCATCACGCTGGTGCAGAAGAACCGCCAGGTCAAGCTCAATGGCCCGGACAAGCTGCGCATCACGGCGGCCATGCCCGATCTGGCTGCCCGCGTGCAGCAGGTCAAGACGACCATGAAGGCGCTGACCGGCTGAGGCCGGTCCTGTGCCTGCCCAACTGCTATCACCGCTATCACCGCTATCACCGCTTTTACCGATTTACCCGAACTCCACCACGAACATGAACCTGATCCTGCAAGCCCCCAAGAGCCACGCCGTTTCCGCTGCCGACATCGATGCCATCGCCGCCCTGGCCAGTGGCCAGGCGCAGCGCATCACCGATAGCCGCGTGGCCGATGCCGATGCCTGGCGCGTGGCGGGTGTGGCTGTCACCGACGAACTGAAGGCCGCCATCGACGCCGCCTGCCTCAAGGCGCGCCTGGACTATGCCTTCATCGGCGCGGGACAGCGGCTGGCCGATTTCCGCCTGGTGGCCATGGACATGGACTCCACCCTGATCACCATCGAATGCATCGACGAGATCGCCGACATGCAGGGCTTGAAGCCGCAAGTGGCCGAGATCACCGAAGCCGCCATGCGGGGCGAGATCGAGTTCAACGAAAGCCTGGTCCGCCGCGTGGCCCTGTTGAAGGGACTGGATGCGGGCGCCTTGCAGCGCGTCTACGATGAGCGCCTGCAACTCTCGCCCGGTGCCGAGAACATGCTCAAGGCCGTGCAGGCTGCGGGCCTGAAGACCCTGCTGGTCTCGGGGGGCTTTACCTTCTTCACCGACCGCATGAAGGCGCGCCTGGGCCTGGACTATACCCACGCCAATACGCTGGAAGTGCTGGATGGCAAGCTGACCGGCAAGGTGGTGGGCGGCATCGTCAATGCCGAGGAGAAGCGTGCCACGGTGGAGCGCGTCTGCCAGGAGATCGGCGCGCAGCCGGCGCAGGCCATCGTCATGGGCGATGGCGCCAATGACCTGCGCATGATGGGTATCTCGGGCCTGTCGGTGGCCTTCCGGGCCAAGCCGGTGGTGCGTGCCCAGGCCAGCGTGGGCTTGAATTTCGTCGGACTGGACGGCATCTTGAACCTGCTGGCCTGAGTCATCCCCGCAAGAACAGGCCGGCGCCCGATCAATCACAGGAGACGCGATGAACCAGGAACTGGTCTTGGACCCCCAGACCCAATCGGCCCGCGAGCTGGTCTGGTGGCTTTATCTCTTCCATGGCGCCAGCCTGCTCTTTTCGCTGGGCCTGCTGTCATGGCTGCCGTTGATCATCAACTACCTCAAGCGCGGTGACGCCCGCGACACCTTCCTCTACAGCCATCACCGCTGGCAGATCCGCTCCTTCTGGTGGTACCTGTTCTGGATGTTTGCCGGCGGGGTGGTGTGGATGACCTTCGTCGGCATTCCGCTGGCGGTGCTGATGTTCTCCCTGGCCTGGATCTGGAAAGCCTATCGCCTCATCAAGGGCTTCCTCGACCTGCAGGACAACAAGCCCATGCCGACCTGACCCGGTCGGAAACACCTCGCTTGCCATGACGGCGCCCGGATGGGCGCCGTTTTTGTTTCTGATGGGAAATTTACTATTCTCCCTCATGGTCATATTGAAAAGATTCGATGATAATCTCGAATAATTTCTAGATTGCACTATGCGGGATGCCCCGGCACCTGCATCCACCCAAGGAAGCCTGCGCATGAACAACTGGACCATCAAGCAACGCATACTCGGGAGCTTCGTGCTCATCCTGCTGCTCATGGCGCTGATGGCCGGGATTTTCGCGGTCAACCTGGGCCGCATCGAGAAGAGTGCCAATTCCCTGCGCCTGGATTCCACGCCGGGGCTGTACTACAGCACCATGATCAATGCCGCCTGGTACGAGAACCTGCTGATGAGCCAGCAGATCGCCCAGATCGATGGCAGTGACGGCGAGCGCCAGGCCGATATCGCCCTGCTGCGCCGTAACGGCGAACGCCTGGATCGCTTGCAGGAGGACTACGAGAAATCGGTCTTCAGCGACGATGATCGCCAGATCTTCGAGCAATTCAAGGACGCCCGGCAGAAATACCGCGCCATGATGACCGAGGCACTGAAGATGGATTTCAGCCAGCGCAACGCCGTCGACAAGGTCTTCAACGAGCAGATCCGGCCGCAGTGGCGTCTGGGCTATCAATTTACCCAGCGCATGGTGGAGAAGAACAAGTCCATCGCCGATGACGCCGCCAGCCATATCAGCGATGCCGTCACCTCGGCGCAGTTCGCCATGCTGACCTCGCTCATGGCGGCCTTGCTGGTGGCGCTGGTGTGCGGCTTCTTCCTGATGCGCGCCATCAACGAGCCGCTGCAAAAACTCATGGGCATCCTCGATACCATGCGTTCGGGCGATTTCTCCCGGCGGGTGGAACTGGCGCGCCAGGACGAGTTCGGTCATCTCGGCAGCGGTTTCAATCGCATGACCGATGAGCTGACGACGCTGGTGTCGCAGGCCCAGCGCTCCTCGGCGCAGGTGGCCACCTCGGTGACCGAGATCGCCGCCACGGCGCGCCAGCAACAGGCCACCGCCGCCGAAACCGCCGCCACCACCACCGAGATCGGTGCCACCTCGCGCGAGATCCATGCGACCTCGCGCGACCTGGTGCGGACCATGAATGAAGTCTCGGTGGTCTCCGAACAGACCTCCTCGCTGGCCGGCAGTGGCCAGGCCGGCTTGACCCGCATGGAAGACACCATGCAAAGCGTCATGGATGCGGCCGGCTCGGTCAGCGCCAAGCTGGCGATCTTGAACGAGAAGGCCGGCAACATCAACCAGGTCGTCACCACCATCACCAAGGTGGCCGACCAGACCAATCTGCTCTCGCTCAATGCCGCCATCGAAGCCGAGAAGGCCGGCGAACACGGGCGCGGCTTCTCGGTGGTGGCCACCGAGATCCGACGCCTGGCCGACCAGACCGCCGTGGCGACGTATGACATCGAGGTCATGGTCAAGGAAATCCAGTCCGCCGTCGCGGCCGGGGTGATGGGCATGGACAAGTTCTCCGACCAGGTGCGACGCGGCATGCAGGATGTGCAGACCGCCGGTGGCCAGCTCTCGCAGATCATCGCCCAGGTGCAGGCGCTGGCGCCGCGCTTCCAGATCGTCAACGAAGGCATGCAGGCCCAGGCCAGCAGCGCCGAACAGATCAACCAGGCACTGGTGCAATTGTCGGAAGCGGCCCAGCAGACGGTGGAGTCGCTGCAGCAATCCAGCCAGGCCATCGAGGAATTGACCGTGGTCTCCAACGAGTTGCGCAATGGCGTGTCGCGCTTCAAGGTGCAGGGCTGAGGCCGGTGCAGTCAAGCCATGAGCCTGTCCTTGTTCCTGTTGTTTTCGCTGGGGCCTGACCGGTATGCCCTGCCGGTCTCCGAGGTGGCGTCGGTACTGCCGCTGACACCCTGCAAGAGCCTGCCAGGCGCACCGGCCTGGGTGGCCGGCTTGCTGCCTCATGGCGATGCCCATGTGCCGGTGATCGATCTGTCGATGCTGGCGCTGGGGCAGCCTGCGCGTGCGCGCGTGAGCACCCGCCTGGTGCTGGTGCACTACCGCGCCCCCGGCACGCCGGCGTCGCGCGCGCCGGCCTTGCTGGGGCTGATCCTGGAGCAGGCCACCGATACCCTGCGCTGCGATCCCCTCGACTTCCTCGCCAGTACGGTGCGCAATGAGCAGGCCCCTTACCTGGGGCCGGTGATGCAGTACCAGGGGAGCCTGCTGCAACGGGTCGATGTCGCGGCCTTGCTCGATGCGTCCACGCGCGCGCTGCTCTATCCGCAGGAGCCGGCATGAAGTCCTTGCCGCAGATCGCTGGCAAGCTCAAGGCCGCGATGGGCCTGGACATGGCTACGGTCGGCGCACGCCTGATCGAACGTGTGGTGCGCGAGCGCATGGGCCTGCTGGCGCTGGACGACGACAGCCAGTACCTGGCCGTGTTGCTGACCAGCGAGACCGAATTGCAGGCCTTGATCGAGCTGGCAGTGGTGCCCGAGACCTGGTTCTTCCGCGACCGCGAAGCCATGCTGGCGGTGGCCCGCCTGGCCCGCGAACGCCTGGCCGAACGGCCTGGCGAAGTGGTGCGCATCCTGAGCCTGCCGTGCTCCACCGGTGAGGAGCCCTATTCGCTGGCGATGGCCTTGTGCGATGCCGGCGTGACGCCGGCACAGTTCCAGATCGATGCCATCGATATCCGTACCCGCTCGCTGGAGATCGCCGCCCAGGGTATCTATGGCCGCAATTCCTTCCGCGGGCAGGACCTGGCGTTTCGCGACCGCCATTTCGATCCCTGCGAGGGCGCCTGGCAGGTGCATGAGCAGATCCGGCGCCAGGTGCGTTTTGCCCCGGGCAACCTGTTGGCGCCCGACTTCATGCGTCACGCCCAGGCCTACCACCTTATCCTGTGCCGCAACGTATTGATCTACTTCGAGCGCGACGTGCAGCAGCAGGTGGTAGCCCTGCTGGTGAACCTGATGGCCGAAGACGGTCATCTCTTCGTCGGTCCGGCCGAGGGCGGTATCGTGCTGGGCTCCGTGCTGGAGTCCGCCGGCATCCCGCTGGCGTTCGGATTTCGCCGGCGCAAGGACGGGGCCGCAGCGGCTTCGCCAGCGTCCGTCTCGCGGCCGGTGGCGCCTGCGACGGTCATGCCGCGGTGGGCGCGGACCGTACCATCGACGCGAGCGGACACCGTCAGCCCACCCGTGGCCGGCCCCGCGCCCGCGCTGCAGCCATCACTGCTGCAACAGGCGCGCGCCCTGGCCGATCGGGGGCAGCTGGAGCGCGCCGGCAGCCTGTGCGAGCAGGCTGTGCAGGAGCAGGGGCCGAGCGCCGAGGCGTTCTACCTGCAAGGATTGATTTTCGACGCCGACGGCAATGCGGCGCAGGCGCAACGTTGCTATCGCAAGGCGCTGTACCTGGATCCCGCGCACCAGGCCGCCTTGCTGCATCTGGCGGCCTTGTTGCAGGCGCAGGGCGATGCGGCAGGGGCGCAACGCATGCGCCTGCGCGCGCAGCGCACCAGCCAGCCGGGGGAGGGCGGGCATGACTGAAACAGGAGCGGACATGGCCAATGCCAGCGCAGCATGGCAATCGGCAGCCATCGACGATTGCTGGAACCGCATCGGCACCAAGGGTGACAGCTCTTGTCCTTTGCTGCAGCAACACGTGCGCTGCCTGAATTGCCCCACCTTTGCCAGCGCGGCCATGCAACAGCTCGACCGTGTACCGGCCTCCGCCGAGGTGGCGCAGGCGTGGGGGCAAGCGGACGTGACGGGCTTGGGTGAGGGCAGCGCCCAGGTGCGCCAGGCACAGGCGTCGGCGCTGGTGGTGCGCATCGGCGAGGAATGGCTGGCCATCGCCACGGTGGTGGTGCAGGAAGTGACCGAGGCGCGTGCCTTGCATAGCCTGCCGCACCAGCGCAATCCGGCCATCCAGGGCGTGCTCAATATCCGCGGCGCCTTGCGCATCTGCGTCTCGCTGGCGCAATTGTTCCAGCTCACCACGGCGCCCGCCAAGCCGGCGGCGCAATTGCTGGTGGTCCACCACGAGGGGCAGACGCTGGTCTTCCCGGTCGACGAGGTGGCCGGCCTGCACCGCTATGGCGGCGATACGCTGGCGCCGGTGCCGACCACCCTGGCGCACGCCGCCATCCAGTACACCCGTGGCATGCTGGACTGGCGTGGCCGCCAGATCGGCTTGCTCGATCACGATTTGTTGTTCTACGTACTCAACCGGAGCATGACATGAGTACGCCCGATTTCAGCCAGATGTCCATGCTCGACCTGTTCCGCTTCGAGGCGGAGAGCCAGATCGAGCTTCTCAATGCCAGCCTGCTGGCGCTGGAGCAGCAACCGCAAGCCGCCGAGCACCTGGAGGCCTGCATGCGCGCGGGCCATTCGCTCAAGGGCGCGGCCCGTATCGTCGGCCTGGAGACCGCCGTCAAGGTGGCCCATGTCATGGAGGATTGCTTCGTGCTGGCCCAGCAGGGCAAGCTGGTGCTGGAGAAGCGCCACATCGACGTGCTGCTGCGCGGGGTCGACCTGCTGGCCCGTATCGCGGTGCCGCCCGATGGCGATGAAGCCTGGGCCGACCATGCCGGCAGCGCCGAGGTGCAAGCTTTCCTGCAGGCGCTGCCGGCGGTGATGAGCGGTGCCGAGGTGCCACCCTGGCCGCAGCCGCCTGCCTCCTTGCCCGAGATCGTCACTCCGGAAGTCCTTGTGTCTCCGAGCTTGGTACCGACCCCGGCCGAGCCGGAAGGGAATGCCCCGGCCGCCGCACCGCAGGCGGCAATGGCCGGCGCGCGTGCGGTGCGGGTCAGCGCCGAGAGCCTGGACCGGCTGCTCAGCCTGACAGGCGAGTCCCTGGTCGAATCGCGCCGCTTGCAACCCTTTTCGGCCAGCATGCTGCGCATGAAGCGGGTGCAGCGCGAAGCCATGCAGGCGCTCGACCTGCTGCAGCAAAGGCTGCCGCTGGCGACGCTGGATGAATATACCCAGACCACCTTGTCCGAATTGCGCACCCTGATGCAGCAGAACCAGCACCTGCTGGGCGAGCAGCTGACCGAACTGGATGCCTTCGACCGGCGCTCGGTCAATCTCTCGCAGCGCCTCTACGACGAAGCCCTGGCTTGCCGCATGCGTCCCTTCGCCGATGGCACGGGTGGCTTTGCGCGCATGGTGCGTGATGTCGGCAACAGCCTGGGCAAATCGGTGCGGCTCGATATCACCGGCACCGCCACTCAGATCGACCGCGATATTCTCGACAAGCTGGAGGCCCCTATCGGCCACCTGCTGCGCAATGCCGTGGACCACGGCATCGAGCACGGCGCGCAACGACGTGCCACCGGCAAGCCCGAGCAGGGTGTGGTGCGGTTGGAGGCCCGGCACAGTGCCGGCATGCTCATCATCGAGGTGGCCGACGATGGCGCCGGGATCGATGTGGAGCGCCTGCGCCAGACCGTGGTGGAGCGCAAGCTGTCGAACCAGGAGACGGCGGCGCGCCTGTCCGAGGCCGAGCTGCTGGAGTTCCTGCTGTTGCCCAGCTTCAGCCTGCGCGATACCGTCACCGAGATTTCCGGACGCGGCGTGGGGCTCGATGTGGTGGCCGACATGCTCAAGCAGGTACGCGGTACCATCCGCATCAGTACCCGGCCGGGACAGGGCAGCCGTTTCCTGATGCAGCTACCCTTGACGCTGTCGGTGATCCGCAGCTTGCTGGTGGAGATCGCGGGGGAACCTTATGCGTTTCCGCTGGCCTATGTGAATCGTACGCTGCGCCTGCCGGCAGAAGCCTTGCAGACCCAGGAGGGCTACCAGCATTTCACCCATGACGGTCGCCAGGTGGGACTGGTCAGCGCCCACCAGGTGCTGCAGAAGGGCCATTGGCGCGCGCGCGATGGCAGCGTCTGCGTGGTCGTCATCGGCGAACAGGAACATGCCTATGGCGTGGCGGTGGATGCCTTCCTGGGCGAGCGCATGCTGGTGGTGCAACCGCTGGATCCACGCCTGGGCAAGATTGCCGATATCCTGGCGGGAGCGCTGATGGAAAATGGCGAACCGCTGCTGATCCTGGATGTGGCCGACATGTTGCGTACCGTGGAGAAGCTGACCGCCTCGGGGCGCCTGCAGACGGTCGACCAGGACAGTGCGGCCCAGGCTGCCGGCGCGGCGCGCAAGAAGGTGCTGGTGGTGGACGATTCGCTCACCGTGCGCGAGCTGGAACGCAAGATGCTTTCCAATCGCGGTTACCAGGTCACCGTGGCGGTGGATGGCATGGATGGCTGGAACGCGGTACGTGCCGAGCATTTCGACCTGGTCATCACCGATATCGACATGCCGCGCATGGATGGCATCGAGCTGGTCGGCCTGATCCGCAATGCGCCCAGCCTGCAGGCATTGCCGGTGATGATCGTGTCGTACAAGGACCGGGAAGAGGATAGGCAACGCGGCCTGGAGGCCGGTGCCGACCACTATTTCACCAAGAGCAGTTTCCACGACGAAAGCCTGCTGCAGGCCGTCACGGACTTGATTGGAGAGGCCACATCGTGAAAATCGGCATCGTCAACGATACTCCCATGATGGTGGAGGTGCTGCGCCGGGTCATCGCCGAGAGCGGCCGCCATGAACTGATCTGGATCGCCCGCGATGGCGAGCAGGCCGTGCAGATGTGTGCCTGGCAGTTGCCCGATGTGGTGCTGATGGATTTGCTGATGCCCAGGATGGATGGCGCCGAAGCCACCCGCCGCATCATGCAGGAGACGCCTTGCCCCATCCTCATCGTCACCTCCGATATGGACAGCAGTGCCTCCAAGCTCTATGACGCCATGGGCTATGGCGCGCTCGATGCCACCCAGACCCCGGCCCTGGTGGGCGCGGCCGGTCGTCGCGACGCCGCGGCGCTGATCGAGAAGATCGACAACCTGGGCCTGCTCCTGCCCGAGCTGGTCGCCACGGCGGCACGTCCGCTGGCAGCGCCGGCGGGGCTGACGGCGACGACCGAGCTGGCACCGCTGGTGGCTGTGGGCGCGTCGGCGGGCGGCCCGGCGGCCTTGTCGACGATCCTGCGGCAGATTCCGGCGGGCTTTGCCGGCGCCATGGTGATCGTCCAGCATATCGATGCCGCCTTCGCGCCCGGCATGGCGCAATGGCTGCAACAGCAATCCTTGCTCAAGGTCCGGGTGGCCGCCGAAGGCGACCTGCCGCAGCGTGGCGAGGTCTTGCTGGCGGGCAGCAACCAGCATCTGGTGTTCAAGGAAGGCGGGCGCCTGGGCTATGTCCAGGGCAGCGCCAGCGATATCTACCGGCCTTCGGTGGATGCGTTCTTCCACAGCATCGTGCGACGCTGGCCGGGGCGCGCGGTGGCCATGCTGCTGACCGGCATGGGGCGCGACGGCGCCGTCGGCCTGAAGGATTTGCGAGACAACGGCTATCACACCATTGCCCAGGACCAGAAGAGTTGTGCGGTCTACGGCATGCCCAAGGCGGCGGCGGCCCTCGACGCGGCGCAGGAGGTGTTACCGGTGACCGGCATGGCAGCTCGCCTGCAAGCCATTTTGACGGGCTTAGTTTGAAGGATGAATCAATGAATTCGGTGCATACCGATATCCAGACGGGGAGCCCGGTGCTGCCCCCTGACGAGTACAAGATCATGGTGCTGCTGGTGGATGACCAGGCCATGGTGGGCGAGGCTATCCGTCGCGCCCTGGCCAGCGAGGCCCATATCGACTTCCATTTCTGTACCCGTGCCGAGGAAGCATTGGCCGTGGCCGAGAAGACCCATCCCACGGTGATCCTGCAGGACCTGGTGATGCCGGGCGTGGATGGCATGACCCTGGTGCGGCAATATCGCGCCAGTGCGGTGCTGGCCAATGTCCCCATCATCGTGCTGTCGTCCAAGGACGATGCCACGGTCAAGCGCGACGCCTTTGCCGGTGGCGCCAACGACTACATGGTCAAGTTGCCGGACGTGATCGAGCTGGTGGCGCGCATCCGCTATCACTCGCGCTCCTACATCAACCTGCTCCAGCGCGACGCCGCCTATCGCGCGCTGCGCGAGAGCCAGCAGCAATTGCAGAAGACCAATTTCGAGCTGCAGCGGTTGACCAATACCGATGGCCTCACCGGCATCGCCAACCGTCGCTATTTCGATGATTACCTCGGGGCCGAATGGCGTCGGGCGCGGCGCGATGACCTGTACCTGTCGCTGCTGCTGATCGATGTCGATTTCTTCAAGCTCTACAACGACAGCTACGGCCACGTCGCCGGCGATGCCGTGCTCAAGCAGGTAGCGCAGACCCTGGACGACAGCATCCTGCGTCCGGCCGACCTGTCGGCCCGCTTCGGTGGCGAAGAATTCGCCATGATCCTGCCGCGTACCGACCTGGACGGCGCGCGCGCCATCGGCCAGAAGATCTGCCACCTGATCGAGGCGACCGCGATACCGCATGAGCGTTCCACCGTGAGCCAGTTCCTCACCGTCAGCGTGGGCGCCGCCAGCGTGGTGCCGGGCCACGAGCAGGATCTGGGCGCTCTGGTGGAGATGGCTGATCGTCGGCTGTACCTGGCCAAGCAGGCTGGCCGCAATCAGGTGGTGTGGGAGGACGCTCCAGAGGCGAGCTGATCCATCAGAATCCATCAGGGAACCATCAGCGAAAACATCAGAATCCATCACAAGAAGCAAGGAAGACAGGATGCGCGAGATTGCCACGTTGCAAGAATTGAAGTCCCTGGCCGGCACCGAAGTGGCGACCAGTCCATGGATCACGGTCAGCCAGGAGCAGGTGGACCGTTTTGCCGATGCCACCGGCGACCATCAATGGATACACGTCGACCCCGAGCGCGCTGCCCGTGAATTGCCCTATGGCGGCACGGTGGCGCATGGTTTCCTGACGCTGGCGCTGTTGCCGCGCCTGCTGTCGGAGTCGGTCAGCCTGGGGGCCGAGGTGCGCATGCTGCTCAACTACGGGCTCAATCGCGTGCGCTTCCCGGCGCCGCTGCCGGTAGGGCGCCGGGTGCGCGGCATCATCGTGCTGCAATCGGTCGAGGAGATCGCCGGCGGCGCGCAACTGGAATGGGAGATCACCATCGAATGCGAGGGTTCGGACAAGCCGGTCTGCGTGGCCGAATTCCTGGTGCGCCGTTATTGACATGAGGCAAGGCTAGCCATCCTCGCAGATCATCACGATTTGTGTTGCCCGACAACATCGCTGCAATCCGCGTAGCAAGATTTTCACCTCATGCGGGCGAGGAAGGTGCTAAGGTGGACTCCCTGCGGTGGTGCCAGCGCCGAGTCCTGACGCCGCCGCGTGCTTGCCGATGAAGCCGCCCATGATGTCAGAATGCCCCCAACAGCAGGCCGCTGTCTTGTCTCACCGCAACGCGCTGGCCTTCCATCAGCTCACGCTGTCCTTCATCGCCCGTGGCGCGCCGCTGGATCAATTGCTTGATCGCATCGCGGTGGGTTTCTCCCAGGCCTATCCCGAACGCATGGCTGCCATCTTCCTCTTCGATGGACAGGCGCAGCGCATGCGCGTAGGTGCGGCACCGCGGCTGGCACCAGCCCATGTGGCGCAGATCGAGGCGCTGGAGGTGACCCAGGCCGATACCCCTTACTTCTGGAGCCGCTTCGTGGCGCTGGCCGGACAGCACGACACGGCGGTGCTGGAGATGCTGCCCTTGCGCTCCTTTGCCGGCGACGTGGCGGGCATCCTGGTGGTGTGCGCGAGCACCGACCTGCCCGAGTTGCCCGAGGTCGAGCGCGCCGACTATCGGCTGGCCGTCGGCGCGGCGGTCTCGATGGCCATGCTGGCCGTCGAACGTTCGCTGGTGCCACAGCGCACGCCGCTGCAGGCTGAACCGGCCGGCGTGGCCGACCAGCGCATGGCGCTGGCCATCGAAGGCAGTGGCACCGGCATCTGGGACCGCAATGCCGTCACCGGCGAGATGTACTATTCGCGCGGCTGGAAAGCCATCCTCGGCTACGAGGACTGGGAGTTGTCCAGCCATATCGAGGATGCCTATCAGCGCATCCATCCCGATGACCTGGCCTATGTGCAAGAGACCATCCGCCAGCATTTCGAGGCCCGGTCCGACACCTACCAGGTCGAGCACCGCATCCGCTGCCGCGACGGCAGCTACAAGTGGATCAGCAGCCGCGGCAAGGTGGTGGCGCGCGATGCCCAGGGCAATGCCTTGCGCATGATGGGGACCACCACCGACATCACCGAACTCAAGCGCCTCACCGCCAAGCTGGAAAAGAGCAGCCGCCTGCTGGCCGACCTCACCAGCGAGTTTCCCGGCATGGCGTTCCAGTATCGGGTGCCGCCGGGCGAGCGCGGCTATTTCACCTATGTCAGCGAAGGCGCGCGTGAAACCTATGGCTTGTGTCCGCAGCAATTGCTGGACGATCCCTCGGCCATGGAAAGCTTTGTCTATCCCGACGACCTGGCGCTGTTCCGGGCTGCGCGCGATGCCATCCTGGCGGGGGCGGCCCATTGGCGTCTGGAGTTCCGGGTGATGGTGCCGGGCATGGCGCTGCGCTGGCTGCGTGGCCACGCCCGGCCGCGCCGGCTGGAGGACGGGACGGTGCTGTGGCATGGCTTCATCAGCGACATCAGCGAGAGCAAGGCCATCGAGCTGGAGTTGCAGGAATTCGCCCTGACCGACTACCTTACGCAGTTGCCCAACCGGCGCTATTTCATGCAGCGGCTGCAGGAGGAGCATGGCCGCTCCCAGCGTGACATCAACGGCCGCGCCGCCGTGCTGATGTGCGACCTGGATCATTTCAAGCGCATCAACGACACCCATGGCCACGCCGTGGGTGACCGGGTGCTCCAGCATTTCGCCGGCGTGCTCAGGACGCAGTTGCGCAAGGGTGATACGGTGGGGCGGCTGGGCGGTGAGGAATTCGCGGTGATCCTGGCCGGCGCCGACATGGATGCCGCCGCCGAATTCGCCGTTCGTCTGCAGCGCTGCTTTGCCAGCCAGCCCCTCATCCACGAGGGCAAGCTGCTGGAGGTGACGCTGTCGATCGGCATTGCGCTCATGCAGGGCAAGAGCATCGGCCAGGATCAGGTGCTGCGCGCCAGCGACGATGCCTTGTACCGCGCCAAGGAAAGAGGGCGCAATCGTGTGGAGATCGCGCCCTCGTTGTACTAGCTGTCCGCTGGTCCCGCCCCCACGGGGCGGTGTGCTCAGCGCTTCTGGTACTGGCTCTTGCCGAACAGCAGTTCCTTGGCCTTGTCATCCTGCAGCGGCTTGCGCTTGTCGGCCAGCACGGTCACGCCGCGCTGTACGGCCGGGCGTGCGCTGATGGCGTCGAACCAGCGCTTGACGTTGGGGAAGTCTTCCAGCGCGATACCCTGGTTCTTGTGTGAACGGGTCCAGGGGAAGCAGGCGATATCGGCGATGGTGTAGTGCTCGCCGGCCAGGTAGGCATGCTGGCCCAGTTGCTTGTCCATCACCTGGTACAGGCGACGCGCCTCGTTGCTGTAGCGGTTCACCGCGTATTCGATCTGTTCCGGGGCATACAGGCGGAAGTGATGGGCCTGGCCCAGCATCGGTCCCAGGCCGCCCATCTGGAACATCAGCCATTGCAGCACTTCATACTTCTCGCGCGTGGTCTCACCCAGGAAGCGACCGGTCTTGCCGGCCAGGTAGAGCAGGATGGCGCCGGACTCGAACAGCGAGATCGGTTCACCGTCCGGGCCATCCGGATCGACGATGGCGGGGATCTTGTTGTTGGGCGAGATCTTCAGGAATTCAGGCGTGAACTGGTCGCCGGCGCCGATATCGATGGCATGCGCGGTGTAGGGCAGGCCGCATTCCTCCAGCATGATGTGGACCTTGTGGCCGTTGGGCGTGGCCCAGCTGTAGACGTCGATCATGGATGTCCTCGGTAAGTGTGGAGTGACGCTTCGATGGAATTCAAAAAACGATATAAGCGATACAAGCGATATATCGGCTTTACAGCTTGCCCAGCCGATCCAGCGCCAGGCGCAGCGTCTCGTCCTTCTTGGCGAAGCAGAAGCGCACGATGCCCGATTCGGTAGGCGTGTTGTAGAAGGCCGAGACCGGGATGGCGGCCACGCCGATCTCGGTGGTCAGCCACTTGCAGAACTCGGCCTCGGGCAGGTCGGAAATGGCGCCGTACTTCACGCACTGGAAGTAGGTGCCCTGCGAGGGCAGCAGTTCGAAGCGGGTGTTGGCCAGGCCATCGCGGAAGAGATCGCGCTTGTGCTGGTAGAAGGCCGGCAGGTCCAGGTAGGGCGACGGGTCCTTCATGTAGGTCGCCAGGCCGTACTGCACCGGGGTGTTGACGGTGAAGACGTTGAACTGGTGGACCTTGCGGAATTCGGCCGAGAGCGCCGCCGGTGCGGCCACGAAGCCGACCTTCCAGCCGGTGACGTGGTAGGTCTTGCCGAAGCTGGAATTGATGAAGGTGCGCTCGACCAGTTCCGGATGGCGCGCCAGCGATTCGTGCGGCTGGCCATCGTAGACCATGTGTTCGTAGACCTCGTCGGAGAGGATCAGGATGTCGGTGCCGCGCACGATATCGGCCAGCGCCGCCACATCGGCTGCGCGCATGACGCTGCCGGTCGGGTTGTGCGGGGTGTTGACCATGATCATGCGGGTCTTGGGGGTGACGGCCGCTCTGACCTTGTCCCAGGGGATGCTGTAGCCGCGCTCGTCCACGGTCATCTGCACGAATACCGGGATGCCGCCAGCCAGTTCGATGGCCGGTACGTAGCAGTCGTACACCGGTTCGATGACGATGACTTCGTCGCCGGCATGCACCGCGCACAGCACCGAGGTCAGGATGCCCTGGGTGGCGCCGGCGGTGACGGTGATTTCCGAGGCCGGGTCATAGCGGTGGCCGTAGAGTGCCGCGACCTTGTCGGCGATGGCCTCGCGCAGCGGCAGCACCCCCGCCATCGGCGGGTACTGGTTCAGGCCATCCTGCATGGCCTGGGTGACCGCCTGCACCAGCGCCGGGTCGCAGTGGAAATCGGGGAAGCCTTGTCCCAGATTGACCGCGCCTTTTTCGCTGGCCAGTGCAGACATGACGGTGAAGATGGTGGTGCCGACCTTGGGCAGTTTGGTAACGATGTTGGGGGTGCTCATTGCAGCGGGCCTGATCCGTATGATTGTCGCAAGCCCGTTATTCTAGCCGGATTCCCGGCGCGGTTCAGGTCGACGGATCAGCTGGCCATGGCGAGGAAGGCATCGGCGCGCCAGTGTTGCGGCTGCACGATGGAAAACATGCCACGCTTGACGGTGCGCTTGCCCAGCTTGAGCACGGCCTTGTCCTTGCTCACCAGTACGTGGGCGCGGCATTGCAGGGCCAGTTCCAGGAACTTCTGGTCGTCGCGATCGGTGCACAGCGGCAGCCCGAAGGTATTGACCTCGGCCAGCGGCAGGCAGTGCAGCAGGCGGTCGAAGTGGGCGCAGATGGCCGGCTTGTCGGCGGCGCTTACCGGCAGGTGGGGATAGTCCAGCACCGCCAGCCATTCGTTGCGGCAATCCACGCGGGTGAAGGCCTGCACGCGGCCCTCTTCCAGTGCCTGCCGCAGGGCGTCCCAGCGCGGATCCCGGAAGACGAACAGGTCAAGGCAGACATTGGTATCGAGCACCAGCCGCTGGCGCTGGTCATCAGCCGGAAGCGCCTCGGACGGGCTGGTGGAGGGGGTAGAAGAGGGGGAGGGGCTGGCCTGGGTGTCCTGGGTATGCATGAATCGGTCAAACTAGTTATCGATGCCGCGGTTCGGGGCGGGCGGAACGTCCTGCGTGGCGAACAGGTCGCCACCGCTGTCGAGCGCATCATACCCCTGATCGGTCACGCGCCAGAAATTGTGCATGTCCACCGCCGCCAGCCCGCGGTCGTGCAACAGCCGCAGGTGGTGCAGGATCAGTTCCGGTGCCACCTGGCCGGGCAGGGAGGCATGGATCTTTTCCACGTCGCCGTAGATGGTGCCGAAAGATGCCAGTTGCTTGAGGATGGCGCCCATGAGGGCCTTGTCGCGTTTCATGATGTCCTCCTTGCCGGGACGGCAGGCTGGTGATGCGCCAGATGGCGTGCGCAATGTTCCTGCCTGGATTGACAAGAAAATGCGGCACAAGTGCCGGTCAATTCAGTTATCGGCTGTCTGGCGGGAACATTGATTCATTGTATGTTTTTATTGACCAAGGGCAAGCCCGTTGCACGCCCGCCTGGTCAAAAAAACAGCCCCGCCAGGGCGGGGCTGCTGTTGTCGATGATCAGAACTGCTCCCATTCACCCTCGGCCTCGCTGCCGCCCACGGGCTTGTTGGCGGGTTTGCGGGCGGGCAGGGCGGGAACCGGCTTGTGCGCTGCCACCGGTGCCGCGGCCGGCGCAACAGGCTTGGCGCGGGCGGCTGGCCTGGGCGCCGGGCCGGCCGAGGGGGGCGCGCTATGGGCGCGGTCCAGCTTGAAGACGCTCACCAGCTCGGCCAGGCGGGAGGCCTGCTCCTGCAGCGATCCGGCCGCAGCCGCGGCTTCTTCCACCAGGGCCGCGTTCTGTTGCGTGACTTCGTCCATCTGCGTGATGGCGATGTTGACCTGCTCGATGCCGTCGCTCTGCTCGGAGCTGGCGGCGGTGATCTCGCCCACGATGTCGGTGACGCGGCGTACGCTGGCCACCACCTCGGTCATGGTGCTGCCGGCCTGTTCGACCAGGCGGCTGCCGGTATCGACCTTGGAAACCGAGTCGTCGATGAGCAACTTGATCTCCTTGGCCGCCGCCGCCGAGCGCTGGGCCAGCGAACGCACCTCGGAGGCCACCACCGCGAAGCCGCGTCCCTGTTCGCCGGCGCGGGCCGCTTCGACCGCTGCATTCAGGGCCAGGATATTGGTCTGGAAGGCGATGCCGTCGATGACGCTGATGATTTCCACGATCTTGCGCGAGGAGGCATTGATGGCGCCCATGGTATCGACCACCTGCGAGACCACGGTGCCGCCCTGGGTCGCCACGTCCGAGGCCGAGTTGGCCAGCTGGTTGGCCTGGCGGGCGTTGTCGGCGTTCTGCTTGACGGTGGAGGTCAGCTCTTCCATGGCAGAGGCGGTCTCTTCCAGCGAACTGGCCTGTTCTTCGGTACGGGTGGAGAGGTCGAGGTTGCCGGTGGCGATTTCTCGGGAGGCGGTATTGATGGTGTCGGTGCCTTCGCGCACCTGGCTGACGATGCGCAGGAGACTGTCGTTCATGGCCTTGAGCGAGCGCATCAGGTGGCCGGTTTCATCACGGCCGGCCGGCTTGATGTCGACCGTCAGATCGCCATCGGCCACGCGTTCGGCCACATGCATGGCATCCTGCAGGGGGCGCGAGACGATGCGCGCCACCCAGGTCGCCAGCATCAGGCCCAGGCCGATGCAACAGGCCAGCAACACCATGATGAGTGTGCGCGAGGTCTCGTAGCGATCCTGGGCTTGCAGGTCGGTCTTCTCGCTGGCATCGATATTGATCTTGACGGCGTTGTCGAGGTTGCCGAACAGGCGCAGGTAGACCGGCGTGGCCTGTTTCATGAGCATCTCGCGGGCGTCATCGATCTTGTTGGCGCGCACCAGCGTGGCGATCTCCTGGTGCATCTTGATGAACAGGGCGAGGTCGTTCTTGATGGCTGAGAAATAGCCTTTTTCGGCATCCATGTTGACCAGCGGGGCGTACTTGTCCAGCGCCGCGTTCATGGTGGTGAACATGTCGGCGATCAGCTTTTCATTGTTCTCCACGTTGGCTTCGTTGCCCGGCAGCAGGTGCTGCAACTGCACGGTGCGGATGCGCGCCAGTGCGACCTTGGCTTCCAGCGGATACCGCACGCTGGGCAGGGAATTGGTGGCCAGATCGGTAGAGGCCTGGTTGACCCGGGCCAGTTGCACGATCGAGAACACGCCCTGGATGGCGGTCAGTACGAGGATGGCGGCAAAGGTGAGCAAGAGCTTGCGGGCGATGCGCAGATCGTAGAACCAGTTCATGGTGTGTCCTTTGGCGAGGAGGTGCTGCAAGTGGATGCAGTCGAGGAACGGGAATGGAGCCCTGGGAATGAGTGTAGGAGGCAGTGGCGGCTGGCAAAAGCTGCAACAGCCTGTCTTTTGCGCGCCAAATTGCGGTATCAACCCGGGTTGGCAGCGCGGCGCACGTTCGGCGCAGTTTCGGTATCATGGCGGCCAATCTCTACAATGGATGAATCCCCGATGCTGATTGTCTTGTCTCCCGCCAAGTCGCTGGACTACGATACGCCCGCCAACACTGATCTGCACACCACGCCGGCCTTCGTGCCGCGCTCGGCCGAGCTGATCGAGGTGCTCAAGAAACTCTCGCCGGCTGAGATCGGTAGCCTGATGAGCATTTCCGACCAGCTGTCGGTGCTCAACGTCAACCGCTATGCCTCCTGGTCGCGCAAGTTCTCCACCAAAAATGCCAAGCAGGCCGTGCTGGCCTTCAACGGCGATGTCTACGAGGGCTTGCAGGCCGCGTCGCTCAACGGCAAGCAACTGGACTACCTGCAGAACCATGTGCGCATCCTCTCCGGCCTCTACGGCATGTTGCGTCCGCTGGACCTGATGCAGCCTTACCGCCTGGAAATGGGGACCAAGCTGGCCAATGCCCATGGCAAGGATCTGTACGCCTTCTGGGGCAGCGAGATCACCGAGGCGATCAATACCGAACTGGCCGCGCAGAAGACGCCGGTGCTGGTGAACCTGGCCTCGGAAGAGTATTTCAAGGTGGTCAAGCCCAAGCTGCTCAAGGCCCAGGTGATCTCGCCGGTGTTCGAGGACTGGAAGGGCGGCAAGTACAAGATCATCTCCTTCTATGCCAAGCGCGCGCGCGGCCTGATGGCGCGCTATGCCGCCCTGAAGAACATCAGCCAGCCCGAAAAGCTCAAGGCCTTCGACCTGGATGGCTATGCCTTCGCCGCTGACGCCTCCACCGAGAGTAGCTGGGTGTTCCGCCGCAAGCTGGAAGCCTGAGCCGGCCGGATCTGCCTCAGGGCGTGTTGCGCTCTGGCGCCGGGCAATAAAAAAACCTCGCCATCTGCATGGCGAGGTTTTTTATTGGCCGAAGGGGCCCGAGCCCGAGCTTGTCGCTGTTGCCCGGCGGTCTTACCAGACCTTCCACCAGGGATTTTCCTTCTTCTTGGGGCCACCGTTGTACCAGGGGCTGTTCGGATAGGTGGCCTGGATGACGCGTTCGGTGTCTTCCTTGAGCTTGGTCTGGCCCAGCGCATCGTAGGAGCGCATCAGGATGAACAGGGCTTCCTCGTTGGCCGGCGAATCAGGATATTGCTTGATGGCAGCCTGGGCACGGTTGGCCGCCGACACGTAGGCGCCACGGCGGAAGTAGTAGTTCGCCACGTGGACGTCGTACTGCGACATGGCATTGACCAGGTAGCGCATGCGGGCGATGGCGTCCGGGGTGTACTTGCTGTCCGGGAAGCGCTCGGCCAGCAGCTTGAACGAATCGAAGGCGTCGCGCATGGCCTTGGGATCGCGTTCGGTGTTGTCCTGGTCGGTGATGGTGTCGAAGATGCTGGTGCGATCATTGAAGTTGATCAGGCCACGCAGGTAGTACATGTAATCGACGTTGGGATGATTGGGGTGCAGCTTGACGAAGCGATCCACCGCCGCCAGGCCCTGTGCCTGCTCGTTCTGGCGGTAGTAGGCATAGGCGATATCCATCTGCGCTTGCTGGGCATAGGTACCGAAGGGGTAGCGCGATTCCAGCTTTTCGAAGTACTTGATGGACTTCTCGTAGCCGCCGGCATTCAGTTCATCCTTGGCTTCCGAGTATAATTTGGCGGCAGACCAGCCGACTGTCTCGTCCTTTTGCTCTGGCAACAGGCCGCAGGCGGTGAGCGAGAGGGCAAAACCGATGATGAAGAACTTCAATAAGATTTTGTGCATGACTCTTGTGTGCTTGTCTGGGACTTATCAGTTGTGCATGGCGCAGTGCGCCTCCCGAGCCGGCTGCATCGATACCCGAAATACAATCAACCCGATCCGGCGATTATAGCTGATGTCACGTAAGAAACCCCCTGAGATTACAAATGGCCAAGAGCCTGTAAAGACCGACCTCCCGCTGGAGGACGATTTCGATGACGGCGACGCTGCCGCCGACGAAAGCGCCACCGGCCTGGAGCCCCTGACCCTGCGCCTGGACGACGACGTCATCGGCCAGCGGCTGGACAAGGTATTGTCCGGCCTGATGCCCGAATTCTCGCGCAACCGCATCCAGCAATGGATCGAGGATGGCCATGTCACCGTCAATGGTGCCCCGGCCAAGGCCAAGATGACCATGCTGGGCGACGAGCTGGTGGAGGTGGCGCCGCAATCGGTGCCGGCCGAGCAGCCCTACGGCCCGGAACCCATGGCGCTGGACATCCTGCATGAAGACCGCGCCATCATCGTGCTCAACAAGCCGGCCGGCCTGGTGGTCCATCCGGCCGCGGGCAACTGGAGCGGCACGCTCCTGAACGGCCTGTTACACCATTGCCCGGCGCTGGCCAAGGTGCCGCGTGCCGGCATCGTGCACCGCCTGGACAAGGAAACCAGCGGCCTCATGGTCGTGGCCAAGACCCTGGCGGCCCAGACCGACCTGGTGCGGCAGTTGCAGGCGCGCAGCATGAAGCGCCAGTACGTGGCGCTGGTGTGGGGCTTGCCGCAATTGTCCGGCACCGTCGATGCGCCGATGGCACGCCATCCGCGCGACCGCATCAAGATGGCGGTGTCGCAGAGCATGCGGGCCAAGGCGGCGGTGACCCATTACCGTCGCATGGCCACCGGCGAGATCGAGCGCAAGCCGGTCAGCCTGGTGCATTGCCGCCTGGAAACCGGGCGTACCCACCAGATCCGCGTCCACCTGCAGTCGCTGGGCTTCCCGCTGGTGGGCGATGCGCTGTATGGCAAGCAGCACCTGGTGACGGTGTTCCCGCGCCAGGCCCTGCTGGCGGGCCGCCTGGGCCTGGTGCATCCGACCTCGGGCAAGTTCCGCCAGTGGGCTGCGCCCCTGCCGGAAGACATCCTGGCCCTGCTGCAGCGTGCCGGCATCGATCCGGCACTGGCCGAGATTCCCGAGATGAGCGAGGAGCCCGACCAGGTGCTGGGCGACTTTGACGACGATGACGAGTATTGATCGCGCCCGGACCATGGAACTCCTGATCCCCGACTGGCCGGCACCGGCCAACATCGGTGCCCTGACCACCCTGCGCGCCGGCGGCTACAGCCCGGCGCCTTATGGGGATGGGCAGGGTGGCCCCGGCCTGAATCTGGGGACCCATGTCGAGGATGATCCTGCCCTGGTCGCCCGTAACCGCGCGCAGCTGCGACGCCTGCTGCCGCAGGAGCCGGCCTGGCTCACGCAGGTGCATGGCGTGACGGTGCTGGATGCGGCCGCGTTGCCGGCCGATGCGCAAGCCGATGCCTGTATCAGCACCACGCCCGGCGCGGTGTGCGTGATGATGACCGCGGACTGCCTGCCGGTGCTGTTCTGCGACCGTGCCGGCACCGTGGTGGGCGCGGCCCATGCCGGCTGGCGCGGCCTGGCCGCCGGCGTGCTGGAAAACACCGTGGCCGCCATGCGCGCACGCGGCGCGACCGACATCCTGGCCTGGCTGGGGCCGGCCATCGGTCCGGACAACTTCGAGGTCGGCGCCGAGGTGAAAGAGGCTTTCGTGCAGCAGCAGGAAAGCGCGCAACGGGCATTTCGCGACTATCCGGGACGACCGGGCAAGTACCTGGCCGACATCTACCAGCTGGCGCGCCTGCGCCTGGCGGCGGTGGGGGTGGACCAGGTCAGCGGCGGTGGCCTGTGTACGGTGGCCGATACGCGCTTCTACTCCTATCGGCGCGACCGCACCACCGGGCGCATGGGCTCGCTGATCTGGCTCAAGTGATGGTGTAGTGGTGCGCGAGGCATGACGCGATGGCGGCTCCCGGGAGCCGCCATTTTTTTTTCGTCAGGGATGGCTTTGCAGGGCGTGGATCAATTCCCGCGTGTGTCCCGGCAAGCCTTCCAGGCCACGCACGCAGATGAGCAGGTGGCGACGGCTCCAGCCATCGGCCAGCGGGATGGCGCGGATTTCCATGTGGGCCGCGCTGGTGGTGGCGGCGGTCTCCGGGATCACGGCCACGCCGACCTGATGCTCGACCATGCGGCAGATGCCCTCGAAGCTGCGCAGGCGCACCCGGTATTGCAGGCGTTTGCCGGCGCGCGTGGCGTGGCCCGAGAGGTGTTGCTGCAAGGCGCTGTCGCCGGAGAGGCCGACGAAATCCTCGCCCAGCAACTCGGCAAAGTCCAGCGACTTGCGGCGCGCCAGCGGGTGCTTCTTCGATAGCACCGCCACCAGGTGGTCCTGGCGGAACGGATAGGTCTGCAGGGGGCCGCTGTCGGTGGAGTCGGCGATGATGCCGACGTCGGCCACGCCATCGACGACCGCCTGGACCACTTCGTAGCTCAGCTTTTCTTCCAGTTCGATATCGGTATGGGGGTGGCGCGCCAGGAAGCGCGCCAGCACCTCCGGCAGGAACTCGGTCATGGCCGAGGTATTGCACAGCAGCCGGATATGGCCCTTCAATCCCTGCGCATATTGCCCCAGCTCATCGCGCAACTGTTCCATCTGCTGCGCCATCATGCGCGCGTGGTGGGCCAGCGCGCGGCCGGCATCGGTGGTCTGGACGCCGCGCCGGCCGCGCTCCAGCAGGGCCGTGCCCAGCGCATCTTCCATGTTGCGGATACGCGCACTGGCCGAGGCCAGCGCCATGTGCGCGCGGGTGGCGCCAGCGGTGATGCTGCCACTCTCGACGATGTGGAGAAACAGGCGCAGGTCGGAGAGTTCGAATCGGTTGCTCATGGCAGGGCAGGGGGGGCAGGGGAAAGAGAGGTTCTGCCTTCGTCCAGGCCGAAGGCTGGCTAAGTGTATTCCACATTTCCAGCCGGTGCGAGGACTGGCAGACTGGGACACCTCGATCTACCCACACGGTGTTTCTCGCCAATTCTCCCATGACCAGTCTGCTCTCCTTCATCGACATGAATGCCACGGTACTGGCGGCCAGCCTGGCAGTGTTCCTGCTGGCCGGCTTCGTCAAGGGCGTCATCGGCCTGGGCTTGCCGACGGTGGCGGTGGGCTTGTTGAGCCTGGTGATGTCGCCCGTGCAGGCGGCCGCCTTGCTGATTGTGCCTTCGATGGTGACCAATGGCTGGCAGTTGCTCTCGGGGGGCGCCTTCCTGGCGCTGGCGCGACGACTCTGGGGCCTGCTGGCCGGGATCGTGCTGGGGGCCCTGGCGGGCAGCGGCTTCATGGGCGCCGATGGCGGGCGCCACGCCATCGTCGTGCTGGGGCTGGCACTGGTGCTGTATGCAGTGGCGGGTCTGGCCTCGTTCACGCTGTCGGTGCCGGCCGCGCAGGAGAAATGGTGGTCGCCCGTGATCGGTGTGCTGACCGGCCTGGTCACGGCCGCCACCGGCGTGTTCGTGATCCCCGCCGTGCCTTACCTGCAGGCGCTGGGTTTGCAGCGTGATGAACTGATCCAGGCGCTGGGCCTGTCCTTTACCGTGTCGACCCTGGCGCTGGCGATCAACCTGGGGCAAGGCGGCGCCTTCGGTGGCGGCGTTGGCTGGGCGTCGCTGGTGGTGCTGTTGCCCGCCCTGCTGGGCATGGCCATCGGCACCCGCGTGCGCGGCATGGTGCGCGCGGCGACCTTCCGGCGCTGCTTCTTCATCGGCTTGCTGTTGCTGGGTGTGCACCTGGCCTGGCATATCCTGGCCTAGGTGGCGGCATGCGACCCTATCCTGTTTCCGCCAGTGCCTGGAAGATAGAAGGGCCCAGCGAGCGGCAGCCCAACGAAGTCCATGTCTATGCCTACCTGGATGGCAGCATGATTGCCATGCTTGATTGTGAGTTACGCGAAAGTGACTTCGTGCAGTTACGTATGGCCTATGTCTCGCCGCCCTGGCGAGGATCGGCTGTCCTGCGCGACATGCTTGCCGTACTGAAACCCCGTTATCGGCGCATCAGCGTCAAGCGGGCCTCAGGGCGTGGGTCGTATCGCTGAGTTTCCTGCCGACGGCACAGGTCATGCTGCACTGCGCAAACCATTGCCTGGCAAGGCTTCCGTGATCGCCGCGAGCCTGCGTGATATCCGTATTTTATTAGTTTTCATGATCCCCTCCGGTGCGCACATCCTGATGCGCCGGGCCTTGCGCGCTTGCCCGTCCCTCGGCGGACTCGCTTTTCATCAAGCCGTCAGCTTCGGTCTGCCGCAGGCCGGCAGCTTTTAATTTCTCTTTCTTTTGACGATTCCGCTTGCGTTGCGGCGTACCCATCAGGTATAAAACAACGGTCAAGGGAAATATCCCGTACAGCAGGAACGTGGTCACTCCGGCGACCGCCGACTGCTCGGTAATCGACATCATGAAGACGACGTAGAGCCATGCGATTGCGACGATGTACATGGTGAAATGGCGCTTCGATACAAACCGTAAAGATACGCGAAAATTGCAGATCCGAGCATGAACAAGCAGAGTCCGCAGCAACCTTCTCCCGATGTATCCGCGTGGCTGGCCCAGATGTCCGATCCTAAATTCTGGACTTCGCTTCAGTCGCAATTCCAATCCCAGTTCCAGCAGTTCAAGCCGCCTGCGCAGGCCTTCCAGGGTTTCCCTGGCATGGGCATGCCGCCCGGTGCTGGCCAGCTCGATCCTGCGGCACTGAGCCGGCAGCTTGGCGAGCTCGGGGCCACCATCGATCCGGCCGACATGGTGCGCTTGCAGCAGGACTACACCCAGCAGTTCGCCGAGCTCTGGCAATCGGTGCTGTCCTCCAGGACCCCGGCCATTACCGACCGCCGACTGTCGGCGCCGGCCTGGCAGGAGCATCCCTACTTCGCATTCCAGGCCGCGGCCTACCAGCTCAATTCGCAGTTCCTGCTGGCCCTGGCCGATGCCGTGAAGGGCAGCGACAAGGTACGCCACAAGCTGCGTTTTGCGGTGCAGCAAATGATCGATGCGATGTCGCCGGCGAACTTCCTGGCCACCAATCCGGTGGCCCAGCAGAAGGTCATCGAGACGCGCGGCGAGAGTCTCACCAAGGGCATCGCGCAGTTGCTGGCCGACCTGCAGAAGGGCCATGTGTCGCAGACCGACGAGACCGCCTTCGAGGTGGGTCGTGATGTCGGTGCCAGCGCCGGCACGGTGATCTTCGAGAACGAGCTGTTCCAGCTGATCCAGTACACGCCGCTGACCAAGACCGTGCATGCGGTGCCGCTGCTGATCGTGCCACCCTGCATCAACAAGTTCTACATCCTCGACCTGCAACCGCAGAATTCGCTGGTGCGCTATACGGTGGAGCAGGGGCATACGGTGTTCCTGATCTCCTGGCGCAATGCCGACGCTTCGGTCGATGGCGCCACCTGGGACCAGTATGTCGATGACGCCGTGGTGCGGTCCATCCATATCGTCCAGGAGATCAGCAAGCAGCCGCAGATCAATGCGCTGGGCTTCTGCGTGGGCGGCACCATCCTGTCCTGCGCATTGGCCCTGCTGGCCGCGCGCGGCGAGGATCCGGTCTCCAGCCTGACGTTGCTGACGACCTTCCTGGATTTCTCCGATACCGGCGCCATCGATGTCTATATCGACGAGATGCAGCTGGCCCTGCGCGAGCAGATGATCGGCAAGCGCGGCCTGATGGCCGGGCGCGATTTCGCCAGCGCCTTCTCCAGCCTGCGTCCCAACGACCTGCTGTGGAACTACGTCGAATCCAACTACCTCAAGGGCGAGCCGCCCAGTGCCTTCGACCTGCTGTACTGGAACGCCGACAGCACCAACCTGCCGGGTCCGATGTTCTGCTACTACCTGCGGCACATGTACCTGGAGAACGCGCTTAAGGATCCGGGTCGCCTGACCGTGGGGGGCGAAAAGATCGACCTGCGCAAGATCACTGCGCCGGCCTTCGTCTATGCCTCCCGTGACGATCACATCGTGCCGTGGAAGTCGGCCTATGCCACGCTGGGCCTGATCAACGCGGCCAAGCCGGCCAACAACCGCTTCGTGCTGGGCGCCTCCGGCCACATTGCCGGCGTGATCAATCCCGCTTCCAAGAACAAGCGCAACTACTGGATCAATGACAAGGCCAAGACCGGCGTGGATGCCGATGCCTGGCTGGCCGGTGCAGTCGATCATCCGGGGAGCTGGTGGAGCCAGTGGGCCGAATTCCTGGCCAAGCATGGCGGGCGCAAGGTGGCCGCGCCCAAGGCGGCCGGATCGTCCCGCTACCAGGGTATCGAGCCGGCCCCGGGGCGCTACGTCAAGGTCAAGGCAGACCAGTAGGCCTGCCGGCAGGATCCACCAGCCGGTCATAGAAGCCGGCGGTGACGATAAAAAGAGGGCGGCCGCCGGCAACGGCTCCGCCGACAGAGAGAGACGGCCCGCGCCGCATCCGCGGCGGCGCCAGGGTCAGAGATATTCAGGGAAGCCAGGACAAGTCGCGGCCTCCCGAACAATGCGGCGCAACGCAGACGCGAAGAGGGGAGCAGGGTAGCACCCCAATAATCACCATCCCTAAAGGAGGCAGCAAATGAGCAAGCGTATCGCATATGTGACCGGCGGCATGGGCGGCATCGGAACCGCCATCTGCACCCGCCTGTGCAAGGACGGCTACACCGTCGTGGCAGGCTGCGGTCCGAATTCCGCGCGCAAGGACAAGTGGCTCGCCACGATGCGCGAACAGGGGTTCGACATCCACGCATCCGAAGGCAACGTGTCCGACTGGGAGTCGACCAAGGCGGCCTTCGAGAAGGTCCGTGCCGAGATCGGCGAAGTCGACGTGCTGGTCAACAACGCCGGCATTACCCGTGACGGCCAGTTCCGCAAGATGAGCAAGGATGACTGGGACTCGGTCATCGATACCAACCTCAATTCGCTCTTCAACGTGACCAAGCAGGTCATCGAAGGCATGTGTGAGCGCGGTTTCGGTCGCATCGTCAACATCTCCTCGGTGAACGGCCAGAAGGGCCAGTTCGGCCAGACCAACTACTCCACCGCCAAGGCCGGCATTCACGGCTTCACCATGGCACTGGCGCAGGAAGTGGCGACCAAGGGCGTGACCGTCAATACCGTTTCTCCTGGCTACATCGGGACCGACATGGTGCGTGCGATCCGTCCGGAAGTGCTGGAAAAGATCGTCTCCGGCATCCCCGTCAAGCGCCTGGGCGAACCCGAGGAAATCGCCTCCATCGTGGCCTGGATCGCTTCGTCTGAAGGTGGTTATGCGACCGGTTCGGACTTCTCCCTGAACGGCGGCCTGTACATGGGCTGACGGCCATCGCCGTCTCCGGCCTGCCTGCGAGGGTGGGCCGGGGCTGCGAGCCTTGCGGATTTGCTCCGCATTGCGCGAAGAGGCTCCCTATTCTCGTGCTTCCCCCCTATAATGGCTTGCGTTGTTGCCATGCAAAAAAGGTGGCATCCGCGTCGCCAGGCTGACGCGAACGGCGCAACAGTAGAAGAAGCAAGGAGAGGACAGAGACAATGTCCCGGACGCCCGCGGGTCGGGATCGCAATCATGCGGACCCGCTACCGCTGCAAACCATGGCCGGCAAACGGCTGAATAAGAGAGACTGGACTTCAGATGACTACTGCAAAAAATTCGGCAGAACGCTTGATCAAGAAATACCCCAATCGCCGTCTTTACGATACCCAGACCAGTTCCTACATCACCTTGACCGACGTCAAGCAGCTGGTGCTGGACAACGAGGATTTCACCGTCGTCGACGCCAAGAATGGTGACGACCTGACCCGCAGCATCCTGTTGCAGATCATCCTGGAAGAAGAGTCGCATGGTGTGCCGATGTTCTCCAGCGGCGCGCTGTCGCAGATCATCCGCTACTATGGCCACGCCATGCAGGGCATGATGGGCAACTACCTGGAAAAGAACATCCAGACCTTCATCGACATCCAGAACAAGCTGGCCGAGAATTCCAAGGGCTTCTACGAAGGCAAGCCCTTCAGCCCGGAAATGTGGACCCAGTTCATGAATGTGCAGGGGCCGATGATGCAGGGCATGATGAGCAACTACATTGAGCAGAGCAAGAACCTGTTCATCCAGATGCAGGAGCAGATGCAGAGCCAGACCAAGAACATGTTCGGTACCTTCCCCTTCGGTACACCGGGCAATCCGCCGGATCAGAAGAAGTAATCTGCCCGCTGGTGCGCCAGCAACTGCGAAAACGGCCCGTCACGGGCCGTTTTGCATTGAAGCGGGCGGGGCAGGGCCTGTAGGCGGGCAGTGTGCCGAAAAGCCGCAAAAGAGGGCGCGCGGCGGCAGACGTTGTACAATAGCGCCCTGATTTTTAAAGCATTTTCCGCTTTTTCCCGGTTTTTCCGGATTTTTCCGTTTTTCGCCAGTTTCTTCAGCCCGCACGCCATGTCCAACCCATCCTCTCCCGCTAGCCCGGCCCTGCCCAAGGTCGGTTTTGTCTCCCTCGGCTGCCCCAAGGCACTGGTCGACTCCGAGCAGATCCTGACCCAGCTGCGCGCCGAAGGCTACGATACCGCCAAGTCCTATGACGGTGCCGACCTGGTCATCGTCAACACCTGCGGTTTCATCGACGCAGCGGTGCAGGAGTCGCTGGACGCCATCGGCGAAGCCTTGAACGAGAACGGCAAGGTCATCGTCACCGGTTGCCTGGGCGCCAAGAAGGATGCCGACGGCGACGACATCATCCACAAGATCCACCCCAAGGTCTTGGAAGTGACCGGCCCGCACGCCGTGGGCGAGGTCATGCAGGCGGTGCACAAGCACCTGCCCAAGCCGCATGCCCCCTTCATCGACCTGGTGCCGCCGCAGGGCGTCAAGCTCACGCCCAAGCATTTTGCTTACCTGAAGATTTCCGAAGGCTGCAACCATCGCTGCAGCTTCTGCATCATCCCCTCCATGCGTGGCGACCTGGTGTCGCGTCCCATCGCCGATGTCATGCTGGAAGCCGAGAACCTGTTCAAGGCCGGCGTGAAGGAGCTGCTGGTGATTTCGCAGGACACCAGCGCCTATGGCGTGGATGTGAAGTTCCGTACCGGCTTCTGGAACGGCAAGCCCATCAAGACCCACATGACCCAGCTGGTCGGCGCCCTGGGCGAGCTGGCCCAGCAGTATGGCGCCTGGGTGCGCCTGCACTACGTCTACCCGTATCCGCACGTGGACCAGATCATTCCGCTGATGGCCGAGGGCAAGATCCTGCCTTACCTGGACGTGCCGCTGCAGCACGCCCATCCTGACGTGCTCAAGCGCATGAAGCGCCCGGCCAACGGCGAAAAGAACATCGAACGTATCCAGGCCTGGCGCGCCATGTGCCCGGACATCACGATCCGCTCCACCTTCATCGCCGGTTTCCCCGGCGAGACCGAGGCCGAATTCGAGTACCTGATGGACTTCCTCAAGGAAGCCGAGATCGACCGCTTGGGCTGCTTCGCCTACTCGCCGGTGGAAGGCGCGACCGCCAACGAGATCGCCAATCCGGTACCGGAAGAAGTGCGCGAGGAACGTCGTGCTCGCGTGATGCAACTGCAGGAAGAGATCTCCAAGAAACGCCTGCAAGCCAAGGTCGGCAAGACCCTGCGCGTGCTGATCGACGAAGTGGATCGCAATGGCGGCACCGGTCGCACCTATTCGGATGCGCCCGAGATCGATGGCGTGGTCTATGTGAAGCCGCCGTTCGAGCCGCATCGCAAGCTGGAAGTCGGTCAGTTCGTCGATGTGCGCATCACCGCCGCCGACGCCCACGACCTGTGGGGTGCCGCCGAGTGAGCCCGCTGATGTATCGGCAGCGGGGCAGGCTGGTCGCCGCGTTGCTGTCCCTGGCGTGCCTGGCGCTGCCCGCCGCGCAGGCTGCAGCACAGGCTGCAACACCGGCGGCCGACGCCAGCCAGGGCTCGCTGCAGCAGGTCCTGATGACGCATGCGCTGGTCTTGCGCGGCCAGATCGATGGTCGTGCCATCCAGCTGTCGCTGCAACCGAAGAAGAATGAAGATGGCCTGGAAGGCCGCTACTTCTTCTTCGGCGGTTCGCCCGAGATCCTGGTGGCCGGCGAGGTCGAGGGCGACGACTTCATCATGGAAGAATCCATCAATGGCCGCGATGTCTCCGGCCAGTGGGAAGGTCACCGGGATGGGCAATCCATCACCGGTACCTGGTCCAGCGCCGACGGCGCCATCACCAAGCCATTCGCCCTGCAATTGCCCTGATCCCCCGCGCCCGCTGCGCGGGCGTCTGTCTGTTGCTTTCGATGTCGGCGGGCTGCGCGTATAGTGAAGCCTTTGCGCGGTCCATCAGCGACCGCGTCTCCATCGATTTCAGAAGGCAGATTCGTGTCACACGCCAAGCAGACTCCGCAGACTTCCCTGGTCCATAGCAACTACCGCGCCCCCGATGGCTTCGAGGCCTTCCCGGTGGGTATCCATCACGCTTCCACGGTGCTGTTCCCCGATGTTGCCTCGATGCGCTCGCGCGACTGGCGCGAGAAGCTGGGTTATACCTACGGCCTGCACGGCACGCCGACCAGCTTCGTGCTGGAGGCGCGGCTGGCCGAGATCGAGGGCGGTACCTATTGCCGCGTCACCCCCAGCGGGCTGGCGGCCATCGCGATGGTCAACTTTGCCTTCCTCAAGACCGGCGATGAAGTGCTGCTGCCCGATAACGTCTACGGCCCCAGCAAGGACCTGGGCCAGTGGCTGGAACGCGATTTCCAGATCACCGCGCGTTTCTACGATCCCATGATCGGTGCCGGCATCGCCGACCTGATCGGCCCCCATACCCGCCTGGTCTGGACCGAGGCGCCGGGATCGGTGTCCATGGAGGTGCCGGATATTCCGGCCCTGTGTCGTGCCGCCCATGACAAGGGCGTGCTGGTGGCCATCGACAATACCTGGTCGGCTGGTCTGGCCTTCAAGGCCTTCGATCATGGCGTGGACATCGTCATGCAGGCCGTCACCAAATACCAGTCCGGCGGGTCGGACGTGCTGATGGGCGCCGTGATCGTGCGCGACCAGGCGCTCAATGAGCGGCTGGAACTGGCGCACATGCGCCTGGGCTTTGGCGTGGGGATGGACGACGTGTATCTGGTCCTGCGCAGCCTGTCCTCGATGCGCCTGCGTTTCGAGGCCCATGATGCTGCCGCACGCAAGGTGGCGACCTGGCTCAAGCAACGGCCCGAGATCGCGGCGGTCTTGCATCCCGCCTTCGAGGATTGCCCTGGTCACGCCCACTGGAAGCGCGATTTCACGGGGGCCGGCGGGCTGTTCTCGGTGATCTTCGATCCGCGCTATGTGGAAGAACAGACCGATCGCTTCGTCGATAGCCTGAAACTGTTCAAGATCGGCTACAGCTGGGGCGGTGCCCACAGCCTGTGTGTACCTTATCGCATGAAGGGCATGCGTCGCGACTGGCAGCGCGAGGGGCAACTGGTGCGTTTCAATATCGGCCTGGAGTCTCCCGAGGATCTGATCGCCGATATCGAGCAGGCCCTGGGTCGGCTCTGACGCGACGAAGTCACAGGAGTGAGCGGGGCGGCAGTATGGTGGAGTTAACTGTTTGACAGTTGAATAAAGCTAAATGCTGCCTCTTATTCCCATTTTGCAATGGTAGCGTTGACGATATGATGCATATCAATCGGGAAATCCTTGCGCATGTTGCGAAAAATGCGTGAAGCTGTGTAAATAACTGCAAGTTTTTACGTGGCTATGGATGAATCTCAATACAGTGTAGGCGCCAACCAGGTCTTCAATGCCAGGATGAGCTAGTCGTGACGCAGCAACATGAGCACAGGTTCCGGCAATAATTTACATGTGAATATGTTGTTTTATAAGAAACTTATTTCTTGCATTTCAAGCCAGAAACCTTTTGATCGGGAAATTCCTGATTGTGCCGCAAAGGTGCTGGCAGCTTGAAAGCAAGTCAAAAGTCTCGAATTACTTAGAGTAGATTTCTCAAATTTGTAAGACAAAATCCTACAAATTGAAGCGTCGTGTCTCCGACGAAAAATACCGACCAAGTCTAATTCCCCGCCTGTCCTGCCCCCCTCAGAATTGGCTTGCAGTCAAGTAAGTGTAACTGACTGTAAGCAGCAGGAAGTTTCTTACCGAGGTGGGGTGCCAATGAATACCAACGACATGATGGCGGAAATCCGCGATGCCAACCTGAGCTATCTCATGCTGGCGCAGCAGATGATCCGATCCGACAAGCCGACGGCGATTTTCCGTCTCGGCATCAGCGCGGAGATCGCAGACCTGATCGAAGGCCTGTCCAACGCGCAGATCATGAAACTGGCGGCCACCAACATGATGCTGACGCGTTTTCGTTTCGACGACGGCGCCATACTCGGCATGCTGACCAACTACAACAAGGACAAGAGCCTGGCCCAGTCGCATGCGGCCATCCTCATGGCCTGTCAGCCCAGCGAACAAATTTCGTAAAACAACAAGACAAACAGGGCCGGCGCGGCCAGGGGCAGTCAACGCGCCGGAGAGGAAGACGTTGAGTAGCACATTGGTTTTTGTGTCTTGGATTTGAAGCCTGATGTCTGCACACGCCTGAGTGCGCAGAGTGGGGTCAGGCAGTTTCATTACGAAATCACCGGGGGTAGCAACATGGCTAAGAAAAGCGTTGTCACAGAGGCGCAGGAAATTCAGTTGGCCATTGAATTGATCAACCTGGGGGCTCGCCTCCAGTTGCTGGAATCCGAAACTTCGCTGTCGCGCGAGCGCCTGCTGAAGCTGTACAAGGAATTGAAGGGGGTGTCGCCGCCCAAGGGGATGTTGCCGTTCTCGACGGACTGGTTCATCACTTGGCAGCCCAACATCCATTCGTCGCTGTTCATCAATATCCATCGCTATCTGGTGGAGCATGCCCGCATCAATGGCATCGAGGCGGTGATGAAGGCCTACAAGCTCTATCTGGAGCAGGTCGGCCCCAATGATGCCGGCGAGCCGGTGCTGTCGCTGACCCGTGCCTGGACCCTGGTGCGCTTCTTCGAAAGCAAGATGCTCATGACCACGCCCTGTTGCAAGTGCAGTGGCCACTTCGTGGTGCATCGCCTGGACCTGCATCAGGACTATCTGTGCGGCCTGTGCCACATGCCCTCGCGCGCAGGCAAGACCAAGAAGGCCAAGGATGCCGTGGTCACTGCGCTGGTCGAAGCAGCCATGCCGATGGCCGTATCGGCGCCGCTGGTGGCGGTGGCCTGAGCCCCTGGCAGTACGAAGGCGACGGCCTGGTATGTCCAACACGATAAGGCCGATTGCCTAGATGTCCGAACAAGAGAATGACCCCGGCGCCCGTCGCAGGCCACTGCGACAGGCGCCGGCGATCCAGGCCTTGCTGCTGTTCCTGTTGGCCCTGGTCGCGGCCAACGTGATCGATGTGCTGGTCCAGCGCGCCGGTTTTCCTCCTATTTCCCCATTGCCGATGTCCCTGCTGCATGGCCTGCTGGCCGCCTTGCTGGCGCGCTGGCGCCGACTGGCCGTCTGGTGGTGGGTGATCCTGGCGTTGTTCCCGCTGGCCGCGCTGGTGGTGGGGCGCCTGCAAGTGCCGCCATGGATGTTCCTGGCGGTCTTCCTGTTCATGCTGGTGTTGTTCTGGTCTACCTTCCGTAGCCAGGTGCCGTTCTATCCGTCCGGGCAGCCGGCCTGGGATGCCGTGGCGGGTCTCTTGCCGGCTGGACGGCCGATCCGCTTCATGGATATCGGCAGCGGCCTGGGTGGCGCCGTGCTGGATCTGGCGCGACGCCGTCCCGAGAGCCAGTTCACCGGTATCGAGATTGCACCCTTGCCCTGGTTGGTGAGTCGATTGCGTGCAGCCCTGGCCGGCAATTCCTGTCGTTTTATGCGAGGTGACTACCTGTTACTGGACTTCGCCGACTATGATGTCGTGTTTGCCTACCTGTCGCCGGCGGCGATGCTTGCCCTCTGGCACAAGGCGCGCGCCGAGATGCGGCCGGGAACGCTCCTGCTCAGCTACGAGTTCCACATCCCCGGTACCTCGCCGGATGTGGTGATCCAGCCGGAAGGGGGTGGTCCGCTTCTGCATGGCTGGCGCATGTAAAGGGAAGTGGCAGGGGCGAGACGCGGCGTATCAAGTTTGGGCGGATTTGGTCGTAAATCAAAAAGGAAGGGCGTTTTTCGGTTATGTATTCCCCCATTTGCTTGAATGGAATACATGTAACCTGATGAACGTGAAAATACACTCAACGCCACCGGGACGGGAGTAGGCACTTGTTAGTCATAATTGGATATGTCGTGGTCATGGGGTCCGTCTTCGGCGGGTTCGTGCTGTCTGGCGGCCACGTTGGGGCGCTTTTTCAGCCACTCGAACTGCTGATGATCGGCGGCGCCGCGGGGGGCGCTTTCCTGGTCGGTAACAACACCAAGGCGATCAAGGCCACGATGAAGGCGCTGCCGACGGTGCTGAAAGGGTCGACCTACACCAAGGCGCTGTACATGGAGCTCATGGCGCTGCTCTTCGAGATCCTGACCAAGTCCCGCAAGGAAGGCTTGATGTCGATCGAAGGCGATATCGAGGAACCTGAAAGCAGCCCGATCTTCAGCAAGTACCCGGGCGTGCTGGCGGACCATCACCTCATCGAATTCATGACTGACTACCTGCGTCTGATGGTGTCGGGCAACATGGATGCCTTCCAGATCGAAAACCTGATGGACAACGAAATCGAAACCCATCACCACGAAGGCGAAATTCCGGTGCATTGCATCGCCAAGCTGGGCGACGGTATGCCGGCGTTCGGTATCGTGGCGGCGGTGATGGGGGTGGTGCACACCATGGAATCGGTGGGTATCCCGCCTTCCGAACTGGGTATGCTGATCGCGCACGCGCTGGTGGGTACCTTCCTCGGTATTCTGCTGGCATACGGCTTCGTGGGCCCGCTCTCCAGTCTGCTGGAACAGAAACTGCACGAATCGACCAAGATCTACCAATGCGTGAAGGTGACGCTGCTGGCCAGCCTGAATGGCTATGCGCCGGCGCTGTCGATCGAATTCGGCCGCAAGGTCCTGTTCTCGACCGAACGTCCGACCTTCCTGGAACTGGAAGAACACGTCAAGCAGGCCAAGGGCAAGTAAGCTTCGGGCAAGCGCGCGACGTTATAGTCGATTCACACAGGCAACAGTATTGAGGCAGGAGCACAGGCATGGCCGACGAAGGGCTACGTCCCATAATCGTTAAACGGATCAAGAAGGGCGGCGGTGGTCACCACGGCGGCGCCTGGAAGATCGCGTACGCCGACTTCGTGACGGCAATGATGGCGTTCTTCCTGCTGATGTGGCTGCTTGGCTCGACCGCCAAGGGCGACCTGAACGGGATTGCCGAATACTTCAAGACCCCGCTGAAGGTGGCCATGGCGGGCGGCTCCGGCAGCGGTGACGCCAATACCGTCCTTCCCGGCGGCGGCAAGGACCTGACGCGTCAGGACGGCCAGTTGCGCAAGGGCGAGAACGACGTGGTCACGCGCAAGCAGACCCTGAAGCAGGCCCAGCAGGAGCTGGAGCGTGCCGAACGGACCCGTCTGGAGGAATTGAAGTCGCGCATCGAAAAGGCGATCGACTCCAATCCCACCCTGAAGCAGTTCAAGAACCAGCTGCTCATCGATATCACCTCCGAAGGCTTGCGCATCCAGATCGTGGACGAGAAGAACCGTCCGATGTTTGCCCTGGCCAGCGCGCAGCTGCAGCCCTATACCAAGGAAATCCTGCACGAGATCGGCCGTACCCTGAACGATGTGCCCAACAAGATCAGCCTGTCGGGGCATACCGATGCCACGCCCTATTCGCAGGGCGAGAAGGGCTACAGCAACTGGGAACTCTCGGCTGACCGCGCCAATGCATCGCGTCGCGAGCTGATCCTGGGCGGCATGGATGAATCCAAGGTGTTGCGGGTGGTTGGCCTGTCCTCGGCGGTATTGCTGGACAAGGAAGACCCGTTCAATCCGATCAACCGGCGTATCAGCATCATCGTGATGAACAAGAAGGCAGAAGAACTGGTGGAGAAGGATAGCGGTTCGCTCAACGTCCCCACCGATGCCAGCGACGATGATGTCCAGCAGGGCTTGAGCGCACCTGCCAAGAATTGACCTAGAAGTGTTTTAACTGTCCAAGGGAAGAGAGCCGGATATGCCGACCAAGACCATGCTGCAGGAGCTCAAGCGCTTGTTGCTCGATACTGCCAGCGGCGGCAGTCGCCAGTTGACGGAGGTGGAGTCTGACCTGGTCCAGACCAACATCCTCCTGGGCGAGGCCATCGGCAAGCTGGGTAGCAGCTTCATGGAGCTGCACCGTTCGGTGCAGGCCCAGCAGACTATCCTGGAAGATCTGATGAATGGCACCGGCACGTTCGACGCCGCCAGCATCGAGCGTCTCAAGGGGACCCAGGCCCAGGTCAGCCACCACGTCAATGCGGCGGTGACCGGCCTGCAGTTCCAGGACATGACCAGCCAGCTGCTCGAGCGTATCGTGCGTCGTGTCATCGGCCTGCGCGAAGCGCTGGGCGTGCTCAGTGCCAACAGCTTCGAGATCGTCCCGGAACAGGACCAGACCGACGTGGAGCTGGAAGAATTGCTCGCCAGTACCGTCCAGGCCATGGAAGAGCGCCTGACCGTGCTGGACAATGGCCTCTGGAAAGCCGTGCGTCAGACGCGCATGGAAAGCGGCGACATCGAATTGTTCTGAGCGGTCGGCAGCGTTGTCATGGGCCCGGGCAACCGGCAGAGTGGTACAAGATTGAACTAGGTCATTCCGGGCCGGCACAGTGGTAGGTCCGATACCAAGGGTGCGGCATAATGCGTAAGCGCATGAGCCTTATTGAAGAAACAGGGAGTAACGATGTCCAAAACAATTCTCGCAGTAGATGATTCCGGATCACTGCGTCAGATGGTGGTATTCAGTCTGAAGGCTGCGGGTTACAACGTCACCGAAGCGGTCGACGGTGTGGACGCGCTGGAAAAGGCCAGGTCGCAGACCTTTGACCTGGTCCTGACCGATCAGAACATGCCACGCATGGACGGCCTGACCTTGATCCGCTCCTTGCGCGAGCTGACCAGCTATGCGCGTGTCCCCATCCTGATGCTGACCACCGAGTTCAGCGACGAAATGAAGGCCAAGGGCAAGGCCGCCGGCGCCAATGGCTGGCTGGTCAAGCCCTTCGACCCGCAGCGCCTGACCGAGGTCGTCAAGAAAGTGATCGGCTGATTTGCCAGGAAAACAAGAACGACACGAACTGCATCCTTGATGGAGCCCAGGCATGAGCATTGATATGAGCCAGTTTTTCCAAGTCTTTTTCGACGAGGCCGAAGAGGGGCTCGCCGAAATGGAAAAGCTGTTGTTGGCCGTCAATGTGGCCTCGCCGGATCCGGAGGATCTCAATGCCGTCTTCCGTGCAGCCCACTCGATCAAGGGGGGCTCGTCGACATTCGGCCTGACCGATATCGCCGAGGTCACGCACGTCCTCGAATCCTTGCTGGACCGCATTCGCCAGGGCCAGATGGCGCTGACCTCCGAGCATGTGGACGCCTTCCTGGCGGCCAAGGACGTGCTCAAATCCATGCTGGATGGTCACAAGCATGGCGCCGAGGTGGATCTGGACGCCGTGGGCGACGTGCGCATGCTGCTGGAGGCACTGTCCCAGGGCAAGAGTTCGGCCCCCGCCAAGCCAGCCGCGTCAGCCGCCCGTGCGGCCGCTGTTGCGCCCGGTCCGGGCGGAGTGTGCCGCTATCGGCTGGACATGCCGGTCATCGCCGACAAGGACGCCGAAGCCCTGGCCGACGAGCTGTCCATGCTGGGCAAGATCGAAAAGACCAAGTCACCCGAAGGCCGCTGGGTCTTCGTGCTGGACACGGCCGAGCCCATCGATGACGTGGTCGCCATTTGCGCCTTCATCGTCAACGTGGACGAGCTGAAGGTATCGCAAGCGGTCGAACCCGCACGCAGTAGCGATGAAGAACGCGGATATGGTTTCTTCGATAACTTCGTGACCCAGGAAGATCGCGAGCGCGCCCAGGGTTATGGCTTCTTTGACAACCATACTGCCATTGAAGACAAGGAACGTGAGCAGGGCTACGGCTTCTTCGCTCCGTTCGTGCCGCTGGACATCAGCGCCAAGAAGAATGACAGCGATACCCTGAGCCAGCCCCATCCCGAGGATGTACCGCTGCCCGTGACCGAGCAGGCTGGTGCCGAAAAGAAGGCCGCCAAGAGTGGCGCCGCCGCGGCCCAGGGACATGAATCCTCGTCGATCCGGGTGAGCATCGAGAAGGTGGACCAGTTGATCAACCTGGTCGGCGAACTGGTGATTACCCAGGCCATGATCGAGCAACGCGTGGGCAAGCTCGACCCCATGACCCACGAGCATCTGCTCAATAGCGTCAGCCAGCTGAGCCGCAATACCCGCGATCTGCAGGAATCGGTGATGTCGATCCGTATGATGCCCATGGATTACGTGTTCTCGCGCTTCCCGCGCATGGTGCGCGATCTGGCGCACAAGCTGGGCAAGCAGGTCGAGTTCGTCACCCATGGCGCGGCCACCGAACTGGACAAGGGCTTGATCGAGCGTATCGTCGATCCCTTGACGCACCTGGTGCGCAACAGTATCGACCATGGCATCGAGCTGCCCGATGCGCGCCGGGCGGCGGGCAAGGGCGAGGCAGGGACGTTGTCGCTGTCGGCCGAACACCAGGGCGGCAACATCATCATCGAGGTCACCGACGACGGCGGCGGGCTCAACCGTGACAGGATCCTGGCCAAGGCCAAGCAGCAGGGCATGCCGGTCAACGACAATCTCTCCGACGCCGAGGTCTGGCAGCTGATCTTCGAACCCGGCTTCTCCACGGCCGAGCAGGTGACCGACGTGTCGGGCCGTGGCGTGGGCATGGATGTGGTCAAGCGCAATATCCTGGCCATGGGTGGCGCGGTGGATATCCGCTCCAGCAAGGGCTTTGGCACCACGATTTCGATCTCGCTGCCCCTGACGCTGGCGATCCTGGATGGCATGTCGATCCGGATCGGTGAAGAAGTTTACATATTGCCGCTAGGATATGTGGTTGAATCTTTGCAGCCATTAGCGCAAGATATCAAGGAAATCAGTGGCCAGGGCCAAGTGCTGCGCGTGCGTGGCGAATACCTGCCGCTGATACCGCTTTATCAGATTTTCAACATCGTGCCTTCCTTCACCGACCCCTCGCAGGGGCTGGTGGTGATCCTGGAGTCCGATGGCAAGAAGGCGGCATTGTTCGTGGATGACCTGATCGGGCAACAGCAGATCGTTGTCAAGAATCTGGAATCCAACTATCGGAAGGTTGCCGGTATTTCCGGTGCTACCATTCTGGGTGACGGCGGCGTCGCCCTGATTGTCGATGTGGCAGCATTGCTGCGATCCAGCCGCCAACTGAATGACGAATCTGTATTTTCCTGATTTTTAAAGGGCCACACCATGTCTGACACTGCATCCAAGAATCTTTCCGGCTTCGGCGACAAGACCGACAGCAACGGAAACGAATTTCTTGCCTTCACCCTGGGTAAGGAAGAATACGGCATCGATATTCTGAAGGTTCAGGAAATCCGCGGCTACGAAGCCGTGACCCGCATCGCCAATTCGCCCGACTTCATCAAGGGCGTCGTGAACCTGCGCGGCATCATCGTCCCCATCGTCGACATGCGCATCAAGTTCCAGCTGGGCGAGCCGACCTATGACCAGTTCACGGTCGTGATCATCCTCAACATCGGCGGTCGCGTGGTCGGCATGGTGGTCGATAGCGTGTCCGACGTGATCACCCTGACCCAGGAACAGATCAAGCCGGCACCGGAGATGGGCACCACCTTCGACTCCGACTACCTGATCGGCCTGGGTACCCTGGAACAGCGCATGCTGATCCTGGTGGACATCGACAAGCTGATGTCCAGCGCCGAAATGGGCTTGATCGAAAAGCTGGCAGCCTGATCAGGACAGGCCTGCAGCAAGAGGATCCGGAGGAGACGCAGTCCGGATCTGGCGCCCGTCGTCATTCGGCACAGCAGGAAAAGCGGGCAACATAGCCCGGTACAGAAGAGAAAAAGGCATCCGCCCGAAGGTGGATGCCTTTTTTATTTGGGCGGGCCCGGTGCAAGGCCGGGCCTGGTGGCCTGTCAGTGGAAGTGCTCGACCGGCGGTGGGGTGTCTTCCGGCATCTCGGCATGCACCAGTTCGCCTTCGCGGTCGGGGAAGAGCGGGGCGCCGCAATCGTCGCAGAACTCCATCGTGAAGCGCTCGGTGTGGTGCTTGATGTGCACGATGCCGCATTCCCGCAGCACCGTCAGGATCTGCTGCAGCGGGCTGGTGGGCAAGCCCTCGGCCAATCCGGCACCGGTGGGGAGCATCAGGGGCAGTTCATCGCCGCTTTCCTGCTCGTACAGCGGCCAGACCGTGCCATAGACCACGGTGGGGTCGTCGCCAATGGAAAAGCCGATACGGTATTCGTCGACCTGGCCGTTGATATCCTCGGAGAAGCCGCCGATGCTGGCGTGCAGCTCGGAGGAGTTGATCTCCAGGGTTTGCGTCAGGAAGTAGTCGGCCGCGCGGATGGAGGCCGGGCGGATGCGCTTGTCGGCTTCGCGGCAGCCGAAGTAATAGGCCTGCGGCAGCAGCAGTTCGACATTGCAGCCCGGCAGCAGGCGTGCAAAGAGCGGCGTGACCTGCTGCTTCCAGGCATCGAAGGCGGCGCTCTTGTTGGTCGAGAAGTGGCTTTGCTGCTCGCTCTCCTGCCAGTGGAACAGGGCATTGCCCGACGGCACGGTCACAGCCGCAATCACATAGCGGGTATCGGCCAGGAAGGCGGCGGTAGGCTGCTGGTCGCCGCGCAACTGGACGCTGCCCTTCTTCAGGGCGCTCTGGCCCATCTGGCGGGTCAGCGCGAAGACGTCGGTATGCAGGCGCGGCAATTGCTCGATGGAGAACAGCATCGGCGCCAGCGCCAGGCCGGCGTCCTTGGCCAGGACGTGGGCATGCAGGTGGGCGGCGATGGCATTGTGCAGGTCGCCGGCGATGGTGCCGGAGGCGATGGAGAAGCGGGTCCAGGCCAGCACCGGCAGGATCAGCAATTGCACGTCGTAGTCCTGGCCATCGTGCTCCACGGTGGTCGATTCGCTGCCGGCTTCGACGGCTTCGATCAGGACGTCATAGGCATCCAGATCGGCCTTGAACAGGTGGTCCAGGGCAGCATCGATGAGCGTCTGGTGGCCGGTGCGCAGCAGTTTGTTGAGCAGGGCGTCCAGGGGTTTCAGCCAGGCCCGTTCTTCGAGCCGGCTGGAGGCCTGCGCGATGGCTTGCGCAAAGGTGACCAGGTGCTGGCTGTCGACAGAGAGCTTGGAGGAGGAACGTTTGGCGGGACGACGCATGGAGGCAATCTGTAGAGAAACGAAACTCCCTATTGTAGATGATTTGGACCGGGAGTCATTGCCGCAGCCGCGCCGTGATGGGGCAAGGCAATAAAAAAACGCCGGACGAATCCGGCGTTCTTTTTTGCTCCAGGCCGCAGCACCCGGGGGCGCTGCGGGGATCCTGTCTGGCTTAGGCAGCCAGCAGCTGGCGCAGCACGAACGGCAGGATGCCGCCATGCTTGTAGTAGTCCACTTCGATCGGGGTATCGATACGCAGCAGGACCTTGACTTCCTTGGTTTCGCCGTTCTTGCGATGGATCACCAGGGTAGCGTCCTGTTGCGGCTTGATCTCGCCGTCCAGGCCCTTCAGGTCGAAGGTTTCGTCGCCGACGATGCCCAGCGTCTGCACGCTGTCGCTGCCCTTGAACTGCAGCGGCAGCACGCCCATGCCAACCAGGTTGGAACGGTGGATACGCTCGAAGGAACGTGCGATCACGGCCTTCACGCCCAGCAGCTGGGTGCCCTTGGCAGCCCAGTCACGGGAGGAGCCGGTACCGTACTCTTCGCCACCGAAGACCATGGTCGGGGTTTCAGCTGCGACGTACTTCATGGCGGCGTCGTAGATCGACATTTCTTCACCGGTCGGCTGGTGCAGGGTGATGCCACCTTCCACGCGCGAGCCGTCAGGCTTGGCCGGGATCATCAGGTTCTTGATACGCACGTTGGCGAAGGTGCCGCGCATCATGATCTCGTGGTTACCGCGACGCGAGCCGTAGGAGTTGAAGTCGGCCTTCAACACGCCGTTGGCCTGCAGCCACTTGCCGGCCGGGCTGGATTCCTTGATGGAGCCTGCCGGCGAGATGTGGTCGGTGGTGATCGAGTCGCCGAACACGCCCAGGGCGCGTGCGCCGGTGATGCCAGCCGATGCGATCTTGGGTTCTTCGGAGAAGTTCTCGAAGAACGGCGGCTCGGCGATGTAGGTCGAGGACGGCCAGTTGTAGACTTCGCCCTTGGCGACGCCCTTGATGGCTTCCCACAGCTTGCCAGGAGCGCCCTTCACGTCGGCGTAGTTTTCCTTGAAGGTCTTGGCGTTCATGGCGAACTTCAGCAGCTTTTCGATCTCTTGCGAGGTCGGCCAGATGTCGCCCAGGAAGATGTCCTTGCCACCCTTGCCCTTGCCGACCGGTTCGGTCATCAGGTCACGGGTAACGTTGCCGGCGATGGCGTAGGCCACCACCAGCGGCGGCGAAGCCAGGAAGTTGGCGCGGATGTTCGGGTGGATACGGGCTTCGAAGTTGCGGTTGCCCGACAGCACGGCGGCCGCCACCACGTCGTTCTTGACGATGGCTTCGTTCATGGCCGGGGTCAGGTCGCCAGCGTTGCCGATGCAAGTGGTGCAACCGTAGGCCGTCACGCCAAAGCCCAGCTTTTCCAGGTAGGGCAGGAGGCCTGCCGCTTCCAGGTACTTGGTCACCACGCGCGATCCGGGCGCCAGCGAGGTCTTGATGTGCGGAGCGACCTTCAGGCCGGCTTCCACAGCCTTCTTGGCCAGCAGGCCAGCCGCCAGCAGCACGCTCGGGTTGGAGGTGTTGGTGCAGGAGGTGATGGCGGCGATCAGCACGTCGCCGTTGTGCACGTCCACGCCGTCGGCGTTCTTGTAGGCGGCGCCCAGGTCGTCAGCCTTCTTGTTGAAACCGTTTTCGGCCACCGGCTTGGTGAACAGGTCGGAGAAGGTGGACTTGACGTTGCCGATCTCGATGCGATCTTGCGGACGCTTCGGGCCAGCCAGGGACGGGGCCACGGTGCCCAGGTCCAGGGAGACTTCCTGGGTGTAGTCGATCTCGCCAGCCTTGGGGATGCCGTACAGGTTCTGTGCCTTGAAGTAGGCTTCGAAGGCGTCGATCTCGGCCTTGGTGCGGCCGGTGCCCTTGAAGTAGTCGATGGTGGCGTCGTCAACCGGGAAGAAGCCCATGGTGGCGCCGTATTCCGGTGCCATGTTGGCGATGGTGGCGCGGTCGGTCAGCGACAGCGACTGGGTGCCTTCGCCGAAGAATTCGACGAACTTGCCCACGACCTTGGTCTGGCGCAGCAGTTCGGTGATGGTCAGCACCAGGTCGGTGGCGGTGACGCCTTCGCGCAGTGCGCCGGTCAGGTTCACGCCGACCACGTCGGGGGTCAGGAAGTAGACCGGCTGGCCCAGCATGCCGGCTTCGGCTTCGATGCCGCCCACGCCCCAGCCGACCACGCCGATGCCGTTGATCATGGTGGTGTGGGAGTCGGTACCGACCAGGGTGTCAGGGTAGTAGACACCGGTCTTGTTGTGCACGCCACGTGCCAGGTATTCCAGGTTGACCTGGTGGACGATGCCGAAGCCCGGGGGCACCACACCGAAGGTATCGAAGGCTTGCATGCCCCACTTCATGAACTGGTAACGCTCGTTGTTGCGCGAGAATTCCAGCTTCATGTTCAGGTCCAGTGCCTTCTTCTCGCGGAAGTGGTCGATCTGCACCGAGTGGTCAACCACCAGGTCCACGGGGACCAGCGGTTCGATGTTCTTGGGGTTCTTGCCCAGCTTGCTTGCGACGTTGCGCATGGCGGCCAGGTCGGCCAGCAGCGGCACGCCGGTGAAGTCCTGCAGCACCACGCGGGCGACCACGAAGGGGATCTCATCCACGCGGGCAGCCTTGGCGCCCCAGTTGGCCAGTTGCTTGACGTGTTCTTCGGTGACCTTCTGGCCATCGCAGTTACGCAGCACCGATTCCAGCACGACGCGGATGGACACCGGCAGACGGGAGATATTCACGCCCAGCGATTTTTGCAGGGCGGGCAGGGAGTAGAACTTGCCCTTCTTGGAACCGGAAATCTTGAATTCCTTTAGGGTGTTCAATGTGTTGCGAGACATGGCCTCTTCTCCTTAAATTGGCAATTTAGTGGTGTTAGCTAGTCGAATCCGGTTTGCGCTGCAATGGTGAACTGCGTGGTGCTGCCTGATTCTGTCTTGCGTTCTGCACCGGGAATGCTGCTTTCCCGGATCAGTTCTGCTGTGCCGCGGCAACCGCCGGCGCACCCGCTGTCGCGGCGGCCTTCAGTTGATCGGCGTTCTTGCATTCGTTGGCCAGCTGCTGGCCTTTCTTGGAGTCCAGCAACAGGCCCTTGGCCGGGATACCGATCCAGACCAGGCCCATCTTGTGGTTCTCGAAGCGGTTGGCGCCGGTGGTGGTGTCCACGCGGGTGAGGCGGTGGATACGCTTGTTCCAGCGGATGGCGATGTGCTTGTCGTCGGACTCGTTCTTCCAGATGGTCAGCTTGTTGCCCAGTTCGCACTGGTAGTCGGCCGACAGCGTGCCGCCCAGTTCGGGTTCGCTGTCATCATCCTCGGCATCCGACGAGAAGGGCATCTTGGCGGCCGGGGCAGCGGCAGCAGCAGCGGCGGCCTTCTTGGCCGGCACCTTCTTGGTCACCTTCTTCTTGGCGGTCGTCTTGGTGTCGGTGCTGTTCTGTGCCTGGGCAATCCCGGCGGTGGCGAACAGGGCGCCCAGCAGGGCGATCAGGGTCAAGTGCTTTTTCATAACGATATCGGGTCGGTCTTTACGGCTTGGTTGAGAGGGAGGCGCCTGCGGCGAACCAGTCGGCTGCCGGCGGTGGCAATTCCACACCGGTGGCATGCGCGCGTTGCAGGATACTCCAGTAATAGCGATAGCTTGCACGATCGTGCAGGTTGCCCAGATGCTGGATCGGGCCCCATTGCACCGATTGCGCCTTGAGCAAGATCTGTGCCGCCAGCTCGGCCTCCTCGGTGGAAGGCGACATGGCCTGCACGATCGGGCGGATCTGGTCCGGGTGGATGCTCCACATCCGGGTATAGCCAAATTCCTGTGCCGCGCGGCCTGCATCGGCGGCCACGGCGGCGGGATTCTTGATGTCGGTGGTCACGTTATGTGACGGCACCTTGCCGTGCGCGTGGCAGGCGGCGGCAATTTCCAGCTTGGCGCGACGTACCAGCGGGTGGTCGAACTGTCCGGGGGAGCGCATGGCGCTACCGGGAATGGCTCCGTAGTGCGCGGAGACGAAATCCATGACCCCGAACGAGAGCGACTGCACCTGCGGCAGCGCGGCGATCTTCCAGGCATCGGCCAGGGCGCCGTGGGTCTCGATCAGTACATGCACCGGCAGGTCGGCGCGGCCGGCGGCCTGGCTGGCGCGGCTGATTGATGCCAGTGCGCGCTGCACATCGGCCAGGCCTTCGGGCTTGGGCAACATCAGGAAGGCCAGCTCACGGGCGGCACCGCCGCAGATGAGGGCGACATCCTGCTCGAAATAAGGGCTGCCGACGTCGTGCACGCGCGCGCCAATGCGGCGGTGGCCATTGTCGGGGCCGGCGATCAGTGCTGCGACCAGTTCGGCGTGCGCGGCTTCATTGCCGGCGGCAGCGCCGTCTTCGCAGTCGAAGGTGATATCGAACAGCGCACCGAGCTCCTGTTGCAGGGCCATCGACTTGCGCATCAGCTTCTCGGAGCCGGCGTAGTGATCGCACACCGGAAGCGAAACCGGTTGCTGGGCACCTGGGAACAAGACCTGGGAGGGATGCATTGCTGCTGAGTGTGTTCGGTGAAAGTTGGTCGTGACGGTCAACGTGCTAGATCTGTGGATACGGCACGGCGGCAGTTGCCTGCCGCCGTGCCGTGGGTCGATTAGCCGACCAGGTGCTTGACGCCTTCGCGCTCTTCCATCAGCTCCTTCAGAGTGATGTTGATGCGCTCTTGCGAGAACTCATCGATCTCCAGACCCTGGACGATCTTGTACTCGCCGTTCTCGGTGGTCACCGGGAAGCCGAACATGGTGCCTTCGGGGATGCCATAGGAACCATCCGAGGGGATGCCCATGGTGGTCCACTTGCCGTTGGTGCCCAGGACCCAGTCACGCACGTGGTCGATGGCGGCATTGGCGGCCGAGGCTGCCGAGGACAGGCCACGGGCTTCGATGATGGCGGCGCCGCGCTTGCCGACGGTGGGCAGGAACACGTTCTTGTTCCATTCCTGGTCGTTGATGGCGTCCTTGACGGAGGCGCCATCGGCAGTCGCGAAGCGGTAGTCGGCGTACATGGTCGGCGAGTGGTTGCCCCACACGCACAGCTTTTCGATGGCCGAAACCGGCTTGCCGATCTTGGCAGCCACTTGCGACAGGGCGCGGTTGTGGTCCAGGCGCAGCATGGCGGTGAAGTTCTTGGCCGGCAGGTTCGGCGCCGACTTCATGGCGATGTAGGCATTGGTGTTGGCCGGGTTGCCGACCACCAGGACCTTCACGTCACGCGAAGCGACGGCGTCCAGCGCCTTGCCCTGCACGGTGAAGATCTGGGCGTTGGCTTCCAGCAGGTCCTTGCGTTCCATGCCGGGGCCACGGGGACGGGCACCCACCAGCAGGGCCACGTCGGCGTCCTTGAAGGCGGTCATCGGATCGCTGTGGGCGGTCACGCCAGCCAGCAGGGGGAAGGCACAGTCATCGATTTCCATGATGACGCCCTTGAGCGCCTTTTGTGCCTTCTCATCGGGGATTTCCAGCAGTTGCAGGATGACCGGCTGGTCTTTGCCGAGCAGGTCGCCATTGGCGATGCGGAAGAGCAGGGAGTAACCGATCTGACCGGCGGCGCCGGTGACGGCAACACGCTTGGGGGCTTTAGCCATGTGAATCTCCAAAAGAGGTGATGAAAAAAAGCATTCCGACTGCATCGAAGCGCACGTTGCGGTCGCGTCGCGGTGAGCGCGGCAGGGCCGTCTGCGGTTGCTTCTGGTTTGCGCAAGTAAATGCGCGACTTCCTCGAATTCTTGTTAGGCCGCCATGATACCGTCGAAAGCGCAGTGCGTCATTGCTTTCACCCGGGCGTCTGTGGACAAATCAAAAACCTGTCAAACTTGTGTGCTGGTTACATGAAAACACCGGTTTCGGAGCACCTTGATGAGATCGATTCTCGTTATCGTCTGCTGCTCGGAAATTCGCTTGCTGCCTGCGTTGGGGGTCTTCAGCTTGCTCGCGAGTGTAGGCCTGCGAAAGACTGCTGTCAATCAATATCTTATGTCTTATATAAGACATATTATTGCCTAGTTTTTGCTGGACGGGCGTAGGGTTTATGTGTTGAAATTCGGGGTTATGAGCTCGATCCTGCCTAATTCGAACAACGCTGACGCGCAAGCCGCGGGGGCGGGTGTTGCCAGTCCGGCGCCCACTTTCAGTCCGTTGTACCAGCAGATCAAGGCGCTCATCATGCAGCGCCTGGAAGCCGGTGAGTGGAAACCCGGTGAGCTCATCCCCAGCGAGGTCGAGCTGGGCGGCCGCTTCAAGGTCAGCCAGGGGACGGTGCGCAAGGCCATCGACGAGCTGGCGGCCGAGAACCTGGTGGTGCGCCGCCAGGGCAAGGGTACCTTCGTTGCCACCCATCATGAGACCCAGGCGCAATTCCGCTTCCTGCGGCTGATGGCCGATAGCGACGAGCCGCAGCGTCCCGAGAACAAGATCGTCGAAGTCAAGCGCGTACGCGCATCCGCCGAAGTGGCCCGTCAGCTGGACATGAAGTCCGGCGACTCCGTCATTTTCATCCGGCGGGTAAAATCATTCAATGGCACTCCCATCATCCTCGAAGACATCTGGCTGCCTGGCGCCATCTTCAAGGGGCTGACGGCCGAGCGCCTGGTGGAATACCGTGGGCCGCTGTACGGCCTGTTCGAGTCGGAATTCGGTACGCGCATGATCCGTGCCGAAGAGCGCATCCGCGCCGTCGGGGCGGATCCGGATGCGGCAGAGTTTCTGGGCGTGTTGCCCCAAACGCCGTTGCTCAGTGTGGAGCGGGCTTCATTCACCTACGGCGACAAGCCGGTGGAAATGCGGCGCGGGCTGTACCTGACGACGAATCATCATTATCAGAGCGAGTTGAGCTGACGGTCCTGCCGGAGTGCTGCGCGGACCATGGTCCTGCAGCGGGGAGGGGTGCTGTCAAGCCTTTTTGGCATGCTGCGAAGCGCAATAATTGTTGATGGTGATTTAGAAAATCGGCGAAAATTGCAGGATTGTTTTAATCTGAGGAGAACCTTGTATGTCTGAAGCCGCTAAACCACCACGGCCGCAATTCCGTAACATACACCTAACCCAAATTGCTGGCTATCGCATGCCCCTGGCCGCTCTGGTCTCGATCATGCACCGCATCAGCGGTCTGTTCCTGTTCCTGATGCTGCCCTTCGTGCTGTTCCTGCTGGACAGCAGCCTGCTCTCGGAAGGCACCTTCGACTACCTCAAGGGCTTCACCTCGGGCTGGTGTGTCAAGCTGGTCATCCTGGCCCTGTCCTGGGCATACCTGCATCACTTCTGCGCCGGCATCCGCCACCTGATCATGGATAACCACATCGGTCTGGACAAGGACAGCGCGCGCAAGTCCTCGGCAACTGTCCTGGTGGTCAGCATCACGCTGATGGTCCTGGTCGCATTGAAACTGTTCGGAGCATTCTAAAAATGGCTGATAACAATATCGGACCCAAGCGCCTGGTCGTCGGCGCCCACTATGGCCTGCGTGACTGGCTGGCGCAACGCGCCACCGCCGTCGTGATGGCGGTCTACACCGTCATCCTGCTGGTGTGCTTCTTCACGTCGACCAACTTCAGCTACCAGGGCTGGGCGGCGCTGTTCTCGCATCAATGGTTCAAGGTCGCCACCTTCGCGGTGTTCATGGCGCTGTTCTTCCACGCCTGGATCGGCGTGCGTGACGCGCTCATGGACTACGTCAAGCCGGTCGGCGTGCGCCTGGTCCTGCAAGTTGCCGCCATCCTGTGGCTGATCGGTTGCGCTGGCTATGCTGCGCAGATTCTCTGGAGAAACTAATCGTGGCTGCAATCAAATCCGCCATCACTACCCGCCGCTTTGACGCGGTCATCGTCGGCGCCGGTGGCTCCGGCATGCGCGCCTCGCTGCAACTGGCCGAAGCCGGCCTGAACGTCGCTGTCCTGTCCAAGGTCTTCCCGACCCGCTCGCACACCGTGGCTGCCCAGGGCGGCATCGGCGCTTCGCTGGGCAACATGTCGGAAGACAACTGGTACTGGCACATGTTCGACACCGTCAAGGGTTCGGACTACCTGGGTGACCAGGACGCCATCGAATTCATGTGCCGTGAAGCACCGAAGGCCGTCTACGAGCTGGAACACTTCGGCATGCCCTTCGACCGCAACCCGGATGGCACCATCTACCAGCGTCCGTTCGGCGGCCACACCGCCAACCTGGGCGAAAAGCCGGTCCAGCGCGCCTGTGCCGCTGCCGACCGTACCGGTCACGCACTGCTGCACACCCTGTACCAGCGCAACGTGCGCGCCAAGACCCACTTCTTCGTCGAGTGGATGGCGCTGGACGTGATCCGCAACGAAGAGGGCGATGTCCTCGGCGTGATCGCGCTGGAAATGGAAACCGGCGAAATCATGATGCTGCACGCCAAGACCACCCTGTTCGCCACCGGCGGTGCAGGTCGTATCTGGGCCGCATCGACCAACGCCTTCATCAACACCGGCGACGGCATGGGCATGGCGGCACGCGCCGGCCTGCCGCTGCAGGATATGGAATTCTGGCAGTTCCACCCGACCGGCGTGGCCGGCGCGGGCGTGCTGATCACCGAAGGTGTGCGCGGTGAAGGCGGCATCCTGATCAACAGCAACGGCGAACGCTTCATGGAGCGCTATGCGCCGACCCTGAAGGATCTGGCCCCGCGTGACTTCGTGTCGCGTTCGATGGACCAGGAAATCAAGGAAGGCCGCGGCGTTGGCCAGCACAAGGACCACGTCCTGCTGGACCTGCGTCACATCGGTGCCGACACCATCAAGAAGCGTCTGCCCTCGATCCTGGAAATCGCCCACAAGTTCGCCAACGTCGATGCGACCAAGGAACCGATTCCTGTCGTGCCGACCATCCACTACCAGATGGGTGGTATCCCCACCAACATCAATGGCCAGGTGGTCGCGCCCAAGGGCGGTTCGATGAAGGAAGTGGTGCAGGGCATGTACGCCATCGGCGAATGCGCCTGCGTGTCGGTGCACGGCGCCAACCGCCTGGGCACCAACTCGCTGCTGGATCTGGTGGTCTTCGGCCGCGCTGCCGGTAACCACATCGTCAACAGCCGCCTGCAGGACCAGAGCCACAAGCCCATCCCGGCCGGCGCCCTGGACCGCTCGCTGGAACGCATCGCCCATCTGGAAAACAGCACCGGTTCCGAGCGCGTGCAGGACGTCGCCAACGACATCCGCGCCACCATGCAGAAGTACTGCGGCGTGTTCCGTACCGATGCCCTGTTGAAGGAAGGCTACGAAAAGATCATGGAGCTGGACGAGCGTCGCAAGCACGTCTCCTTCAAGGACAAGTCCAAGGTCTTCAACACCGCCCGCGTGGAAGCGCTGGAGCTGGACAACCTGATCGAAACCGCCAAGGCCACCATCACCTCGGCCGAAGCGCGCAAGGAATCGCGCGGCGCCCACGCGCAAAGCGACCACGAGCAGCGCGACGACGTGAACTGGCTCAAGCACACGCTGTGGTTCTCCGAGGGGAATCGTCTCGACTACAAGCCGGTCAACATGCAGCCGCTGACCGTCGAGACCTTCAAACCTAAAGCACGTACTTTCTAAGAGGTCGCAACATGACTCGCACCCTGAAATTCAAGATTTATCGTTACGATCCGGACAAGGACGACAAGCCGTACATGCAAGACCTGACGGTGGAACTGAAGCCGACCGACAAGATGCTGCTGGACGCCCTGCAACGCATCAAGTCCGACGTGGACGATTCCCTGGCGCTGCGCCGCTCCTGCCGCGAAGGCGTGTGCGGTTCCGACGCCATGAACATCAACGGCAAGAACGGTCTGGCCTGCATCACCAACCTCAACGAGCTGAGCGAACCCATCGTCCTGAAGCCGCTGCCTGGCCTGCCGGTGATCCGCGACCTGATCGTGGACATGACCAACTTCTTCAAGCAGTACGATTCGATCAAGCCTTACCTGATCAACGACAGCATCCCGCCCGAGAAGGAGCGCCTGCAGTCGCCCGAGCAGCGTGAAGAGCTGGACGGCGTCTACGAGTGCATCCTGTGCGCCTGCTGCTCGACGTCCTGCCCGTCGTTCTGGTGGAATCCGGACAAGTTCGTCGGTCCTGCCGGCCTGCTGCAAGCCTACCGCTTCATCGCCGACAGCCGCGACGAAGCCACCGGTGCGCGCCTGGACAACCTGGAAGATCCGTACCGCCTGTTCCGCTGCCGTTCGATCATGAACTGCGTCGATGTCTGCCCCAAGGGTCTGAACCCCAACAAGGCCATCGGCAAGATCAAGGAACTGATGGTCCGTCGTTCGGTATAAGCCTTATCGGCTTATGTGCCAGCCAGGCCCGCCATCCGGCGGGCCGCAGCGGGGAGCAGGGTGGTGGCGCTCCCCGTGGCCGGCCCGGTCAGATCGGGTCCGGTTGCAAGTGAAATGAAGAGATACAAGAAATGAGCGAGTTCACGACTGAACGTCACCAGGATGATCCGGCCAAACGCGCGCGACTGCGCTGGCGTGCCCGCCGCGGGTTGCTGGAGAACGATCTGATCTTGACGCGCTATCTCGATGCCAATGAGGCCGGGATGAGCGACGACGAGGTCGATGCCTTCTCGCGCCTGATGGATCTGACCGACAACGACCTGATGGACTTGCTGCTGGCTCGCAAGGAGCCGGAGGCGGCGGTTGACCTGCCCCAAGTGCATGCGTTGCTGAAGAAACTGCGTACTGCCTGATTTTTGCGCCTGGCCACAAGCCAGACGGATTCTGCTCGATCGCGGCCTGTTTTGTCTCGCCACCCGACGTCCATGGATTGGTCGTCGCCTGGTTCGTCGCGGTCGCGCTTTTGATTAACGGTTTCACCCTCCCCGCAAAAAGGAAAAGCTATGTCCAACACCGATATCAAAGCTACCCTGTCGTTCTCCGACGGGTCTCCGTCCGTAGATTTTCCTATCTACAAGGGCAGCATCGGTCCTGATGTGATCGATATCCGCAAGCTCTACGGCGCCACCGGCAAGTTCACCTACGACCCGGGCTTCATGTCGACCGCGTCCTGCAACTCCTCCATCACCTACATCGATGGCGACAAGGGCGAGCTGCTGTACCGCGGCTATCCGATCGAGCAGCTGGCGGTGAACTGCGACTTCCTGGAATCCTGCTACCTGCTGCTGCACGGTGAGCTGCCCAACGCCGCCCAGAAGACCGAATTCGTCAACACCGTGACCCAGCACACCATGGTGCACGAGCAGATGAACTTCTTCTTCCGTGGCTTCCGCCGTGACGCGCACCCGATGGCGGTGCTGACTGGTTCGGTGGGCGCACTGTCGGCCTTCTACCACGACTCGCTGGACATCTCCAACGCCAACCACCGCGAAGTGTCGGCCATCCGCATGATCGCCAAGCTGCCGACCCTGGTGGCCATGGCCTACAAGTACAGCATCGGCCAGCCGTTCGTGTATCCGCGCAACGACCTGTCCTACACGGCCAACTTCATGCGCATGATGTTCGCCAACCCGTGCGAAGAGTACAAGGTCAATGAAGTCCTGGTGCGCGCGCTGGACCGCATCCTGATCCTGCACGCCGACCACGAACAGAACGCCTCGACCTCGACCGTGCGTCTGGCTGGCTCCTCGGGCGCCAACCCGTTCGCATGTATCGCCGCCGGTATCGCCTGCCTGTGGGGTCCTGCCCACGGTGGTGCCAACGAAGCTGCACTGACCATGCTGGAAGAGATCGGTTCGGTCGAGAATATCCCTGAGTTCATCAAGCAAGTGAAGGACAAGAACTCCGGCGTGAAGCTGATGGGCTTCGGTCACCGCGTCTACAAGAACTACGACCCGCGTGCCAAGCTGATGCGCGAAACCTGCTACGAAGTCCTGAACGAACTGGGCCTGCACGACGACCCGCTGTTCAAGCTGGCCATGGAGCTGGAAAAGATCGCCCTGGAAGACGACTACTTCGTTTCCCGCAAGCTGTACCCGAACGTCGACTTCTACTCGGGCATCGTGCAGCGCGCCCTGGGTATCCCGACCTCGATGTTCACCTGCATCTTCGCCATGGCCCGTACCATCGGCTGGATTGCCCAGTGGAACGAAATGATCTCGGATCCGGAACAAAAGATCGGCCGTCCCCGCCAGCTGTTCGTGGGCTCGCCGCGTCGCGACGTCCCGCCCATCGACAAGCGTTGATGAACTCGGCCGCTTGCCCGTTCGAGTTGTTGAATGGGCAACGGTCGGTGTGTTGAAAGGCTTGTTCTTCCCGTCTTCCGGGATTCTCCGGAAGAGGCTTGAGCGGCGCTGTGACAAGGCTTTGCGGACCGGCGTTGGCAGTTGGAAACGCCCGTCGCATCTGGTTTCAAATAAAAAAGCGAATCCCCAAGGATTCGCTTTTTTATTTGATATTCGGATATATAATTCCGGAGCGCTGACTGGATGACGTACAGAAGTTCAGGTAGACAAGGTCCTTCCCCACAACTTGATGCAATCCGCTAACCGGTCAGGCCGTGTCGCGGAAGGTGTAGAAACCCGCTAATCTCGCGAAACGCGAAGAAAGGTGAGCAAATGACAAAGCTCTACGAGCAATACAACATCAACTCCTACCTCTTCGGTGGGAATGCTCCGTACATCGAGGAATTGTACGAAGCCTATCTGAACAATCCCGGCTCTGTCCCCGAAAACTGGCGTGCTTATTTCGATGCGGTGCAACACGTGCCCGCCACCGATGGCTCGAACCGCCCCGACGTTGCCCACGCACCGGTGATTGCTTCCTTCGCCGAGCGCGCCAAGCAAGGCCCGATCCGCACCGTCATCGCCTCCGCCGACTCCGACATGGGCCGCAAGCGTGTTGCGGTGACCCAGCTGATCGCCGGCTACCGTGACCTCGGTTCCCGCTTCGCCAACCTGGACCCGCTGCAACGCCAGGAACGCCCCAACATCCCCGAACTCGATCCCTCCTTCTACGGCTTCACCGATGCCGACCTGGATATCGTCTTCAACATCAACAATACCTACTTCGGCCCGGAAACCGCATCGCTGCGCGATCTGCTGCAGATGCTGCGCGACACTTACACGCGCTCCATCGGTGCCGAGTTCACCTACATTTCGGACATGGCCGAAGTGCGCTGGCTGGAAGAGCGTCTCGAGCCGACCCGTGCCGTGCCCAGCTTCTCCTCCGACAAGAAGAAGCACATCCTGGAGCGCCTGACCGCAGCCGAAGGCCTGGAGCGCTACCTCCACACCAAGTACGTCGGCCAGAAGCGCTTCTCGCTGGAAGGCGGCGAATCCTTCATCGCCTCCCTGGATGAAACCATCCAGCGCGCCGGTGAAAAGGGTGTGCAGGAAATCGTCATCGGCATGGCCCACCGTGGTCGTCTGAACGTGCTGGTCAACATCCTGGGCAAGACCCCGCAGGAACTGTTCTCCGAGTTCGAAGGCCGTCACGCCGACGACCTGCCGGCCGGCGACGTTAAGTACCACCAGGGCTTCTCCTCGGACGTCTCCACCCCTGGCGGCCCGGTCCACCTGTCGCTGGCCTTCAACCCTTCCCACCTGGAAATCGTCAACCCGGTGGTCGAAGGTTCGGTCAAGGCCCGTATGGATCGCCGCGGCGACAAGGATGGTTCGCAAGTGCTGCCGATCCTGGTGCACGGTGATGCCGCCTTCGCCGGTCAAGGCGTGGTGATGGAAACCCTGAACCTGGCCCAGACCCGTGGCTACGGCACCGGTGGTACCGTCCACATCGTCATCAACAACCAGATCGGCTTCACCACTTCCGATCCGCGCGACTCCCGTTCGACCCTGTACTGCTCGGACGTGGTCAAGATGATCGAAGCCCCGGTGCTGCACGTCAACGGCGATGATCCGGAAGCTGTCGTGTTCGCCACCCAGATCGCTGTCGACTACCGCATGAAGTTCAAGAAGGACATCGTGGTCGACATCATCTGCTTCCGCAAGCTGGGCCACAACGAGCAAGATACGCCTGCTCTGACCCAGCCGCTGATGTACAAGAAGATCGCCCAGCACCCCGGTACCCGCAAGCTGTACGCGGACAAGCTGTCGGCCCAGAAGACCATCGCCACCGACGGTGGCGAAGAGCTGGTCAAGGCCTACCGCGCCGCCATGGACGCTGGCAAGCACGCCATCGATCCGGTGCTGACCAACTTCAAGAGCAAGTACGCCGTCGACTGGCTGCCGTTCCTGAACCGCAAGTGGACCGACGCCGCCGAGACCGCCGTGCCGATGGCTGAACTGAAGCGCCTGGCCACCAAGATCACCACCGTGCCGGAAGGCTTCAAGGTGCACTCGCTGGTCGAGAAGGTCTTGAACGACCGCGCCGCCATGGGTCGTGGCGACATCAACCTGGACTGGGGCATGGGTGAACACCTGGCCTACGCCAGCCTGGTGTCCTCCGGCTATGCCGTGCGCCTGACCGGTCAGGATGCCGGCCGTGGCACCTTCACCCACCGCCACTCGGTGCTGCACGACCAGAACCGCGAGCGTTGGGATGCCGGTACCTATATCCCGCTGCAGAACGTGGCTGAAAACCAGTCCACCTTCACGGTGATCGACTCGGTGCTCTCCGAAGAAGCCGTGCTGGCCTTCGAATACGGCTACTCGACCGCCGAGCCGAACACCCTGACCATCTGGGAAGCCCAGTTCGGCGACTTCGCCAACGGTGCCCAGGTCGTCATGGACCAGTTCATCACCAGCGGCGAAACCAAGTGGCAACGTCTGTGTGGTCTGACCATGCTGCTGCCGCACGGTTACGAAGGCCAGGGTCCGGAGCACTCTTCTGCGCGTCTGGAACGTTACCTGCAGCTGTGTGCTGAGCAGAACATGCAGGTGTGCATCCCGTCCACTCCGGCACAGGTCTACCATATGCTGCGTCGTCAGGCGCTGCGCGGTATGCGCCGTCCGTTGGTGGTGATGTCGCCGAAATCTCTGCTGCGTCACCCGCTGGCAACCTCGTCTCTGGAAGAGCTGGCTAACGGCACCTTCCTGCCGGCTATCGGCGAGATCGACGAGTTGGATCCGAAAGCGGTCAAACGCGTGGTCATGTGCTCCGGTAAGGTCTATTACGATCTGCTGGAACAACGCCGCAAGAACGACCAGAAAGACGTGGCTATCATCCGTATCGAGCAGTTGTACCCGTTCCCGCATCAGGCCGTTCAGGCGGTGCTGGAGAAGTATGCTCACGTGCATGATTTCGTCTGGTGTCAGGAAGAGCCGCTGAACCAGGGCGCCTGGTACTGCAGCCAACACAACTTCCGTGAAGT
>NZ_JBIUZW010000011.1:109508-214956 GCF_044745245.1 Herbaspirillum sp. NPDC087042 | reverse complement strand
CGACGATACCTTCGTCGCCAGTGCGGCGGCCAATAATTTCGATGGCGGTGTCAGCACGGCCAGTTCGCATAACCGTGTCAGTTACGCCAGTTCCACCGCGGGCGTGACGGTCGACCTGAACTACACCAATGGCACCGGGACCTCGGGTGGTTATGCCCAAGGCGACACGCTGGCCAACATCCAGGATCTGACGGGTAGCAGCTACGACGATACCTTCGTCGCCAGTGCGGCGGCCAATAATTTCGATGGCGGTGTCAGCACGGCCAGTTCGCATAACCGTGTCAGTTACGCCAGTTCCAACGCGGCTGTGACGGTCGACCTGAACTACACCAATGGCACCGGGACCTCGGGAGGCTATGCCCAGGGCGACACGCTGACCAACATCCAGGATCTGACCGGTAGCAGCTACGACGATACCTTCGTCGCCAGTGCGGCGGCCAATAATTTCGATGGTGGCGTCAGTACGGCCAGTTCGCATAATCGCGTCAGTTACGCCAGTTCCACCGCGGGCGTGACGGTCGATCTGAGCCACACTGACGGCACCGGGACCTCGGGTGGATATGCCCAGGGTGACACACTGGTCAACATCCAGGATCTGACAGGCAGCAGCTACGACGATACCTTCGTCGCCAGTGCGGCGGCCAATAATTTCGATGGCGGTGTCAGCACGGCCAGTTCGCATAACCGTGTCAGCTACGCCAGTTCCAACGCGGCTGTGACAGTCGACCTGAACTACACCAATGGCACCGGGACCTCGGGAGGGTATGCCCAGGGCGACACGCTGACCAACATCCAGGATCTGACGGGCAGCAGCTACGACGATACCTTCGTCGCCAGTGCGGCGGCCAATAATTTCGATGGTGGTGTCAGCACGGCCAGTTCGCATAACCGCGTCAGTTACGCCAGTTCCAACGCGGCGGTGACAGTCGACTTGAACTACACCAATGGCACCGGGACCTCGGGTGGCTATGCCCAGGGCGACACGCTGGCCAACATCCAGGATCTGACCGGTAGCAGCTACGACGATACCTTCGTCGCCAGTGCGGCGGCCAATAATTTCGATGGTGGTGTCAGCACGGCCAGTTCGCATAACCGTGTCAGTTACGCCAGTTCCAACGCGGGCGTGACGATTAACCTGAACTACACCGACGGCACCGGGACCTCGGGTGGGTATGCGCAGGGCGACAAGCTGGTCAACATCCAGGATCTGACGGGTAGCAACTACGACGATACGTTTGTGGCGAGTCTGGCGGCCAATCACCTCGATGGTGGTGCCGGTTCCAATACGGTCAGCTATGCCGGCACCTCCAGCAGTGACGGCACCAATGGCGTGACCGTCAACCTCGCCACCGGCGTGGGCAGTGGCAACTATGCCGCCGGCGATACCTACGCCAATATCGAGAATGTCATCGGCAGCGACTACAACGACGTGCTGACCGGGTTCGCCACGGCCGGCGTGACGTCGGTGCTGACCGGCGGCAAGGGCGCCGACGTGCTCACCGCGATCGTGGCCAACCGTGCTTACACCTACGCCTCCTACGTAGGTTCGTCGGCCGGCGTGACGATCAATCTGCAGGCGGGTACGGGGACGGGCGGTGATGCCCAGGGCGATACCCTGTTCAATATCGACAACATCATCGGCAGCAGCAACAACGACGTGTTCTATGCCAGCAGCTACGCCAACATCCTCAATGGCGGCGCGGGTGGTTCGGACACGGTCAACTACTCCTTGTCCACCAGCAGCGATGGCACCAATGGTGTGACGGTCAACCTCAGTACCGGCATCGGCAGTGGCAACTATGCCGCCGGCGATACCTACGTCAACATCGAGAATGCGGTCGGCAGCGCCTACAACGATGCGCTGACCGGCTACGCCACCGTGGGTGTGCAGTCGGTGCTGGAAGGGGGCGCAGGTGCCGATACCATCACCGCCATCGCCGCCAACCGCGCTTACACCTATGCGTCGTACAACGGTTCGGCGCTGGGGGTGACGGTCGATCTGCAGAACGGTACCGGCACCGGTGGCGACGCACAGGGCGATATTCTGGTCAATATCGACAACGTCATCGGCAGTGCCCAGAACGACTTGTTCTATGCCAGCACGCATGCCAACATCTTCTATGGCAATGGTGGCGTGGATACGGTGAGCTATGCCTATTCCAACGTGGGCGTGACCGTCGACCTGACCAACACCATCACGGCTAGCGGCAGCGGCTACGATGCCGGTGACAAGTTCTACAACATCTCCAACCTGATCGGTGGTGCCGGCAACGACATGTTCTACGCCAGCAACATCGCTAACAGCTTCGATGGCGGTGGTGGTTCCAATACGGTGAACTATGCGCGCTCGGGCAGTACGGCGGTGGTGGTGGACCTGTATCACGGCACGGGTTCGGGAGGGTATGCCGCCGGGGATACCTATACGCACATCCAGAACGTGGTGGGCAGTGCCGGTAACGATACCTTCTATGCCAACAGCGACACCAACACCTTTACCGGTGGTGGCGGCACCGATACGGTCAGCTACTACTATGCCAACAGCGGCAGCTCGAGCACGGCGATTACGGCCAACCTGGCCACAGGACTGGGATCGGGCGGCGATGCCGCCGGTGACCAGTACATCGGCATCGCCAACCTGGAAGGCAGCGCCTATATCGACAGTACCCTGATCGGCAACAGCGGTGCCAATACCCTGTCGGCGCGCGGCACTACCACGACCAACGTTCTCAATGGCGGTGGTGCCAGCTCCGGCACCGATATCTTCAACGTCTTTGATGGCGGCCACAACACGGTGACCGTGGGCAGCGGCACCAACATGATCAACGTCAGTGCCGGTTCGCACAGCTCGGCCGGGGCGCAGAGTGACATGGTCAACGAGACCACCGGCGTGTCCAACATCAACTCGATTAGTGGCGGCGCTGGTGTGACCACCTTGCACTTCTCCGACCTGGGCAGCAGCCTGACGCTGAGCAATTTCTCCAGCAAGGTCAGCGGCCTGACCAACCTGGACGTGAGTTCCGGCAGTGGCACCAATATCGTCATCACGGCCCAGGACGTGATCAACATGGGCCTGGCCAGCGGCGCCACTTCGCATCTGCTGACGGTGACGATGAGCAACAGCGAGAGCTTGCAGATCATGGCCAACGGCTCGGACCACTACGTGTACTTCCCCGGTACCACCGACTATGCCTTCTACAACGCCTCCAACCAGGAGGTGGCCCGCATCCACCTGGTGACGGCCTGATTGCGTAGTCCGGCGGGATGATAGGGCGCTGTGTTCAGCGCTCCATCGCCCGCTCCAGGAAGTGCCAGATGCCCGGGTCGGCCATGCTGGCCACGTTGATGCGCATGCGCGTGGAGGGTAGCTGCGAGGGCGAGAACAGGCTGCCGGGCGCCAGCAGGAAGCCCTGTTCCATGGCGGCTTCGGTCATGACATTGGTATCGCGTCCGGTGTCGACCCACAGGAACATGCCGCAGGGCGGCGGATCACCCACTTCCATGCCCAGTTTTTCGAGCTGGCGCATCACCTTGTCGCGTCCGCCATTGAGCCGCGCGCGCAGCCGCTCCGCATGCTTGCGGTAGTGTCCTTCCGAGAGCACCTTGTAGGCCACGCGTTCGCCGATCTCGCCAGTGGTGAGGGTGGAGAGCAGCTTGCGGTCGGCCAGGCTGCGCGCCAGGTCGGCCGAGGTGGCGATGAAGCCCACCCGCAGGTTGGCCGATAGCGTCTTGGAAAATCCGCCCAGGTAGATCACCCGCTGCAACTGGTCCAGCGCGGCGATGCGGGTGGCCGGCTGCACCGCCGAGCCGGGATGCATGTCGCAGTAGATGTCGTCCTCGACGATGATGAAGTCGTGCTCCTCGGCGATGCGCAAGACCTGGAAGGCCTTGGCCGCCGACAGCGAGGTCGAGGTCGGATTGTGCAGCACCGAGTTGATCACATACAGCTTGGGTTTGTGCACGGCCGCCAGTTCGCGCAGGCGCGCGATGTCGGGGCCATCGCCCAGGCGCGGGATGCCCACTACCTTGGCGCCCAGCGCGGCGAAGGAGCCGAACATCAGGAACCAGGCCGGATCATCGACGAAGATCACATCTCCCGGCCGCAGGAAGTGCCGGGCCACCGTATCCAGCCCCTGGGTGACGCCGGTGGTGAGCACGATCTGCTCGGGCGCGGCGGCGATCTCCAGTTCGGCCAGCTTCAATTGCAGTTGCTGGCGCAAGGGCAGGAAGCCCTGTGGCGTGCCATAGCCCAGCAGCAGCGAGGGATTGTCGCGGCTGACCGCGCGCAGGGCGTTGGCGATCAGTTCGCCATCGAGCCAATCAGGGGGCAGCAGGCCTCCACCGGGCATCTTGTGCGGTGGCATCTGGCGGAACATGTTGCGCACCAGCCAGACCACATCCAGCCCGCGCCCCGCCTCGGCGGCGGCTTCCGCCTGGGCGGCAGCCAGGCCGTAGCCACCGGCCAGCGACGAACGTTCCTTGACGTAGAAACCCGAGCCCCGGCGCGATTCCAGATAGCCCTGTGCCACCAGCCGGTCATAGGCTTCCACGACGGTAAAGCGCGAGATCTGGTTGGCGTCGGCGAACTGGCGGATCGAGGGCATGCGCACGCCACTGCGCAAGAGCCTGTCATCGATGCGGGCGCGGATGCCGCGCACGATCTGCTCGACCAGCGATTCTCCGCTCTCGCGCAGCAGCAGCGGCCAGCCGGGCAGGGTGGCTTCGGCGTGGGCTGTATCGTGCTGGCGTGGGCGCAATTGCTTGACTGTATTGGTCATTTTGCCGTGACAATAATCTTGATTAAGTGAAAAAGTGTACAGGTACTGTATCGGTATTGTCGGCTAGGATGACTTCCATGACAAGAGCCTGCGTGATGCAGCCGATGGCGCCGCAACTTGCGCCATCATGCTGGAATCAGCCACAGGCTTGCCAATGATCCCTATTTTTGCCGGAGATACACCATGACCCAAGCCGCCTGTACCTTGCTGCCCAACCTCGCCGAGATCGAGGAGGCCGCCGGTATCGTCTATGCTGGCATGGCGCCCACACCGCAACTGTGCTGGCCCTTGCTGAGCCAGGCGCTGGGCGCCGAAGTCTGGGTCAAGCATGAAAACCATGCCCCCACCGGCGCCTTCAAGGTGCGCGGTGGCATGGTCTACCTGCATCGCCTGGCGCAACAGCAGCCGCAAAGCCACGGCGTGATCTCGGCCACCCGTGGTAACCATGGGCAATCGGTCGGCCTGGCGGCGCGCCGCTTCGGCATGGCCGCCACCATCGTCGTCCCCGAGGGCAACAGCCGCGAGAAGAATGCCGCCATGCGCGCCCTGGGTGTGGAGCTGGTCGAGCACGGCAGCGAGTTCCAGGAAAGCCGCGAACACGCCCAGCAACTGGCCGCGCAACGCCAGCTGCACATGATCCCGTCCTTCCACCGTGACCTGGTGGCTGGCGTATCGACCTACTGGATGGAGCTGTTCGCCGCCCAGCCGGAGCTGGACCTGGTGCTGGTACCCATCGGCCAGGGCTCGGGCATGTGCGGCGCGGTGGCCGCGCGCAACGCACTGGGTCTCAAGACCCGCATCATCGGCGTGGTTTCAGCACATGCGCTGGCCTACAAGCTGTCCTTCGAGGCCGGCAGCAAGATCGAATCCCCGGTATCGACCCGCATCGCCGATGGCGTGGCCTGCCGTGTGCCGGACCAGGCCTCGCTGGAGGTGATGCTGTCGCAGGTCGACGAGGTCATCGCCGTGAGCGACGACGAAGTCATGGATGCCATGAAGCTGGCCTACATCGCCACCCACAATGTGGCCGAGGGGGCCGGGGCCTGCGCCATCGCGGCGGCCCTGCAGATCCGGGGCCGCCTGCGTGGTCGCAAGATCGGTGTGACGCTCTCCGGCGGCAATGTCGATCACGACGTGTTCGCCCGCGTGCTCATGCGCGCTGCGCCCGTGGCCGATACCTTGCTGGCGCCGGCCCAGGTGCTCACGCTGCCCCAGGATGGGCAACGGAGGACGGCATGATCGAAGCCTTGTTGCCGCTGATGTCCTTTGCCTTCGTGTCTTCCATCACGCCCGGCCCCAACAACATCATGCTGACCTCCTCCGGGATCTGGTTCGGTTTTCGCCGCTCGCTGCCGCACATGCTGGGCATCACCTTCGGTTTCGGCGTGCTGCTGGCTTTATGCGCTTTCGGTATAGGCGAGCTGGTCGTGGCACTGCCGCAGCTGGTGATCGTGCTCAAGGCACTGGGCTGTGCCTATCTGCTGTACCTGGCCTGGCAATTGCGCCGCATGGGCGTATCTGGCGCGGGGGAGCGGGCGGCCCGGCCGATGTCCTTCGCGGCGGCGGCGGTGTTCCAGTTCGCCAATCCCAAGGCCTGGGTGATGGCCATCACCGGCGCCTCGGCCTTCATGCCGTTATTGCATAAACAGCCCGCCTGGCTGGCGATCCTGATCTACTGCCTGGTGTTCTGCGCCATCAACCTGCCGTGCGTGTCGGTCTGGGCCGGTGCCGGTGCGGTCTTGCGCCGCTACCTGGAGCGTCCGCTGTGGCGCATGGTGTTTGCCGCCACCATGGTCGTGCTGACCGTGTATTCGGCGCTGGCGATCTGGTTCTGAGTCCGTCGGAAAAAGACGCAAATCCTTTATATCGTTTACTCAAAAAGAGGACGGCCTTCATGCAGGCAGGTACTGATACCGGCGTCACCACGCCCGCGCCACACAGCCAGGCGCGCAACGAATCCCGTGGCATGTGGCTAGGGCTGGTCGGCGTGGCCGTCTTCAGCCTGACCCTGCCGTTCACCCGTATCGCCGTGGCCGAGCTGAACCCGGCCTTCGTCGCCTTCGGCCGCGCCGTGGTGGCGGGCCTGTGCTCGCTGGTGCTGCTGGCCTGGGTGCGGGCGCCGCGTCCCGATGCCCGGCAACTGCGTGGTCTCATCATCACGGCACTGGGTGTGGTGGTGGGCTTCCCGCTGTTTTCCTCGATCGCCATGCGACATGTGCCGGCCGCGCATGGTGCGGTCGTGGTCGGCCTGCTGCCGCTGGCCACGGCCCTGTTCGGTGCGCTGCGCTTCGGCGAGCGGCCCTCGGGCGGATTCTGGCTGGCCGCGCTGGCCGGGTCGGGCATCGTGATCGCCTTCGCCCTGCGCGAAGGGGGTGGCAGTTTCCAGCCGGCTGATTTTGCGCTGTTTGCCGCCGTGGTCACCGCCGCCATGGGCTATGCCGAAGGGGGGCGCCTGGCCCAGACCATGGGCGGGCAGAACGTGATCGCCTGGGCGCTGGTGGTGTCGCTGCCGGTGATGGTGCCGGTCTCGGTCTGGTTGGGCTGGCAATATGGCATCACCGCATCGGCACCGGCCTGGCTGGCCTTCGCCTATGTGTCGCTGTTCTCGATGTTCATCGGCTTCTTCTTCTGGTACAAGGGCCTGGCGCTGGGCGGCATCGCCCGCGTGGGGCAGGTGCAGCTCCTGCAGCCCTTCATGAGCCTGCTGGGCGCGGCCGTGATCGCCGGCGAGGCGCTGGATGCGAGCAACCTGCTCTTCGCGCTGGCGGTGATTGCCGTGGTAGCGGTGGGGCGGCGCATGGCGGTGCGCCGTTAGCCTGCGCGCCAGGCCACGCTTGCCACGCGGGAACGGCCATTGCGAGCCGAAATGCTGCGGCCAAAGCGCCGGATATTTGAGATAATCGATCTCTTGTTTTTCTTCATTTTCTTCATTTCTTAACGCGCAACGCCCACCTGCCGCGATGGCCGGGGCGATGCACAACAGGGAGTACCGCATGTCCGTCTACGAAAAGCTCAACGCACTGAACATCGAACTGCCCGCCGTGGCGACCCCGGCCGCAGCCTATGTGATGTATGCGCAAACCGGCAATACCGTGTTCCTCTCCGGCCACCTGGCCAAGAAGGATGGCAAGGTCTGGGTCGGCCAGCTGGGACGTGACATCGGCACCGACGAAGCCAAGCTGGCCGCGCGCGCCGTGGCCATCGACCTGATCGCCACCCTGCAGGCTGCCTGTGGTGGCGACCTGACCCGCGTCAAGCGCATCGTCAAGCTGATGAGCCTGGTCAATTCCACCGGCGAGTTCACCGAACACCACCTGGTCACCAATGGCGCCTCCGAGCTGATCGGCGAGATCTTCGGCGACGCCGGCAAGCATGCCCGTTCGGCCTTCGGCGTAGCCCAGCTGCCCATGGGCGCCTGCGTCGAGATCGAAATGATCGCCGAGATCGCCTGAGCGTCATTGCAAGACCGGGCCGATGCGCGCGCAGAATGTCGCACGGCCATCGCTGCCACCTCAGACCAGAACAGAATAGAGACTCGTATGAAACTCGAAAATCCCGCAGCGCTGCCATGGCAGTTATCCCGGCGCGCCGAGGCCATGAAGAGCTCGGCCATCCGCGAAATCCTCAAGATCACCATGCGTCCGGACATCACCTCCTTCGCCGGTGGCCTGCCTTCGCCGCAGACCTTCCCGGTGGAGCACATGAAGGTGGCCTTCGACCGCGTGCTGAGCCAGCAGGGCAAGACCGCCCTGCAATACGGCCCGACCGACGGCTACCTGCCGCTGCGTGAATGGATCGCCGCTTCGCTCTCCACCGATGGCGCCCAGATCACCCCGGATCAGGTGCTGATGGTGTCCGGTTCCCAGCAAGGCCTGGATCTGCTGGGCAAGGTCCTGATCGACGAGGGCAGCAAGGTGCTGGTCGAGACCCCCAGCTACCTGGGCGCGCTGCAAGCCTTTGCACTCTATGGCGCACAGTTCGAATCGGTGCCCAGTGACGAGAACGGCCTGCAGCCCGAGACCATCGAAGCCATCGCCGGTGGTGCGCGCATGCTGTATTCGCTGCCCAACTTCCAGAACCCGACCGGCCGCACGCTGCCCGTCGAACGCCGCATCAAGCTGGTGGAAACCTGTGCCCGCCTGGGCTTGCCGCTGATCGAGGATGATCCGTATGGCGCCCTGAGCTATCGCAATGCGCCGCTGCCCAAGATGCTGTCGATGAACCCGTCGGGTGTGATCTACATGGGTTCCTTCTCCAAGGTACTCACGCCGGGTATCCGCCTGGGCTACGTGGTGGCGCCGCGTCCGCTGATCCTGAAGATGGAACAGGCCAAGCAAGCCACCGACCTGCATACCGCCCAGCTCACGCAGATGGTGGTCTACGAGGCCATCAAGGACGGTTTCCTGGACCAGCACGTGCCGACCATCCGCCAGCTCTATGGCGACCAGTGCCAGGCCATGCTGGACGCGCTGCAGCAGTACTTCCCGGCAGGCTGTTCCTGGAGCAAGCCCGAAGGCGGCATGTTCATCTGGGTGACCCTGCCCGAGCACATCGATGCCGGCGCCTTGCTGACTGACGCGGTGGAGCAAGAGAAGGTCGCCTTCGTGCCGGGCGCGCCGTTCTATGCCAACGTCGCCCAGAAGAACACGCTGCGCCTGTCCTTCGTGACCGTGCCGCCCGAGCAGATCCGCGCCGGCGTGGAACGCCTGGGCAAGCTGATTGCATCCAAGCTGTAAGGGCAGACATCGATGAAGATCGCCAATCTGCCCTTCGGCACCACCGACTGGAGCCAGGTCGAACCCACCGAGCATCCGGGTATCACCGGCCGCGCCTTCTGGCGCACCTGCAAGTTCGGCGACCTGCGCGTGCGCATGGTCGAGTACACGCCGGGCTACCTGGCCGACCACTGGTGCGTGAAGGGGCATATCCTGCTGTGCCTGGAGGGTGAGCTGCACACCGAACTGGAAGACGGCCGCCAGTTCGTCCTCAAGCCGGGCATGAGCTACCAGGTGGCCGACGATGCCGAGCCGCATCGCTCATCCACCGCGGTGGGGGCGAAGCTGTTCATCGTCGATTGAGGTAGCGGCTTCGCCGCCGCAGGGATCCGCACCCATGACAAAGGCCCGCATCGGCAACGATGCGGGCCTTTGCCCATCATGGATGGCGCGACGGCGGACCTACTCGTCCAGCTTCAGCGTTTGGCCATGCTTGAGGGTGATGAACTGATCCGCTGGCAACCTGGCTTCGCGCAGGGCCCGGGCCAGTTCCTGGGGTGGCTCGTCCAGCGCTTCGTCGGCCAGTTCGAAGGTCCCCCAATGGATGCCGATGGAGCGCTTGGCACGCACATCCTCGTGGATCAGCACCGCCTGCGCCGGATCGACGTGCTGATTCTGCATGAACCAGCGCGGGGCGTAGGCGCCAATGGGGATCAGGGCCAGGTCGAAGCGTCCGAAGCGCTCGCCGATATCGCGGAAATCCTTCGAGTAACCGGTGTCGCCGGCGAAGTAGACCGAGAAGGGCTCGGCCTGCGCGGCTGCCGGGCTGTCGTTGCCGGGCGCCATCTGCACGCTTTGCAGTACCCAGCCACCCCACAGCGTCTCGGAACGGTCGAACAGGCCGCGTGCCGACCAGTGGGCCGCCGGGACGAAGTAGATATCGAGGTTCTCCAGCGAGGTCTTGTCCCACCAGTCCATCTCCCGCACATTGGTGATGCCCAGGTCAGCGAACCAGTCGCGCAGGCCCAGCGGCACCAGGAACAGCGGCGGCCCGCCTGCTTGCAGGTTGAGCTGTTCGACGCTGGCCCGGTCAAGATGGTCGTAGTGGTTGTGCGAGATCACCACCAGGTCGATGTGCGGCAACTCGGCGATCTGCACCGGCAGCGGCACCATGCGGCGCGGACCGAGGAAGGAGAAGGGCGAGGCGCGCTCCGAGAACATCGGATCGGTCAGCACGTTCTTGCCGCCCAGCTGGATCAGCGCCGTGGCGTGGCCTATCCAGGTCACGCTGGGCCGGGTCTGGTTGGACTTGAGCCAGGCCAGGTCGGGCTTGACCACGGGAAACCGGTAGTCGTTGGCGGGCGGCTTGGGCAGGCCCTGAGTCAGGCGCTCCCATTGCCATTTCCAGAAGGAAGCCCGTTCAGGCTGGGGATAGTTGTTGCGAAAACCGGTCTCGGTCCGGTTGGACTTGAGCGGATCGTAATACTTGCTGGACGAGGAGCAGGCCGCAAGCACGCTCCCCAGCAGCACCAGGGCGGCCAGGCGGACCAGCGGGCGCCATGGTGGGCGGGGGCGGGAAGTCGCTGTGGGCATGAAAAAAGCGCGGGAGCGACCCGCGCATTCGATGATGGGTTGGGCGTTATCCTAGCAGCTATGCGGCGGCCCCGTCGCGCCATCCCGTCCCAACCCCTCACAGCCCCTCACAGCCCCCGCCGATATCAGGCCCGGCTGTCGTTGAACTGGCCCGTCGCCACCGGCGTGGGCGCGCGGCGGCGGCCACCGGGGATCGACAGCAGGGTCAGCAAGCCCGCCAGCGCCGCACTGCCGGCCAGGAAATACAATCCCGGCTCATAGCTGGACGAGGTCTGCTTGAGCCAGCCGACGATGTAAGGCCCGACAAAGCCGCCCAGGTTGCCGACCGAATTGACCAGGGCGATACCGGCTGCGGCGGCCGTGCCACTGAGGTAATCCGACGGCATCGACCAGAAGGCTGGCTTGGCGCCATAGATGCCGATGGTCGCCACGCACATGGCCACCAGCGCCCAGGCCGATCCCAGCAGCCAGCCCGAGGCGATCAGGCCGCCCGCGGCCAGCACTGCGGCGGCGATGAAGTGCCACTTGCGTTCGTTATTGCGATCCGACGACAGGCCGAACAGGAACATGCCCACCGTCCCCACCACATAGGGGATGGCGGTGGCATAGCCGGTGGCCGCATCGCTATAGCCCATGGACTTGATGATCAGCGGCAGGAAGTAGGTCACCCCCAGCGTGGCCGTGATGATGGTAAAGCTGATGGCCGACAGTGCCAGCACGCGCGGATTGACCATGGTGGCCCAGACCGAGCCACTGCCGGCGACTACCTCCTTCTTGCCGGCCTCCTCGGCCAGGGTGCGCTGCAGCCACACCTTTTGCGCGTCGCTGAGCCAGCGCGCATCCGCCGGGCGGTCGACGAACACGTAGAACACCAGTACCGCCATGACCAGCGCAGGCAAGCCTTCGCACAGGAAGATCCACTTCCAGCCGGCGATGCCCAGCCAGCCATCGAGCTTGAGGATGGCCGAGGACAAGGCTGCGGCCACGGCATTGGAACCCGGCACGGCCAGGTACAGCACGGCGATCACCCGGGCCCGGTAGCGCGCCGGAAACCAGAACGTGAAATACAGGATCATGCCCGGGAAGAAGCCAGCCTCGGCCACGCCCATCAGGAAGCGCATCACGATGAAGCTGGTCGGTCCGGAGACGAAGGCCATGGCTGCTGCCAGCACGGCCCAGCTGACCAGGATGCGTACATTCCACAAGCGTACCCCGGTGCGCAGCATGAAGACGTTGCTGGGCACTTCGAAGAGGATGTAGCCCAGGTAGAAGATGCCCGCGCCCCAGCCATACAGGTAGGAGGTGAAGCCCAGGTCGCGGTTCATGCCGATGGCGGCAAAGCTGACGTTGGTACGGTCGATGTAGGCGACGAAATACATCATCACGATCACGGGCAGGATGCGCCATGAAATCTTCCGGATGGTGCTGCTGCCGATGGCATCGGCCGTTGACTCCGCTGATGCGCTCTTGTTGCTATCCATATTGTCTCCTCCAGGGTTGGGCCGGGTGGATGGCCGGCACTGTCTCGATGTCCATGCACCGTGGCGCGTCCGCGTCACGGCAAAAAACAGGCGTGAGTTCTCCCCGGGCGGCCTGGGGCTGCCATGTTCTTTTTCTGTCGAGGGAGGGGTGTCGCTCAGGGCGACGCTAGCGTATCTCTGGTCTTGGTTGGCTGGTTGGGGTCAATGGCAACGCAGCAGGCAATTGTTCATGTGGGTGTAGGCCGCCTCGCGCGCGGCGGCTACGTCGCGGCGGCAGATCGCATCGCGCAGCGCCGCATGTTCCTGCATCACCTCGGCTTGCTGGGCCGCCCACTGGGCGGCATCGCGTGATTGCTTGATGGTGTCGCGGATGTTGGCCCCGAGAAAATCGAGGAAGGACACGAACAGCCCGTTGCCGGCCGCCTCGGCGATGCGGCGGTGGAACACCATGTCGGTCTCGACACCATCGCCACCGGCCGCCAGTTCGTTGCGCATGGCGTCGTAGGCGGCGCTGATGGCGGCCATCTGGGCATCGCTGCCACGTCGTGCCGCCAGTTCGGCAGCGCGGATTTCAACGCCCGAGCGCAACTCGAAGATCTGCTCGGCGCTGGTCGCTTCCTGCGGCGCGTGCGCCGTCTCGATGCGGAAGGGGCGGGCGCGGGCGCTGCTGGCGACGTAGGCGCCGGAGCCGTGCCGGGTTTCCACCAGGCCTTCGTTGCGCAGCGACGAGATGGCTTCACGCACCACCATCAGGCTCACCCCGAAGCGCTTGGCCAGGGCCGGCCCCGGCGGCAGTTTTTCGCCGGCCTGGAATTCGCCATTCACGATGGCCTTGGTCATGGCCTGGATCAGCATGTCCGTCAGCGTGGTCTTGCGCAGCGTGTCTTGGTTGTCGGTCAGGTCGAACATGGAGGCGTCGGTTCAGCAATGCGGTTGATCGGGGTCGTCCCGCTCAGGACGGCCTGGAAGCGACGTCGTTGAGCTGGTCGATGCAGTGTAGCAAGCGCGGCACGAAGGCGCTGCCGTCGCCGAGGTTGTTGGCCATGGTATAGGACGACAGCACCGTACCGGCAATGGGCGCCACCGCGCGCAGGTTGCCGGTCATGCGGGTGTAGTAGTCCATGTCCTTGAGCGCATTGCCCAGCGTGAAGCGGAACAACTCGTCGCGCCCCTCCAGCACGAAGGCTTGCAGGCGCTGGAAAGCGGTGCTGTTGGCGCCGCCCGAGCCGATCACCTGGCACAGCGTGTGCATGTCCACGCCGGCCTTGGTGGCGCAGGAAAAGGCTTCCGACAGCACCGCCGCATTGGACAGCACCACGAACTGGTGCAGCAACTTGATGGTGTGGCCCGCACCTGTCGGGCCGCAATGATAAATATTTCCGGAGAAGCTTTCCAGTACCGAGCGGGCCAGATCGATCACGGCGGTCTCGCCGCCGACCAGCAGGTTGACCCGGCCTTCGGCCGCTTCCTTGGGCGTGCCGGTCATGGCGGCGTCGATGAAGTGACAGCCGATGGCCGCCATGGCCTGGGCGATGCGGTGGCTCGACTCGGGCAGGGAGGTCGAGCAGTCGACCACGATGGCGCCCGCCTTGAGCCGGCCCCGGCCCAGCAAGCCTTGCTCGCCGAAGACGATCTCCTCGACCTGGGGCGAACCGGTCACACACAGCACCACCACGTCGGCGCCGCTGGCGACATCGGCGATGGTGTTGCCGCACAGGGCGCCCTGGTCGATCAGCGCCTGGCAACGTTCGCGGTCGCCCTCGTGGCGTACCAGCAGGCGCACGGCATGTCCCGCGCGTTGCGCATGGGTCGCCAGGCCGGAGCCCATCATGCCCAGTCCGATAAAGCCAACGGTCAGGCCTTGTTGCGTGGCGCGGGTCATCCTTGCTTTCTCCGATATGGTGGCATTGAGTTATGATGTTATACTCATCATAAGACTTTAGCAAGGCGAACTTGAGCGATGATGTCGATATGCCCGACATCATCGCCCTCGCCGCCATCGCTGATGTTGCCGCCCCATGTTGCTGAACCAGGAGAGACACTTGAAGAAGAACCGACTTGCCGACGTCATGAACACCGCAGCCCCGGCCCTGAATGGCTGGGTGACCCTGGGGAGCACGGCCATCGTGGAAACGATGGCGCACCAGCCCTGGGACTCGATCACCATCGACATGCAGCATGGGCTGGCCGACTTTGCCACCGTGGTGGAGATGCTGCGGGCGATCTCCACCACCAGCGTCACGCCGGTGGTGCGGGTGCCGTGGCTGGAACCGGGCATCATCCAGCGCGTGCTCGATGCCGGCGCCTATGGCGTGATCTGCCCCATGATCAACAGCGCCGAGGAATGCCGCCAGTTCGTCGAACTGTGTCGTTACGCGCCGCAGGGCAGCCGCAGCTTCGGCCCGACCCGCGCGCCGCTGTATGCCGGCACGGCCGACTACTACAAGCACGCCAACCAGACCGTGCTGACCCTGGTGATGATAGAGACCACGCGCGCCTTGCAGAACATCGACGAGATCGTCGCCGTGCCCGAACTCAATGGCGTCTACATCGGCCCGGCCGACCTGACGCTGTCGCTGGGCTTCGATCCGGTGGCCGACCAGCGCCATCCCGAGGTGCTGGCGGCCATCGACAGGATCCACGCCGCCGCCACCCGGGCCGGCAAGTTCACCTTCATGCATTGCTCCAGTGCCGAACATGCCAACTTCATGCGGTCGCGCCAGTTCTCGGCGCTGACGGTCTCCAGCGACAGCCGCATGATCGTCGCTGCGCAGCAGGCCTTGTTCAGGGAACTCAAGGAATTCGCGCAGCGCGACCCGGCCGCCACCGGCGCGGACGGCAACGCTGCGGCGTACTAGGGCTTGATCGAGAGAGGGGGAGCAGTGAGCAAGGACAGCATGAGCACAGAGCAGTTGCTGGCCAGCCTGCGGCAATGCGTGGGCCAGGCCCACGTCATGACCGCGGCGGCCGATATCGAACCCTATGTCCAGGATTGGCGCGGACGTTATCGCGGTGAAGTGCTGGCCGTGGTGTCCCCGGCCAGTACGCAGGAAGTCAGCGCCGTGGTGCGTGCCTGCGCCGCGGCGGGCGTGAAGGTCTTGCCGCAGGGCGGCCATACCGGCCTGGTCGGTGGCGCCACGCCAGTGAATGCGCAACGCGCCGAGGGCAGCGCCCCGGTCATCGTGAGCCTGCGCCGCATGAACCGCGTGCGCGAGATCGACACCGTCGGCAATACCCTGATCGCCGATGCCGGTTGCATCCTGGAGAATCTCCAGCAAGTCGCCGCCGACCATGGCCGGCTCTATGGCGTCACCTTCGGCGCCCAGGGCTCCTGCCAGATCGGCGGCAATGTCTCCACCAATGCGGGCGGCACCGGCGTGCTCAAGTACGGCAATACCCGCGAACAGGTACTGGGGCTGGAAGTGGTGCTGCCCGACGGCCGCATCTGGGAGGGCTTGCGCACGCTGCGCAAGGACAATGCCGGTTATGCGCTCAAGCATCTCTTCATCGGCGCCGAAGGCACCCTGGGCATCGTCACTGGCGTGGCATTGCGATTGCATCCGCGCCCGGCGGTCAGTGCCGCCGCCTGGCTGAGCTTTGATTCGGTGGAGGATGCGCTGGCGGCGCTGGTCGCCCTGCAGGGGCAGGCCGGAGAACGTATCACGGCCTACGAGCTGCTCAACCGTGCGCAGCTGCAGACGGTGGTGGCGCACTATGACGATGTGCGCATCCCCACCGACCCGGATGCGCCGTATGCGGTGCTGCTGGAGCTGAGCGACACCTACGCCCGCGCCGATCTCAACGGCTTGCTGGAAGACGTGCTGTCCGGCCTGGCCGAGGCAGGGCGGTTGCGCGATGCGGCCATCGCCGCCAATGAAGCCCAGCGCGCTGCCTTCTGGTTCATCCGGCATGGCATCTCGGAGGCCAATCGTGCCGCCGGCATGGGCTTGTCGACCGACGTGGCCGTGCCCATCAAGGTGCTGCCCGCGTTCATCGACAAGGCCACCCGGGCGGTCCTGGCACGCTGGCCGGAATTGAGCATCATCCTGGTGGCGCACATGGGCGATGGCAATGTGCACTTCATTCCGCGCTTCTCCTTCGAGGACTGGGCGCGGATCCGGCACCTGCCGGACATCGCCGATACCGTGCGCGCCGTCGTCCATGACGAAGCCGTGGCCCTGGGCGGCACCTTCAGCGCCGAACACGGGGTGGGCTACGTCCTCAAGGGCGAGCTGGAAAGACTGCGCCCGCCGCTCGAACTGGAACTGATGCGGCGCCTGCGCCAGGCCATCGATCCGGCTGCATCGATGAACCCGGGCAAGCTGCTCTAGAGCACGTACTGGGCCAGCCCATGGCCGAAGGACCAGTTGCCCTTGTCGCCTTCGACCAGGCTGATCATCACGTCTTCCGGCCGGATGCCCGGATCGGCCTGCAAGCGTTCGACGATGCGCGCAAAGAGCGCATTCTTCTGTTCCTGCGTGCGGGTATTGCTGACGGTCAGCTGGATCAGCACGAAGTCATCCGAACGGGCGATGCCCATGTAGCTGCGGCTGAAGACCAGCTCCTCGGCATCGTGCTCGGTGAGCACCATGAAGCGGTCTTCCTCGGGCACATTGAAACGCTCGCGCAGGGCCTGGTAGATGTTGTCCAGGATGGCGGCACGGTAGGCGCGGGGCTTGCCGCGCAGCAGGGATACTCGGACCAGGGGCATGATGTTCTCCTTGAAGTGGAAGCGGGTTGGCGGCGGTGATGCAAGCCGATGTGAAGCATGCTACCCTCGCTCATGGATTCGAAAAATAACTCATTGATGATTTCAATCATTAAGAATTCGAATCATTGAGTATTCCCCGTACCGGAGAGCCCCATGGAAAGACCGCTCGATCTCGATGCCGTACAAGCCTTCGTGCTGGCAGCCGACCTGCAGAGTTTCACCCGCGCCGCCGAGGCGCTGGACAGCACCCAGTCTGCCATCAGCCTCAAGTTGAAGAAGCTGGAGCAGCGGCTCGGCCGTCGCCTGCTGGAGCGCACTCCGCGCCAGGTGCGGCTCTCGGCCGAGGGCCAGCAATTCCTACCGGCCGCGCGCGACCTGCTGGCCGCCCATGAACGCGCCCTGGACCGGCTGGACCAGGGGCCGGTGCGGTTTTCGGTGGGGATCAGCGACCATGTGGCCGGTGCCGGCTTGCCGCGCGTGCTGTCCCAGGTGCATGACTACGATCCGGGGGTGGTGGTGGAGGTGCGGGTGGGCTCGTCGGGCGACCTGATGCCGCAGTACGAGCGGGGCGAACTGGACGCCGTCATCGTGCGCCGCGAGCCGCAGGACCAGGGCGGGGAGCTGGTCATGGAAGAGCGCCTGGGCTGGTTCGCCCAGCCCGATGCGCAATGCTGGGCTGGTTCGGCCTTGCGGGTGGCGACCTTTTCCTCGGCTTGCCGCATCCGCGAACTGGCGGTGCGGCGGCTCGACGAGGTCGGCATTCCCTGGTGCGAGGTCTTCGTCGGCGGCGGCATCCTGGCCGTGGGGGCGGCGGTCAGCGCGGGCCTGGCGGTCTCGGCGCTGCTCTATCGCAGCGCCCCCGCCGGCAGCGTCGATGTCGGTGTGCGGCTGGGTTTGCCGGCGCTGCCGCTGGCCCAGGTGATGCTGCACAGCCGCCTCAAGGAAGCCCGCACGCGGGCCTCGCTGCGCACCCTGGTGGCGGCCCTGAAAGCCGCCTGAATGCGCGACTTGCTGGCGCGCTGCCTGCGGCTTACTGGCGTGCCGTCTGCGGCTTATTGGAGTGCCGCCTGCGGCGTCATGCGGCCTGAGATGGCCAGTCGGTTCATGGCGTTCATCAGGGCGATCGCCATGGTCAGCTCGGCATATTCGGCTGGGTTGAAATGACTGGTCACCGCCGCGTAGTCGGCGTCCGGAGCGGTCGTTTCGCCGATGCGGGTCACCACTTCGGACCAGGCCAGTGCCGCCTTCTCGCGCGGCGTGAACAGCGCGCCGGCTTCGTACCAGACCGGTACCAGCAGCAGCTTGTCGATGCTCATGCCGCTCTTGATGAGGTCGCGCGAATGCTTGTCGATGCAATAGGCGCAGCCATTGATGAGCGACACCCGCAAAAAGACCAGTTCCACCAGGTCGGCGGGCAGCACGGACTTCTTCAGGTGGGCGTTGATGGCCAGGAGGCCGTTGTAGGGTTCGGTGGCGTTCTTGTAGATATCGATGCGGTGGCTCATGGCGGATTCTTTCCTGGTGATGGTGGAAGGGCAGCACCATGATGCTCCGCTATGGACCAGTCGATAAGTACCAAGAATGGTGATTTTAACTAGGCCATGTCATTCCCGCTCCAGCAGTGCCAGGATGCGTTTGCCCAGTTCCTGCGCACGCGTCTGGCTCTCGATATTGGTGAAGCTGAGCATGAGCATGGGTGGCACGCCCGGGCGCGGGGCCAGCAGGCATTCGGACAGGGCACGGCTGAACATGCCATCCTGGCGCATCTTCTCGGCCAGGGCGTGATCGGAACGACGGCCCTGCAGGCGCAGCAGCAGATGCATGCCCCCGGGGGGCGACTGCACCTGCAGATGCGGACGCAGCACAGCCTCCAGGCCGGCGCTGGCCAGTTCGCGGCGCTCGCCATAGAGGCGGCGCATGCGCTGGATATGCCGGGCGAAATGGCCTTCGGCCAGGAAGTCGGCGACGATGTGCTGGGTGAGGGCAGGGCTGCCACTGGCGAACAGCCGCGCCGTCTGCTCGAAGCGCTCCACCTGGGCCAGCGGCACCACCAGGTAGGCCAGCCGGATCGCCGGGAACAGCACCTTGCTGAAGGTGCCGGCATAGAGCACCCGATCGTCCCGGTCCAGGCTCTTGAGGGCCGGCAACGGGCGGCTCACGTAGCGGTATTCGCCGTCATAGTCGTCTTCCACGATCCAGGCCTGCTGGCGTGCCGCCCAGTCCAGCAGGGCCAGGCGTCGCTGCAGCGACAGCGCCATGCAGCCCGGGCTCTGGTGCGCCGGCGTGACCACGGCCGCGCGCGCATGGGGCGCCAGTTGCAGACCCTTGGCCACCTGCAGGCCATCTTCATCGACCGGTACGCCGACCAGTTGCATGCCCGCCTCGCGCAGCTGGGCAGCGGTCGGTGGATAGCCGGGATCTTCTACCCATACCGTATCGCCCGCCTGCAACAGGGCGCGCGAGACCAGATGCAGCGAATCGCGATAGCCCGCCGTGATGAAGACCTGCTCGGGCCGGCATGCCAGCCCGCGCGAGACCTGCAGATAACGGGCAATCTCGGCCCGCAGCCGCGCCAGTCCTGCGATGGGCGGGTAGAGCATGTCGGCCGGCTGGGTGGCACGCACGACGCGCGCGCCCAGGCGCGCCCACAGCTTGCGCGGAAACGCATCCAGTGCCGGGATGCCCATCTGGAAGGGGCGTGGGCCGTGCGACTGGGCCAGGGTGTCATCGATCGTCCGGGCGCGCTGGCGTGGGCGTGGCGCGGCAGTGCTTCCGGTGGCCGGCTGGCCTGGCGGCCGGGACTGCAAGCCGGCGGCCACGACGGTGCCGGCCTGTCCGCGCGCCTCGATATAGCCTTCGGCGGCCAGCAGCGAATAGGCGCTCTCCACCGTGCCACGCGCCAGGCCCAGCTCCACGGCCAGGGCGCGCGCCGAGGGGATGCGGTCCCCGGGATGCAGCAAGCCGTCGGCCACGGCGCTGCGCAGGCGATGATAGATCTGGCGATAGAAGGGCTCATCGCTGCCGGTGTTGAGGCTCAGGAAGGCGGGGGCGGTGGCGCTGGAAGATGAGGTCATGGCCTAGTCGGAATCTCATTTCTTGGATCTCCTGATTATGCCATCGGCGCTTTAGCATGATGCTCTTTCGAACGCATCATATCCACGGAGAGTCATGCATCATCCAGCCCACACCAGCCCCGGCGCCTGGTCCGCCGATTGGCGCATCGAGGACGCCGCCCTGCGCCATGCCGATACCGAGGTCGAGCAGCGCGCCTGCTTTGCCGCCATGCACGAGTTGCGTCCCCACCTGAAGAGCGAAGACGAGTTCATCGAGCGCATCGGCCGTCAGATCCGGCAGGATTACCGCATCCTGGCCGCGTGGGATGACGACCAGGTCGTGGCCCTGGCCGGCTATCGTTTCCAGGAGAACCTGGTGTATGGCAAGTTCCTCTACGTTGACGACCTGGTCTCGGCCACTGGCCAGCGCGGCAAGCGCTGGGGCGAGCGCCTGCTCAAGGCGCTTGACGATGTCGCGCTGCAGGCCGGTTGCGTGCGTCTGGTGCTCGATACAGGCATGGCCAATGCGCTGGCGCAGCGCTTCTATTTCCGCCAGGGCCTGCTGACCGGGGCGCTGCGCTTCGGCAAGCCCATCGTCGGCCCCACGGGAGGTGCCGCATGAAGATCCTGCATCTGCAAGCCAGTCCGCGCCAGCAGGGTTCCAATGCATGGTGGCTGTCGCAACAGATCGTCGCCCGCCTGGCGGCGCACAGCGGCCATGCCCGCATCAGCGTGCGCGACCTGCATGGCGATGCCATTCCCCACGTCGACGCCGCCTATGCCCAGGCGCTGGGTTCGCCCGTGGCTGTCGATGAAGACCAGACTGCCGGCACGCTGGCCCTGTCGGACCAGTTGATCGCCGAACTGGACGCAGCCGACGTCGTGGTCATCGGCACGCCCATGCACAACTACACGCTGCCCTCGACCCTGAAGGCCTGGATCGACCATGTGGTACGTGTGCGGCGCAGCTTTGCCATCACGCCCGATGGCAAGGTCGGTTTGCTGCGTGACCGGCCGGTCTATGTCGGCATCGTCTCCGGTGGGCGCTTTAGCGGCACGACGGCACGCCAGCCGGATTTCCTCACGCCTTACCTGAAGGTGGCCTTGGCCACCATCGGTCTGCATGATCTGCGCTTCTACAGCATGGAGGGCCTGGCCGCTGGCGGGGCCGCGGTACGGGCCGAGCGCGAGCGTATCGCGATGGAGCTGGATGGCGAATTTTCAAGGGCCTGAAGCCGGCTTGTTACAAGAAGAAATCGGGATGCGTGCATCCTGATTTTTTTTTGAAAATAATCCCTTGAAAAGCCAAAAATGCATCCCTAGATCGGTACCAGCAGATGCTCGATGGTGAGGTCTGCGACGAAAACATCGCTTAACTGAAAGGATATTTTTATGCGTACTTTTGATCTCTCGCCCCTGTACCGCAGCGCCATCGGTTTCGATCGCCTGGCCCAGATGTTCGACAATGCCCAGCGCACCGATCAGCCCAGCTACCCGCCGTACAACATCGAACTGGTGGCCGAAGACAAATACCGGATCACGATGGCCGTCGCCGGCTTTGCCCGCAGCGAGATCGACATCGAGACCGAGAACGAAACCCTGAAGATCACCGGCCGCAAGCAGAAGGAAGACAAGCAGGTCAACTTCCTGCACCGTGGCATCGCCGCACGCGACTTCGAGCAGCGCTTCCAGTTGGCCAACCACATCAAGGTGGTCGGTGCCAGCCTGGAAAATGGCTTGCTCAACATCGAACTGGTGCGTGAAATCCCCGAGGCACTGAAGCCGCGCAAGATCGAGATCGGCGCCAGCGAAGACAACGTCCAGCGTCTGGAACGCGTCGCCGCCTGATCCCGCATCGGCCCTCCCGGAACATGCCGCCCGCTTTGCGGGCGGCATTTTTTTTGCCCGTGGCCGGGTGACACTGCCGTGGCAAATTGCCGCCAGGTTGCGTTACTATCCATTCGAAAGTCTTCTGAACCCCGGCAAAACAGGGCAAATCATTGCCAAACCGGGGGAAGATTCCCAAAAACTATTGGTAGGAAGGCAATATTTGAGTATATTGCGTCGGGCCACAGGGAGAAACACGTGAACGACAACCGATACCAGCACATCAACCCCGAGCCCTTGCTCGATGCCATGGGAGGGGATGTTGCCGCTTGCCGGCACATGTTTGGCACCTTTGCCAAGAGCGCCCCGGCCACGTTTGCACGCCTGGAATCGGCCATCCTTGCCGACGAAGCCGCGCAGGTCAAGCGCGAATCACACAGCCTCAAGAGCATGACGGCGCTGGTCGGCGCGACCGAGCTGACCGACCTGCTCAAGGCCATCGAAGTCCAATCACGCGCCGAACCGCCGCAGAGCGCCCAGCCCCGCCTGGCGGAATTGCAGGCACTGTTTGATGCGGTCTCCACCGAGGTCCGGCATTATGTGGATCAGGTGGGGGTGGCGCAGTAGGGGCCGTTTCGGCAGCAAGCTTCTCATCCGGGGCTGCAGCGTCAGGGCCCTGCAACTACCTCACTGCAAGCAGGCAGGCATTTGACTCCATAAGGCAGACCAGGAAGATGGCCACTTATTGTTTCCCGATCGGGAAATTCATCGTCATCCTTCCCCCCTGATCATGCTTAACATTCCCGATCGGGAAATATTGTTTGCACACAGATCCGTTGTGGTCGATAATTTCCCGAACGGGAAATTGATCACATCATGGCATCCATTCAATCACCTCAACAATTAGGTCTTGCACTGCGTGCCGCTCGCAAGCATCTCGGGCTGACACAGCCGCAGTTGGCGCTGGCAGCGGGGGTGGGTGTGCGTTTCATTGTCGACCTTGAGGTTGGCAAGCCCACCGTGCGTCTGGAAAACGTGTTGCGGGTGATTGCCGCCCTGGGGGGGCAGATCCAGTTGAACGGATTGCCATCACAGGCTGCCGACGATGAATATGATGGTGGCGACGATGACGCATGAGCTTGAGGTCTGGCTTTTTGCCAATCACGTTGGCACGTTGGCGCTAGTCGATGGCCGACTGAGTTTTTGCTATGCCTCCGCTTGGCTGAAACAATCCGGTGCCGTTGCCTTGTCTGCATCGCTGCCGCTGCAAGCTGAACCGTTCGATGACAAAAAGGCGCGGCCATTCTTTGCGGGCCTGCTGCCTGAGGGGCAGATGCGCCGCCTGATTGCGCAGCAATTCCAGGTATCTGGTCAGAACGACTTTGCTTTGCTGGATCATATCGGCGGCGAATGCGCCGGCGCCGTGACTTTCCTTGAGCCGGGCCAGGCGTTGCCTGCACCAAACCACCAAGATGACATTCAATGGTTGAGTGACGATGAAGTCGTTGCGATCCTGGATGAATTGCCGCGGCGCCCCATGCTGGCTGGCAAAGACGGCTTGCGGCTTTCGTTGGCGGGTGCCCAGGACAAGCTGCCGGTGGTTTTCGACGGTGCCCGAATCGGTCTGCCCCGCAATGGCACGCCGAGTTCGCACATCCTGAAACCTGCCATCCACGCCGTCGAGGACAGCGTGATCAACGAAGGGTTTTGCATGGCCTTGGCTGAGGCGATGCAGCTCAAGCCTGCGAAATCAAAAGTTCACCATGTGTCGGGGCGCTCGTTTCTGCTGGTGGAGCGTTACGACCGGGTGATTGATGTCCAAGGGCGCCGACAACGCTTGCATCAGGAGGATTTTTGCCAGGCATCAGGTGTGGTGCCGGAAATGAAGTACCAGAACGAAGGTGGCCCGGATCTGGGACAGTGCTTTGACCTGGTTCGCGTTGCGACGCGGCCCAGTGCACCGCATATCCTGCGACTGGTCGACTACGTGATTTTCAATGCGCTGATCGGCAATCATGATGCGCACGCCAAGAATTTCTCCCTGCTGTATGTAGGCAAGACGCCCGTTCTGGCACCGTTCTACGACACGCTCGCGACTGCGGTGTATCCGACGCTCACTTCCAAGATGGCGATGAAAATCGGCAGCAAGTACAAGTTCAGCGAAGTCCAGGCACGGCACTGGGAGCAGTTCGCCGAACGTGCCGGCCTCTCCAGGGCACAGGTCAAGAGACGCATTCTGGAAATCGCCAAGGCCTTGCCCGTCGCCGCCCGAACACTTCAGCAAGCGCCCGACAAAGGTTTTGCCGGCCATGCCGTGCTTGAGCAAATCAATGTCTTGATCCAACAGCGCTGCGCTTTGACAATTCGACGGCTCACCCATCCTGCAGAAGACACCGATATGGGGCAGGACTGATGGCAGATTGAATTCATCCGTCAAACCTGCGCATGCACCGTACCGCCGGCAATATCCCCTAACTGAGCATAACTCCGCGCATCCCGACCGCCCTCCCACCCACCAAAAATTACCGACCCACCAGTCAGTAACCTGACGCACATCAATGGCAGCCCCCACAAGCCTCTTCATAATGTGGACACAAAAGACGAACTTCGTCTCCACATTTCCCGCTTCTGCCGATGCCTACGATGTGCGATCCCTCTTCGAGAATACGTATCGTCCTGGCCGCCTTGCCCTTGTTGCTGGCGGCGTGCCAGTCGATGGCGCCGGACTACCAGCGGCCTGCCGCGCCGGTGGCGACGCACTATCCGGCGTCTTCAGCCGACGACGCGGAGGCCTCCGCGCCCTTGCCCTGGCGTGACTACTTCAGCGATCCCCGCCTGCAAGCCCTGATCGCGCAGGCACTTGCCAACAACCGCGACCTGCGCGTGGCGGCCTTGCGGGTCGAGGAGGCGCGCGCCCTTTACGGTATCCAGCGCGCCGATCTGTTCCCTACCATCGGCGCCCAGGCCGGGGTCGACCGTTCGCGTACGCCGGCCGATCTCAACCTGACCGGCAAGCCTCTGGTCGGCAGCGCCTATCAGGCCGGCCTGGGCCTGAGTACCTGGGAGATCGATCTGTGGGGCCGCTTGCGCAGCCTCGATGATGCCGCGCTGGAAAACGCCCGCGCCAGCGAGGCCACGCGGCGTGCGGCGGCCTTGAGCCTGGTGGGGCAGGTCGCCGATGCCTACCTGGAACTGGCCGAACTGGATGAGCGCCTGGCGATCGCAAAGGAAACCATCGCCAGCCGGCAGGAGAGCTTCCGCATCTTCTCGCGCCGGGTCGAGGTGGGTGCGACATCGCGCCTGAACCTGACCCAGATCGAAACCCTGCTCACCCAAGCCCAGGCCCTGGGCGCACAACTGGAGCAGCAGCGCGAGCAGCGTCTCAATGCCCTGAGCCTGCTGGTCGGCAGTCCCCTCGATCTGCCCGTGGGGCAGGCGCGTGCGGCACTCGACATGGTCTTCGCGCCGCTGCAGCCGGGCCTGCCTGCGCTGCTGCTGGTGCGTCGTCCCGATGTGGCGGCGGCCGAGCACCGGCTCATGGCCGCCAATGCCAATATCGGCGCGGCACGCGCGGCCTTCTTCCCGAGCGTTTCGCTGACCGGCAACCTGGGCAGCGCCAGCGCTGAACTGAGCGGCCTGTTCCGCGATGGCAGCCACGCCTGGACTTTCTCGCCCAGCATCTCGCTGCCGATCTTTACCGCCGGGCGCTTGCGCAACAATCTGGACCTGGCCGAGGTGCGTCGCAATATCGCAGTCGCCAGTTATGAAAAGACCGTGCAGGGCGCCTTCCGCGACGTGGCCGATGCGCTCTCGGCGCGCCAGCGCCTGGCCGAGCAACTGGCCATTGCGCAGACCGCCGTGCGCGTGCAGGGCGAGCGGGCGCGCCTGTCGGCGCTGCGCTATGACAATGGCGCCGCGCCTTTCCTCGATGTGCTCGACGCCCAGCGCGACCTGCTCTCGGCCCAGCAGCAACTGGTGCAGATCCGGCGCGCCTTGCTGTCCTCCTCGGTAGCCCTGTATGCGGCACTCGGGGGTGACGCTGCCACGGCCGCTTCACCGTTCCTCCCTCGTTCGGGTTCATGATCATGACTCTCTCCATCGATAACAAGAAATGGATCGTCGGCGCGTTCGTCTTGCTGCTCGCCGGCGGCGCGGCCTATGCCTGGCAGCACCTGCATCACACCGGTCCCGGTGAGGGCTTTGCCAGTGGCAATGGACGCATCGAGGCCACCGAGGTCGATGTCGCCACCAAGCTGGCCGGACGGGTCGAGGCCATCCTGGTCAACGAGGGCGATTTCGTGAGTGCCGGCCAGACCCTGGCGCGCATGCAGGTGCTGTCGCTGGAGGCGCAGCGCGATGAGGCCCAGGCACGCCAGCAGCAGTCGGTGTCGGCGGTGGCCAGTGCCGAGGCCCAGGTGGCCGTGCGCGAGAGTGACTACCAGGCGGCCCTGGCCCAGAGCGCGCAGCGCGAGAGTGAGCTGGATGCGGCGCGGCGGCGCCTGTCGCGTTCGGAAGTGCTGGTCAAGGAAGGCGCCTCGTCGGTACAGGAGCTCGATGACGACCGCGCCCGCGTGCTGGGCGCAGAGGCGGCAGTGACGGCATCGCGCGCCCAGGTGACGGCTGCCCAGGCTGCCGTGGTGGCGGCGCGCACACAGGTCAGCGGCGCCCGTTCGACCGTGACGGCGGCAGTGGCGACGGTCCAGCGCATCAAGGTCGATATCGATGACAGCGCCCTGGCCGCACCGCGCGCCGGGCGCGTGCAATACCGCATCGCCCAGCCCGGTGAGGTGCTGGGGGCGGGTGGCAAGGTGCTCAACCTGGTGGACCTGGGCGATGTCTACATGACCTTCTTCGTGCCCGAGGCCACGGCGGGCAAGCTGGCCCTGGGCGGCGAGGCGCGCATCGTGCTCGATGCGGCGCCCCAGTATGTGATCCCGGCCAGGTTGTCCTTCGTGGCCAGTACCGCGCAGTTCACGCCCAAGACGGTGGAGACGGCCAGCGAGCGCCAGAAGCTGATGTTCCGCGTCAAGGCGCAGATCGATCCGGCGCTGCTGCAAAAGCACCTGACGCTGGTCAAGACCGGCCTGCCGGGCGTGGCCTGGGTGCGTACCGATCCCGCCAGGCCCTGGCCTGACGCATTGGCCGTGAAGGTCCCGCAATGACTCTGCCCCCGGCCCCGGGCGACTCTTGCGTGGCGCGCCTGGAGCAGGTGTTCTTGCGTTACGGCGCCACGCTGGCGCTGGATGCCGTGTCGCTGGATATCCCGGCCGGCCGCATGGTGGGCCTGATCGGGCCCGATGGCGTGGGCAAGTCCAGCCTGCTGTCGCTGGTGTCGGGCGCGCGTGCCTTGCAGCAGGGGCAGCTCTCGGTGCTGGCGGGCGACATGCGGCAGCGCCGCCATCGCCAACAGGCCTGCCCGCGCATCGCCTACATGCCGCAGGGCCTGGGCAAGAATCTCTATCCCACCCTGTCGGTAGAAGAAAACCTGCAATTCTTCGCCCGCCTGTTCGGGCAGGATGGCGCCGAGCGTCGCCGCCGCATCGACGAACTGACCCGGGGTACGGGCCTGGATGCTTTCTTGGCGCGCCCCGCCGGCAAGCTCTCGGGCGGCATGAAGCAGAAGCTGGGGCTGTGCTGCGCCCTGATCCACGATCCCGATCTGCTGATCCTGGATGAACCCACGACCGGCGTCGATCCGCTCTCGCGCGCGCAGTTCTGGGAGCTGATCGAGCGCATCCGCCGGCAGCGGCCGGGCATGAGTGTCATCGTCGCCACGGCCTACATGGAAGAGGCCGACCGCTTCGACTGGCTGGTCGCCATGGACGGTGGCCGCGTGCTGGCCACCGGCACGCCTGCCGAGCTGCATAGCCGCACCGCCACCGCATCGCTGGAACAGGCCTTTATCGCCTTGCTGCCGGAGGAAAAGCGTCGCGGCCATCACGCGGTCCAGGTGACGCCGCTGGCCGAGGAGGGGGCAGGGGAGATCGCCATCGAGGCGCGGGGCCTGACGATGCGCTTCGGTGATTTCGTGGCGGTCGACCATGTCGATTTCCGTATCCGGCGTGGCGAGATCTTCGGCTTCCTGGGCTCCAACGGCTGCGGCAAGTCGACCACCATGAAGATGCTCACCGGCCTGCTGCAAGCCACCGAGGGCCAGGCTTGGCTGTTCGGGCGGGAGGTTGATCCGCGCGACATGGCCACGCGCGCCCGCGTGGGCTACATGTCGCAGGCGTTTTCGCTGTATGGCGAGCTGAGCGTGCGCCAGAACCTGGTGCTGCATGCGCGCCTGTACCGCGTGCCGGAGGGCGAGATCGCGGCGCGCACGCAGGAGATGGCGCAGCGCTTCGGTTTGCTGGAGGTGCTCGACAGCCTGCCCGAGAGCCTCCCGCTGGGCATACGCCAGCGCCTCTCGCTGGCCGTGGCGATGGTGCACAAGCCCGAACTGCTGATCCTGGACGAGCCGACCTCCGGCGTCGATCCGATCGCGCGCGACATGTTCTGGCAACTGATGATCGACCTGGCGCGCCGGGACCATGTGACCATCTTCATCTCCACCCATTTCATGAACGAGGCGCAGCGTTGCGACCGCATCTCGCTCATGCATGCCGGGCGCGTGCTGGTCAGCGCCACCCCGGACGAACTGATCCTCCAGCGCGGCGCGGCCACGCTGGAGCAGGCCTTCATCGCCTATCTGGAAGAAGCCGCAGGCAAGGCGTCGTCGTCTGATAACGCCGCTCCCCAGGCACCGCTGGCGGCGTCGCCCGCCCTGGCTGCCAAGCCAGGCGGGAGCAGCGGCCTGGGCATCCGCCTGCGTCGCGCCCTGAGCTACAGCCAGCGCGAGAGCCTGGAGTTGCGGCGCGATCCGGTGCGGGCCACGCTGGCCCTGCTGGGTACGGCCATCCTGATGTTCATCATCGGCTATGGCATCAACCTGGATGTGGAAAACCTCAGCTACGCCGTGCTCGACCAGGACCAGACCGGCTTGAGCCAGAACTATGCGCTGAACCTGTCGGGCTCGCGCTATTTCATCGAGAAGCCGCCCCTGAGCGATTACCAGGACCTGGACCGGCGCATGCGCAGCGGCGAGATATCGCTGGCCATCGAGATCCCGCCCGGCTTTGCCCGCGACATCGCGCGCGGCAAGCCGGTGGAGATCGGTGCCTGGGTCGATGGCGCCATGCCGACCCGCGCCGAGACCGTGCGCGGCTATGTGCAGGGCATGCACCAGCTGTGGCTGGCCGACATGGCCATCCACCGCCTGGGCCAGACCCTGGCCAGTCCTAGCACCATCGAGACGCGCTATCGCTACAACCCGGATGTGAAGAGCCTGCCGGCCATGGTGCCGGCCATCATTCCGATGCTGCTGATGATGATCCCGGCCATGCTGACGGCGCTGTCGGTGGTGCGCGAGAAGGAGTTGGGCTCCATCCTCAACCTCTATGTCACGCCGGTTACGCGGACCGAATTCCTGTTGGGCAAGCAGTTGCCCTACCTGTTGCTGGGCATGCTCAACTTCCTGCTGCTGGTACTGCTGGCGGTGACGGTGTTCGACGTGCCCCTGAAGGGCAGCTTCCTCACGCTGTCAGGGGCGGCGCTGGTGTTCATCGTCTGCTCGACCGGTTTCGGCCTGCTGGCCTCGACCTTTACCCAGAGCCAGATCGCGGCACTGTTCGTGACCATGATCGGCACCCTCATTCCCTGCGTGCAGTTTGCCGGCCTGCTCAACCCCGTGTCGTCGCTGGAAGGGGCGGGGGCGGTGATCGGCCAGCTCTATCCGGCCACGCATTTCCTCGATATCAGCCGGGGCGTCTTCAACAAGGCCCTGACGCTTGCGGACCTGGGCGCGTCGTTCTGGCCGCTGCTGGCGGCGGTGCCGGTGATCCTGGGGCTGTCGGTGTTGTTGCTGAAGAAGCAGGAGCACTGACATGCGCGCCTTCCTGGCCAATCTCTACCGCCTCGGCATCAAGGAACTGTGGAGCCTGCTGCGTGACCCGGCCATGCTGGTGCTGATCGCCTATACCTTCTCCCTGTCGATCTACGTGGCTGCCACCGCCATGCCGGAGAGCCTGCACAATGCCGCCATCGCCATCGTCGACAACGATGCCTCGCCGTTGTCGGCGCGCATTGCTGCGGCCTTCTATCCGCCGCATTTCCGCACGCCCCGTCTGGTCAGTGCCGCCCAGGCCGATGCCGGCATGGATGATGGCGACTACACCTTCGTCCTGGACATCCCGGCCGACTTCCAGCGCGATGTGCTGGCCGGCCGCGCACCGGCGCTGCAGCTCAATGTCGATGCCACCCGCATGAGCCAGGCCTTCACCGGCAATGGCTACATCCAGCAAATCATCACCACCGAGGTGACGCAGTTCCTCGCCCGCAGCGAGCAGGGCGCGGCCTCGCCGGTGAACCTGGCCCTGCGCATGCGCTTCAATCCCAACCTGGAGCAATCCTGGTTCGGCTCGCTGATGGAAATCATCAACAACGTCACCATGCTCTCCATCATCCTGACGGGGGCGGCGCTGATCCGCGAGCGCGAGCACGGCACCATCGAACACCTGCTGGTCATGCCGGTGACGCCGGCCGAGATCATGCTGGCCAAGGTCTGGTCCATGGGCCTGGTGGTGGCGCTGGCGGCACTGGGAGCCTTGCTGCTGATCGTGCGGCTGGCCTTGCAGGTGCCGATCCAGGGCTCGGTGGCGCTGTTCATGCTGGTGACTGTCATGCACCTCTTTGCCACCACCTCGATGGGCATCTTCATGGCCACGCTGGCGCGCTCCATGCCGCAGTTCGGCATGCTGGTGGTGCTGGTGCTGTTGCCGCTGCAATTGCTCTCGGGCGGCTCGACCCCGCGCGAGAGCATGCCGCAGCTGGTGCAGGACATCATGCTGGTGGCTCCGACCACGCATTTCGTGGCGGCCGGCCAGGCCATCCTCTATCGTGGCGCCGGCCTGGAGGTGGTGTGGCCGCAGCTGCTGGCCATCTTCGCCATCGGCGCGGTGCTGTTTGCGGCGGCGCTGGCGCGTTTCAGGAAGACCATCAGCCAGATGGCGTGATGGATCACATGTGAATTTCAACCCACCGGGGAGTATGCATCATGGACTTGACCAGCCCTTCCGCCTTGATACCTGCCATCAGCATCTGCCTGCTGCTGTTCGGCTACGGCATGCGCGCGCGCAAGTGGGCGCCGTACTGCATGCTGGCGGGCGCTTTCGGCCTGCTGGGCGTGTTGCTGTATCGGGTGTCGGTTGCCATCGGCTAGGGCCGCCCGGACAGCGTGCAAAAAAATGCCCCCGGCCTTGAGGGCAGGGGGCTGGGTGTAACCGTGGGGCAGGATGGAGGGGCTTAAACCTGCGCCCGCAATCCTGTCACCTTGATGCGCGATTCCAGCGCGCGGCCTTTGCGTGCACGCTTGCCGATGTGCACGCCCAGCGAAGCGGCCGACAGGGCGATTTCCTTGGCCTTGCCGACATTGCCGGTGCCTTCGACCACCACGCCCTTCTGGCTGATGGCTTGCGCGCCGACCAGCTTCTCGTTCTTTTCCAGCTCCATCAGGTTCACGCCACGGCCACCCGAGGACAGGGTCTTGAGCTCGTCCAGGCCGAACACCAGCAAGCGGCTATTGCCCGAGACGCAGGCCACGGCGCTGGCATCAGCCGGCACCGGACGCGGCGCCAGCGGCAGGGCGCCTTCATCCAGCGTGAAGAAGCTCTTGCCGCCCTTGACCCGGCCGAACATGTCGGAGGCCTTGGCGATGAAGCCGGCGGCGCCGTCGGAGGCCAGCAGCAGCGTGGTATCGGCCGGACCGGCAAAGTAGTGCAGGATGCTGCTGCCGCTGGCCAGTTCCAGCAGGGTGGTCACAGGCACGCCATCGCCGCGCGCATTGGGCAGGGCGTTGACGGCAATGGTATAGACCCGGCCGTTGGAACCGAAGGCCAGCAGGTTGTCCACGGTGCGGCATTCGAAGGTGCCATACAGGCTGTCGCCGGCCTTGAAGGTGAATTGCGTGGCATCGTGGCCGTGACCGGTACGGGCGCGCACCCAGCCCTTCTGCGAGATGATGACGGTGACCGGTTCATCGATCACCTTCTGCTCGAAGGTGGCGCGCTCGGCTTCTTCGATGATGGTGCGGCGGGCGTCGCCGTAGGTCTTGGCGTCGCCTTCGATTTCCTTGATGACCAGCTTCTTCATCGAGGCCGGATTGTCCAGCAGGTCTTGCAGCGTGGTCTTTTCGCCGCGCAGTTCGGCCAGCTCCTGCTGGATCTTGATGGCTTCCAGGCGCGCCAGTTGGCGCAGGCGGATTTCCAGGATGTCCTCGGCCTGGCGGTCCGAGAGCTTGAAGGCGGCGATCAGGGCCGGCTTGGGTTCGTCCGACTCGCGGATGATCTTGATGACCTTGTCGATGTTCAAGAGCACCGCTTCCCGGCCTTCCAGGATGTGGATGCGGTCGTTGACCTTCTGCATGCGGAATTGCGTGCGGCGGGTCACGGTCTCGAAGCGGAAGCTGACCCACTCGGTGAGGATGTCGGTCAGGCTCTTCTGGCGCGGACGGCCATCGCCGCCGATCATCACCAGGTTCAGCGAGGCACCGGTCTCCAGCGAGGTCTGGGCCAGCAGCGTGTTCATGAACTCGGTCTGGTCCTGGTTCTTGGACTTGGGTTCGAACACCAGGCGCACCGGCGCTTCACGGCCGGATTCGTCGCGCACGGCGTCGAGCAGGCCGAGGATGGTGGCCTTCTGGGCTTGCTGCTCGGGGGTGAGCGACTTCTTGCCCAGCTTGAGCTTGGGGTTGGTCAGTTCTTCGATTTCTTCCAGCACGCGCTGCGAGGACACGCCCGGGGGCAGCTCGGTGATGACCGCCTGCCACTGGCCGCGTGCCAGGTCTTCGATCTTCCAGCGGGCGCGCACCTTCAGGCTGCCACGGCCGCTCTGGTACATCTCGGCAATGGTCGACTTCGGGGTGATGATCTGGCCGCCACCGGGGAAGTCGGGGCCGGGGATGAGTTCCATCAGCTCGGCGTGGCTGATCTTGGGATTGCGGATCATCGCCACGGCCGCCTTGGCCACTTCGGTGAGGTTGTGCGAAGGGATTTCGGTGGCCATGCCGACAGCAATGCCGGAGGCGCCGTTCAACAGCAGGAAGGGCAGGCGCGCCGGCAGCAGGCGCGGTTCTTCAGTGGAACCGTCGTAGTTGGGCTGGAACTCCACGGTGCCCATGTCGATCTCGTCGAGCAGCAGCTTGCTGATGGGCGTCAGGCGGGCTTCGGTGTAGCGCATCGCCGCTGCGCCATCGCCATCGCGCGAGCCGAAGTTGCCGTGGCCGTCGATCAGGGGATAGCGCAGCGAGAAGTCCTGGGCCATGCGCACCAGCGCGTCGTAGACCGACTGGTCGCCGTGCGGGTGCAGCTTGCCCAGCACGTCGCCGACCACGGCGGCGGACTTGCGCGGCTTGGCCGCCGAGTTCAGCGACAGTTCGTTCATCGCGTAGAGGATGCGGCGCTGCACCGGCTTCTGGCCGTCGGCCACGTCGGGCAGGGCGCGGCCCTTGACCACCGAGATGGCGTAGTCGAGATAGGCGCGCTCGGCGAAGGTGGACAGCGTCAGGGTGTCGCCGTCCGGGGCCGATGGTGTCTGGTCAAAGAGGTTGGCTTGTTCTGTCATGGGTCAGTCTTGGTTAGGGTCTTGCCTTGCGTTGGCAGCACCAGGCGAGATCGCCGGCGATGCCAACGTTCAGGAAAAAGGGCGTCTGGATACGGTTCGGGTCAGTAAGTTGGCTAAGGTGAAGACCATTGCGGTGAGCAGCATTGTCGTCGGAACTAGCATCTCGCCGACTTCGGTTTTCGCGAACACAGCAGCGAACTTGCTTGCCGTGAAATAGATGAACACACACAAGTAGGGCAGCGTGGTCGAGTTTGCATAGATACTGGAGATCAGCATTCCTGTGACTGCCAGCGCCCAACTGATCACAATCAGGCTCGTCGGCGCATCATAGCCATAGTTGAGCACACCGATCACCGTCAGTACACTCGAGACCAGCCAGGCTGCCCGCAGTTTGGTCAGATGTTTGAAACCCGCATCCAGCAATTGATAGTAATGCTCGCCCCCCAGCGCCAGCATGTAGGCCCAGGGCAGGAACATCGGTCCAAAGACATCGTTGTCGCGGCTATGCACCAGTAACATGCCAATGAAAATCCCCAGCAGCCTGAGGATGCCGATGCCCGTGCTCGCCCCCGTGCCGGCGCCGCCGAGCCGCAATGTACTCACTACCATCACATACAAGGCGATGGCCGAGATGCCCAGGCAGAGCGGCAGCAGCAACCAGGTGCTGGCGTGCGGGGGAAGCATCATGAACGGCAGGCTCAGCAGCGCCGCCGGTGCGATCCAGGCCAGTTGCCCTGCGCGAGATTGCAGTAGCGCATGCAGCCGGTCGCTCAGGGTGGAGGAGCCAAAGACCAGCACGCAGGTCGCTGCCAGAAGCAGCAACTGGCCCAGCAGCCAAACGCTGACATAGTAGGTGTTGCGGCCTAGCGCCTCCTTGATCTGGTGGTCGACGTCGCTGTAGTGAAACGAGGTGAACAACATCGTCGAAAAAGATACGCCAAGGACCAACGAGGCAAGCAGGTTGTGTCCTTGCAGACGCTTGCGGGCCAGCTTTTCTTCCCACCAGCTCACGACCTCCGGGTTGAGCTTGCGTTGCAGTGTTTCGGGACAGTTCCAGCGCATGTGCTGGATCAGTTGCTGTATCTCGTCGGTGACGCTGCGGTTGTAGAGCTTGCGACTCCACCGTGGCGGGGCGCTGGCAAGCAGCGCGCGCGAGGCGTCGGTCTTGCGGTTCACCAAGTGGTGATGCATGCGCAAGGCGCGTAGTTCGGACATGATTTGCCAGGCCAGTCCGGGTTGCGCGGCATTGAGCATGGACTGGTCTGCTTCCCAGCGGTAGAAGGCGTTCAAGCCTTCGATCAGCACAGGATCGGCATCGGGGCGCGCGCAATATCGCGCTGCTTCGACTTCGAAGGCGTTGGCAAAATCCAGATTGTCGAAGTCGCGGCCGCGGGTATGCTTGGTGATTTCGTTGGCGAGGCTGTAGTGCAGACTGGTGTTGGGGGCATTGTGATAGCCGCGCAGGAATTCTTCCCAGCTCTGCGCCGGTGTGTTGCTGGCCTCGAACTCGAACACCACTGTCTGGGCGGCTGCGGGCGCCAGCGCCGGGTTGACGGCGGCGGGGGCAACGATGTCGATGCCGGGCGATGGCATCGTGGATGCGCTTGCAGGCGCCGCTTCTGCCGATGGCTCGGTGGCAGACGCTGAGGGCGCCTGTTCTGCGACATCATCCTCCAGGGCGGCCTGGGCCAGCGCCAGGGCAAGATCGTAGGCCTGGCGCAGTTTCTGGAAGGCGTCGGCATTTTCATCGGGCCGGGTGGTCTTCAGGCAGGCAGCATAAGCACGCTTGATGGCGCGCGCGTCTTGCGTCGGAGCGATCTGCAGCAGGTCCCACGCCCACTTGTTCCATTCAGCGTCCATCACAGCTGACGCTCCCGCTCAATCTGGTCCAGCATCTGGCTCACTTGGACGTGTTCCTTGCGGATTAGATGGCCATCCTGTGTTTCGAGCACGGCCTGGTAGCGTGCGATCACTTGTGACAGGAAGTGCCGATGATCTCCTAGCGACTGCTCGTAGAGTCGGTCAGCGCGCGCCAGCAGGGTGCGCGTCTGCATCTGGTCGCGCGGGTGGATCTTCAGCTCGGCCAGTTCGGCCAGTCGCTGCTGGATCTGCTCTTGCGTCATGACGCCGGGCGATTCCAGGATGACGAGCTTGCGCACGTCATCGGTGCCCAGCACCTTGGCTTCCACTTCCAGGATGCCGTTCACATCGTAGGTAAAGCGGATATCCAGCGACACTTCGCCAGCCTTGCGCTTGGGAATGGGGACGCTCAGTTCGCCCAGCAGGATGTTGTCGCTGACCATCCTCGATTCCCCCTGGTAGATCGGCACCACGACCTGTTCCTGGTTGTCCTTGATGGTGGCAATGCTGTTGGAGCGCGAGGCTGGAATCACCGTATTGCGTTCGATGATGGGCAGATAATGCCCATGGGTGTACTGGGTCGGGCCGACCTGATGCGAGATCGCGATGCCCAGCGAGTACGGAGCGACGTCGGTGAGCACGATTTCCTGCAGCGCTTCGTCACGCATCTTCAGGCCGGCCTGCACGGCCGCGCCAAGCACCACCACCTCATCCGGATTGACGGAGATATCCGGGAAGCGGCCAAACATACGCGAGACCAGTTTGCGTACCAGTGGCATGCGGGTGGCGCCTCCTGCCAGAACGACCTTGTCCAGTTCATTGGTGCGGATGCGGGCATCGCGCATGGCGCGCTCCACTGGCTGGCGCAGCCGTTCCAGCAAAGGCTCGGCCAGGCGGGCCAGCATATCTTCGTCCAGCTCGCAGCGATATTCCTGATCTCCGTAATGCACACGCAGCGTGGTGCCAGCTTGCTCCGACAGCGCGCGTTTTCCGCGCTCCATCTCTTCGCGCAGCTTGCGGGCCTGGCGCGCATCCAGTGGCGTGCCGCCCAGGCATTCTTCCAGGCCGCTGCGTTTGAGAAAATCGACGGTCATCGCCTGAAGGAAATCTTCGCCGCCGAGGAAGTTGTCGCCGGCCGTGGCCCGCACTTCCATCACGCCATCGAAGAGCTCGAGGATGGAGACGTCAAAGGTGCCGCCGCCCAGGTCGAAGACGAGGAACTTGCTCTCGGCCTGCTGTTGGTGCATGCCAAAGGCCAGTGCCGCAGCGGTGGGCTCGTTGAGCAGCGAATCGACCTTCATGCCAGCCAGCTGGCCAGCGTGACGCGTGGCTTTGCGCTGGGCATCGCTGAAGTAGGCCGGCACGGTGATGACGGCTTCGTTGACCGGCTCGCCAAGATAGGCTTCGGCATCGGCCTTGAGGGCGCGCAGCACGATCGAGGACAGCTCTTCTGGACGGAATACCTTGTTGCCCAGCGTGATGCGCTTGTCGCTACCCATGTAGCGCTTGAAGAGCGACGTGCTCAGCTCGGGGTGGGTCTGCAGCCGCTCCTGCGCCGCCTTGCCGACCAGCAGGCTGCCGTCATCATCCAGTCCGACGCAGGACGGCGTGAGGTGTTCTCCCAAGCCATTGGGAATGATTTCTGCCTGTCCATTGCGCCATACAGCGACCAGGCTATTGGTGGTGCCTAAATCGATTGCGATGATCATTACTACCGTTCCCCGATATGGTTGATTTCTTGGTTTTGTTGGTCCTACTGGTCTTCCTGGCGGGTGCTGGGCGCGTGAGGCGGGAGGGTCACCTTCAGGCGCGGCCCGCCCGCAACATCGTCGCGGCTGGCCTGCACCATCGACACCGCTGGGCCCGGGCGATACAGTTGATAGAAACGCGACACCAGCCGCACATACCCTTGAGTCTCCGGATAGGGCGGAATCTTGTTGCCGTATTTCTGCACCGCGCCTTCACCGGCGTTGTAGGAGGCAATGGCCAGTTCCACGCGCTGCGGGAACATCGCCATCAGGTCGCGCAGGTAGCGCGCGGCCAGGCGGATGTTGAGCCTGGGGTCGTTCAGTTTCTGTTTCAGGCTCTTGCGGCGGTCGCCCTGCAGACCATAGCGCTCGGCGGTCTCAGGCAGGATCTGCATGAGGCCGATGGCGCCCTTGGACGATACCGCGCGCGCATTGAAGCCCGACTCGGCCGTCATCACCGCCTTGAGCAGCGCGGCATCCAGGCCGAATTCGCCAGCCGCCTGCCTGAGCAGGTCGTCGTACTTGCCGGCATCCGGATGGGCCAGCATGGTGCGTACGAAGGGCGGGTCGGCGCGGGTGTCGGAGGCATCCCGGCTGCCATGGTGGTTCAGCGCGTCGGCGCTGCTGGCCATGAGACGCTCCGGGTTGTCCAGCTTTTCGGCGTAGACGTGGACTGCGCCTTCGGCATCGGTATAGCGGTAGATGAGGGTGCCTGCGGCAGCGGCGGCACCACCGGCGGCTTCGACATGCGTATGCGACAGGCCATTGGCGTCGGTGTAGCGCACCGCATTGTCGGGCCTGGCCTGGACCTGGATCTGGGCCTGCTGGGCCTGTGCCGGCAGCATGCCTGCGCCCAGCAGCACACCCGCGCCCAGCAGGGCGCCGTGCAGCGTGCGCAGGAGGCGGCGTGGCACCGGCCTGGTCATCTCAGATATCCGCCTCGGCCTCGTTGCCGTGCTCTTCGATCCATGCGCGGCGGGAGGCGGCTTCGCCCTTGCCCATCAACATGTTGAAGCGCTCTTCCGAGGTCTGCACGCCGGGTTCGCCAAAGCCGATAGGCAGGAGGCGACGGGTGTCGGGGTTCATGGTGGTTTCCCACAGCTGCTCGGCGTTCATCTCGCCCAGGCCTTTGAAGCGGGAGATGCTCCAGGCACCTTCCTTCAGGCCATCCTTGCGCAGCTTGTCTTCGATGGCTTCGAGTTCGCCATCGTCCAGGGCGTAGAGCTTCTGCACCGGCTTCTTGCCACGGGCGGGGGCATCGACGCGATAGAGCGGCGGACGCGCCACGCAGATGTTGCCGTTCTCGATCAGCTTGGGGAAGTGACGGAAGAACAGCGTCAAGAGCAGCACCTGGATGTGCGAGCCGTCCACGTCCGCATCCGAGAGGATGCAGATCTTGCCGTAGCGCAGGCCGGACAGGTCCGGGGTGTCGTTCATGCCATGCGGATCGACGCCGATGGCCACCGCGATGTCGTGGATTTCATTGTTGGCGAAGAGGCGGTCGCGCTCGGTTTCCCAGGCGTTCAAGACCTTGCCGCGCAGCGGCAGGATGGCCTGGAATTCCTTGTCGCGGCCCATCTTGGCCGAGCCGCCGGCGGAGTCGCCCTCCACCAGGAAGAGTTCATTGCGCGACACGTCCGAGGATTCGCAATCGGTCAGCTTGCCCGGCAGCACGGCCACGCCCGAGGATTTCTTCTTCTCGACCTTCTGCGCCGAACGCAGGCGGCTCTGGGCCTGCTTGATGACCAGTTCGGCCAGCTTCTTGCCGTACTCGACGTGCTGGTTCAGCCACAGCTCCAGCGCCGGGCGCGAGTAGCCGGCCACCAGGCGCACGGCATCGCGCGAATTGAGGCGTTCCTTGATCTGGCCCTGGAATTGCGGATCCAGTACCTTGGCCGAGAGCACGAAGGAGACGCGTGCAAAGACGTCCTCGGCCAGCAGCTTGACGCCCTTGGGCAAGAGCGAATGCATCTCGGCAAAGCTCTTCACGGCCGAGAACAGGCCTTCGCGCAGGCCCGATTCGTGGGTGCCGCCATTGGAGGTGGGGATCAGGTTGACGTAGGACTCGCGCACCACCGCGCCTTCCTCGGTCCAGGCCACCACCCAGGAGGCGCCTTCGCCCTCGGCGAAGCCTTCGGCATCCTTGCCGGCGAACTGCTCGCCCTCGAACAGCGGGATCAGGGTCTCGCCGCTGCCGCTCTGGGCCAGTTGCTCCATCAGGTAGCCGCGCAGGCCCTGGTCGTATTGCCAGCTCTGGCTGTCGCCGCTCCTGGCATTGGTGAAGGTGACCTTCACACCCGGCAGCAGCACTGCCTTGGAGCGCAGCAGACGCTGCAGCTCGCCCAGGGGGATGGTGGCCGAGTCGAAATACTTGGGGTCAGGCCAGACAGTGACGCGGGTGCCGGACTTCTTGTCGTCGCGGGTAGCGGGGCGCGAGGCCAGCTTCTCGATGACGTCGCCGCCCGAGAAGGCCAGCGTATGCACGCCACCTTCGCGCCAGACCGTGATTTCCAGGCGTGTCGCCAGCGCATTGGTGACCGACACACCCACGCCGTGCAGGCCGCCCGAGAAGGCATAGGCGCCGCCGGAGCCCTTGTCGAACTTGCCGCCGGCGTGCAGGCGGGTGAAGACGATCTCGACGGTGGGGACCTTTTCTTCCGGGTGCAGGCCAACCGGGATGCCGCGGCCGTCATCTTCCACGCTGACGCTGCCGTCGGCGTTCAAGGTGACGATGATGCTCTTGCCGTAGCCGCCCAGCGCTTCGTCGGAGGCGTTGTCGATCACTTCCTGGAGGATGTGCAGCGGATTCTCGGTGCGGGTGTACATGCCCGGACGCTGCTTGACCGGCTCCAGTCCCTTGAGGACGCGGATCGATGATTCACTGTAGTCGGACGGGGAGGTTTTCTTGGTTGCCATGCAGATGAGTGGTCTTGGCTGATGCCGGAGGGTTGTTGTCTGGTTGCCCAGCGTAGCGGCCCGGGGACGGGCCATCTTGCGCTGCAAAAGCGCATTCTAATGAAAATTCCGATAGTTCGGCGCCCGCAGAGGTGAAATGTTCCCTACTGGGTAGTTCCCGGCGTCAACGTCAGGTAATTGTCATCAATTTGCTCATAAAAAAAGGCTTGCGCATGCGCAAGCCTCTCAATCCTTGTCGGACTGCCAACGGTGGCGTGATCAGGCGGCCAGCAGGCCCTCCACTGCCAGGGCGATGGACAGCAGGCGCTGGTCCTGGCCACCGGCGGCTGCCAGCGACAGGCCCACCGGTGCGCTGCCGGCGGCGTGGCAGGGCAGCGAGACCGCGCAACCATCCAGGAAGTTGATCAGCGTGGGGTTGCGCAGGATCTTGCCGTTGGCGCCGTAGTAGGCTTCGTCGCTGGCCTGCAGGTCGGCGATGCGCGGCGCGATCACCGGGACCGTGGGCATGACCATGGCGTCGAAGCCGGCCAGTTGCGCCTCGACCCTGGCGATCCAGCGTGTGCGCGCATGCAGCACGTCCAGCAGGTCGGCCGCGCCCATGTCCTTGCCGCGCAGGATGCGCGAGACCACGCGCTGGTCGTAGCCGTCGTGGTTCTCGGCGATCAGGCCGCGATGCCAGGCATAGGCCTCGGCGGCAGTGAAGCCGCCCTTGGCATTGATGGCGGCCAGTTCATTGAAGGCCGGCACTTCCTCTTCCACGATCACCGCGCCGGCCGCGGACAGCTTCGCCAGCGTGGCGCGATAGGCGCTGGCGACGTGGTCGTCCATGCCGTCCAGCACCACGTTGGTGGGGGCCAGCAGGCGCAGGCCGCGCAGCGGATGGGCGTGCGGGGCAACATAGTCGATGCCGGCCAGCACCGCATCCATGATGGCGCAGCATTCGACGGAGGCTGCCAGCGGACCGATGGAGTCGAGATAGACCGACAGCGGCAGCACGCCCTGCATGGACACGCGCGCGGCCGTCGGCTTGAAGCCGGTCAGGCCGTTGAAGGCCGAGGGGATGCGCACCGAGCCACCGGTGTCGGAGCCGACGGCGGCAAAGGCCATGCCGTCGCTCACCGAGATGGCCGCGCCCGAGGACGAGCCGCCGGGGATGCGACCACCTGCCACGCCGCGCTCCCAGGCATTTTGCGGGGTGCCGTAGTGCGGATTGATGCCCAGGCCCGAGTAGGCGAATTCGGTCATGTTGGTCTTGCCGATGACGATGGCACCGGCCTTGACCAGGTTTTGCACCACCACGGCGCTGGCCTGGGCGACGGGTTTGCCGCGCAGTACGACCGAGCCGGCCAGGGTGGTTTCACCGGCCACGTCGAAGAGGTCCTTGACCGAGACCGGCAGGCCCTCGATGGGCGAGCGGCGCAGGCCGGCTGCGCGCAGGGTGTCGGAGGCGCGGGCGGCGGCGCGCGCCTGCTCAGCATAGACGCTGGTGAAGACGCGCGCGCCTTCGCCGGCCGGATCGGCGATGCGGGCCAGGGCCTGTTCGGTCAGTTGCAGGGAAGTGGTGCGGCCGGCGTCGAGGTCGGCGGCCAGTTGGGTCAGTGTGCTCGGCATGATGGTGGGTATCGGTGTGGTGTGGCGCAGGTGCGCCAGAGGCAAGCTTGGGATCGCAAAACGGCAAGTATGGCATTGCCAGGCGCATCCGACAAAAACGGCCAGCAAGGCTGGCCGCAGGGAAGGTGAATCAGGCCACTTCGGCCAGCGATTCGGCCACGTAGCTGTGCCGCAGCGCGCGCTGGCGGCGTGGATCGTAGAGCTCCATCGTGAAGGCCGCCGCCGGGCGGATGCCGCCGATGGCGCCGACCGTGCCGCAGGTCATGCCGCAACCCTCGGGCAGCAGGGTACTGCCTTCGGTGAAGCGGGCGATCAGATCGGCGGGCGTGCGCAGCGAGGCCAGCGTGCCTTCCTGGTAGAGCTTGGTGGCGCCGTCTTCCTCGATCCAGGAGCGGATCACCAGTTCATCCCAGTACTCGGCCACGTCGGCCAGCTTCCAGGCTGTGGTGCCCACGGGCTTGACGCAGGCCTGCTTGGAGAAGGCCACGCTGTGCGCCTCCAGCTTGCGGTCGGTGTGGTCCGAGGCGATGGAGACATACAGCTCGCCGCCGGCATTGAAGACAAAGGTTTCCACTTCGCCGGAAGAGGCCTCGCCCAGCACCTGCACCTGCGTGGACTGGGACAGCTGGTTGGCCGAGACGCGGTAGAACAGCGGCACTGCGCTGGGGCGGGAGATGCCCAGGGCTTCCAGTTCTTCGATGTGGTGTTCGATGGCGGCCAGGTCGCGGCCGGCCCAGCCGGCGATGACCAGGCGGGTGAGGTCGGCGTCGACGGTGGTGTGGTCGGGGAGGGTAAAGGTGAGCTTCATGAGTTTCTATCCAACAGGGTGAATCAACAAGCGCGTGCCTTGCGCATTTCATTTTCCGTTCGGACTGAGTAGCTGCGCAGCAGCGTATCGAAGGTGCTCCGCTCCTTGCGCGCATACTGCTGCGCCTTCGATACGATCCTTCGGATCTACGCAGTCCGAACGGGAGGATCCGGTTTCGGATGAGGGGTCAATGCTTCCTGACGAAAAGAACCACCAGGAAACTGGCCAGGAATTCCAGCGCGGCCACGAAGTACAGGCCCGAGGACAGCGATCCGGTGCTGGTCTTCAATGCGCCGATCATGTAGGGCGCCACGAAGCCGGCCAGGTTGCCGATGGAGTTGATGAGCGCGATGCCACCGGCTGCAGCGGTGCCGGCCAGGAAGGCGGCGGGGATGGACCAGAACACCGGGAAGGCGGCCAGGATGCCCACGGCGGCCAGCGTCAGCGAGCACAGCGCCAGCGTCGCATTGCCCAGGCTCATGCCGGTGGCGACCAGGCCGATACAGGCGATGAGCGTGGCGATGGCGCTATGCAGGCGGCGCTCGCCGGTCTTGTCGGAGTGGAAGCCGTTCCAGATCATGGCCAGGGTGCCGGCCACGAAGGGGATGGCCGAGATCAGGCCGATCTGCAGGTTACCCTTGACGCCGATTTCCTTGATGATGGACGGCGCCCAGAAGGCGATGGTGGCATTGCCGCTGACCACGCAGAAATACACGGCGGCGCAGATCCAGACGCGATAGTTGCTGCAGGCATCCTTGAAGGAGAAGTGCTTGCCCGGTGCGCTGTTTTCGGCGGCCAGGGCTTGCGTGACGGCGCTCTTCTCGGACTCGGTCAGCCACTTGGCATTGGCCGGTTTTTCCGGCAGCCAGGCCAGCACGGCGAAGCCGGCCAGCAGCGAAGGAATGCCCTCGATGATGAAGAGCCATTGCCAGTTGGTCAGGTGGCCTACGCCTTCCATGCTGCTCATGATGAAGCCGGCAATCGGGCCGCCGACGGCACCGGCGATGGCAAACGAAGTCATGAACAGACCATTGACGCGGGCGCGGCGCTGGGCCGGGAACCAGTAGGTCAGGTACAGCACCACGCCAGGGAAGAAGCCGGCCTCGAAGATGCCCAGCAGGAAGCGCAGGATGTAGAACGAGGTCGGCGTGGTGACATAGGCCATCGCCATCGAGGCCAGGCCCCAGAGGATGGTGATGCGGGCCAGCGTCTTGCGGGCGCCGATCTTTTCCAGCAGCAGGTTGCTGGGCACTTCGAAGAGGAAGTAACCGATGAAGAAGATGCCAGCCCCCAGGCCGTAGATGGCTTCCGAGAACTGCAGGTCCTGCAGCATCTGCAGCTTGGCGAAGCCGACGTTGACGCGGTCGATCCAGGCCAACACGAACAGGAAGACCAGGAAGGGGATCAGCCGCCAGGCGATCTTGCGGTAGGTGAGATCCATGACGGATGTGGCCTCAGGCGTGGCCGCGGGCGTGGCCGCCGCGGAAGGGGAATAAGACATGGACTACCTCCTCTATGTTGCGCGCCGCCGGTCGTGCGGCGGCGTCGTGATCTGGGTGGACTTGCGTGGATGTGCGGGACGGCTCTGGGTGTGCTGGCGGGGTGCCGGGCATCGGCCGGGTTGCCAGCCTTGAATCCAGTATGGGTAAGCGGGGCGGGTGCTGTCCAACAAGAAAATGTGAACAGAAATGATTGAAAAATCTTATGAGCAAAAGCAGGGCGATGGCTGCTTCATGATGGTGCTGCGCAGCATCGCCAGTGGAGGCGGCCACATGCAGGGCGCATGCGGCCTGCGGACAGGTTCAGCTCAACGGCGCGGGTAGCCGGGCGATTTCCTGTCCCCAATTGAGTGCAAAGTCGGAGGCGGTTTCCTGGGCGATGCGGGCCACGGTTTCGGTCAGGGGATTCTCGTGGTCCGAGCGGAAGCAGGCGATCAGGGCCAGCGCCGGGAACTCGGTATCGACCCGCAGCAGGTGCAGGCTCTCTTCATTCAACTCGCGCTGGATAATGGCCGGCGGTACCGCCGCGATGCCGAAGCCATCGGTGGCCAGCCGGATCATGGTGGCTACCGAGGCGATGCAATTGATGTGCAGGTTGCGCTCGCTGCGTTCGCTGCCCGAGAAGAGGCGTTCGATCACCGCATGCGGCCCCGAGTTGCGGGCGAAGCTGATCACCGGGAAAGCCGCCAGGTCCGACAGGGTCAGGGTCTCGCTGCCGATGTCGAGCTTGGGACTGCAGACCCAGCGCATCGGGAATTCGCACAGCGCGATGTTGCTGACCTGCGGCCCGATTACCGGTTCGGCCTGCAGCACCAGGTCCACGCCACCCTTGTTGAATTGCTCGTGCAGGTGGATGGTGGTGTCGCTGACGATCTCGATCTGCAGGCGCGGGAAGGTCTTGTGCAGGCGCCCCAGGAAGTCCGGGAACCAGCTATGGACGATGGATTCGATCACGCCGATGCGGATCACGCCGGCATAGACCTCGCGGTCGGACATGTCGTCCTTCATCTCGCGCATGAGCTTGACCATGCGCTCGGCATAGACCAGCGCCTTGCTGCCATCGGCGGTCAGGGCCACCTCGCGCGCGCTGCGGTCGAACAGGCGCACGCCGAAATCCTGTTCGAGCGAGGCGATGCGGCTGGATACCGCAGCCTGGGTGGTATGCAGGCGTTCGGCCGTGAGCCGGAAGTTGCGCAGCCTGGCCAGCCAGACGAAGGTTTCGAGGAAGCGGATATTCATGGTGAAAGCACGGGCGAAGGGGCGTATTTTATCGTCATGCGCCCGCCAAAGTGCCCGTCATTTTTGGTGCGCTGCATCAGAAACTCACCTATAACGGTGCGTTTCTTGCTCGATTCTCGCGCTTTCCTGATTGCTTCTGGTGCGTTATAACGATATTTGGTTTTTGAAAGTATTTTTTCTTTACTCCGAAAACAAATGAAAATATATTTACATTTTTTCCGGAAGTGGAGCGAGAAGGATGTTCCTGCCGGATGATAAAAGCAGTCCAGAAAAATAGCAGTCGCAGGGCGGGGATGCAAATGATCTAAATCGTATAAACGATTTGCGTTGCATCGAATATCGGAGACATTCAAAAGGGGCGGCGGACTGTGACACAACAGCCGAAGAACATCAGCTTGCAGGGAGCGGGCGCGGTCGCGCAGGCCTTGGGCAAGCTGTATCCGCAATTGTCCAAGTCGCACCGCAAGACGGCCGACTACGTGCTGGGCAATCCTTTCCGTGCCGCCACCATGACCATCGATGAGCTCTCCGAAGCCGCCGGTATCTCGGTGGCCACGGCCAACCGCTTTTCCCACGCCCTCGGCTTCGATGGCTATGCCTCCTTCCGCGCCGCCCTGGTAGCCGACTTCGCCACCACGCTGGCACCGGTGGAGAAGCTGCGCGACGAGGTGCAGCGCGCCGCCAGCAGCGCCGAGATCATGGCCGCGGCCTTCGAGAGCGACATCCGCAACATCGAAGCCACGCGGCGCCTGCTCACCCCGGAACACTGCGAGCGCGCGGTCGACATGATCCTCTCGGCCGACCGCGTCTTCATCATCGGCTTCGGTGCCTCGGCCTACCTGTCCGGCTTGATGGCGCATGCGCTGGAACCCTACGTGCGCAGCGTCAGCTCGGTGGCCATGGCCGGTGGTCCTTCGCAGGCCGGTCGCCAGTTCTTCAAGCTCGACCAGCGCGACCTGGTGATTGCCATGCTGTTCCCGCGCTACGCCGCCGACACCGTCTGGCTGACCCAGCGCGCAGTCGAGAAGGGCGCGCAGATCCTCGCCATCACCGACTCCCATGGCTCGCCGCTGGTGCCGCTGGCCGATGTGGCGATCTACGCGCAGATCGAGCGCAAGCTCTCGCCGACCTCGGATGCGGCGGCCCTGATCCTGATCCAGGCGCTGTGCGACGCCGTGGCGCATCGCGCGCGGCGTTCGGTGCAGGCGGCCTCGCAGATGACCGAATTCGTATTGCCCTGGCTGTACCTGTCGCAGCAGCAGTCGCCGCGTACCGGCACGACCCCGGTGGGCAAGCCTGCCAAGGCAGCCCCCAAGACCAAAGGAAAGACCAAATCATGACGACTCCGGTAATCGCCATCCATGGTGGCGCGGGTACCATCTCGCGCAATTCGCTCTCGGCCGCCGACGAGGCCCGCTACCTCCAGGCGCTGGGGGCCATCGTGGCCGCCGGCCAGGCCATCCTCAATGCCGGCGGCTCGGCGCTGGATGCGGTCACCGAGGCGGTGCGCCTGCTGGAAGACTGTCCGCTCTTCAATGCCGGCCATGGTGCCGTCTATACCAGCGAGGGCAAGCATGAGCTGGATGCCTGCGTGATGAACGGCGCCGATCTCTCTTCCGGCGCGGTGGCCTGTGTCACCAATGTGCGCAATCCGGTCCTGGCCGCACGCGCCGTGATGGAAAAGAGCGAGCACGTGCTGCTGGTGGGAGCCGGTGCCGAAGCCTTTGCCGCGCGCAATGGCGTAGCCACGGTGGCGCCGGAGTACTTCCATACCGATGCCCGTCATGAACAATGGCTGCGCGTGCGCGGCCAGGCTGGCGTGATGCTGGACCATGACGCCGCCTCCTTCGCCTTCGCGCAAAAGGAAACCACCGAGCCCATCGACCCCGACCACAAGTTCGGCACCGTCGGCGCTGTGGCCCTGGACCGCGCCGGCAACCTGGCAGCGGCCACCTCCACCGGCGGCATCACCAACAAGCAACCGGGCCGCGTGGGCGATTCGCCCGTCATCGGCGCCGGCTGCTATGCCAACAACGCGACCGTAGCCGTATCGGCCACCGGTACCGGCGAATCCTTCCTGCGCGCGGTGGCCTGCTACGACGTCGGCGCGCGCATGGCCTATGCCGGCCAGTCGCTGGAGCAGGCCAGTCAGGCCGTGGTGTTCGAGTCCCTGCCCAAGGTCGGCGGGCGCGGTGGCATCATTGCCGTGGACGCCCAGGGCAACCTGGTGTTGCCCTTCAACACCGAAGGCATGTATCGCGGCTACGGTCGCGGTGACGACGCGCCGGTCACGGCCATTTACGCAGACTAAGCAGACCAGGCCTGAAGCGGCCCGCAGGAGAGAATCAAGATGCAACAGCCCCAACGCGTACTGGACGTGAACCACCTGAGCGTGCGCTTCTCCACCTCCGAACGGACGGTGGACGCGGTGCGCGACCTGTCCTTCCACGTCGGCCAGGGCGAGACTCTGGCCATTGTCGGCGAGTCCGGCTCGGGCAAGTCGGTGTCATCGCTGGCCATCATGCGCCTGATCGAACACGGTGGCGGCAAGATCGCCAGCGGCAGCATGCAGTTCCTGCGCCGTAGCGGCCAGACCCTGGACCTGGCCCAGGCGGATAACGCCACCATGCGCGGCATCCGTGGCAAGGAGATCGCCATGATCTTCCAGGAGCCGATGACCTCGCTGAACCCGGTCTTTACCGTCGGCGAGCAGATCGCCGAATCGATCCGCCTGCACCAGGGCATGGGCCGTGCGGCTGCCCAGGCCGAGGCGCTGCGCATGCTGGAGATGGTGCGCATCCCTGAGGCCAAGCGCGTGCTGGGTCGCCATCCGCACCAGTTGTCGGGTGGCATGCGCCAGCGTGTGATGATCGCCATGGCGCTGTCCTGCAAGCCGTCGCTGTTGATCGCCGATGAACCGACCACGGCCCTGGACGTGACCATCCAGGCGCAGATCCTGCAACTGATCCGCTCCCTGCAGGAAGAGATGCAGATGGGCGTGGTCTTCATCACTCACGACATGGGCGTGGTGGCCGAGGTGGCCGACCGCGTGGTGGTGATGTGCCGTGGCGAGAAGGTGGAAGAGAACGAGGTCAAGACACTCTTCGCGGCACCCGCCCATCCCTATACCCGTTCCCTGCTGGCCGCCGTGCCGCGCCTGGGTTCCATGCGCGGCACCGATACCCCGCTGCGCTTTGGCATCGCCCCGCAAGCCGAGGTGCGCCCCGACCTGGCCGCCAGCACGGCCGACCTGCAGGCACAGAAGGAGATCGCCCAGCAGCGCCAGCCCATCCTCAAGGTGCGCGAGCTGACCACCCGCTTTGATGTCAAGAGCGGCATCTTCGGTCGCGTCAAGCAGCGTGTGCATGCGGTGGAGAAGGTCAGCTTCGATCTCTATTCCGGCGAGACCCTGGCCATTGTCGGCGAGTCCGGTTGCGGCAAGTCCACCACCGGCCGTTCCTTGCTGCGCCTGGTCGATATCGCCGGTGGCCGTGTCGAATTCGGCGGGCGCGACCTGGCGCAACTGCCGCGCAGCGAGCTGCGTCAGCTGCGTCGCGATATCCAGTTCATCTTCCAGGATCCGTTCGCCTCGCTCGATCCGCGCATGACGGTGGGCTATTCCATCATGGAGCCGATGCTGGTGCATGGCATGAAGGAGGGCGCGCAGGCGCGCGTGGATGCGCTGCTGACCCGCGTGGGCCTCACGCCCGAGCATGGCCAGCGTTATCCGCACGAATTCTCCGGCGGCCAGCGCCAGCGCATCTGCATCGCGCGCGCCCTGGCCCTGAATCCCAAGATCGTCATCGCCGATGAATCGGTGTCGGCGCTGGACGTGTCGATCCAGGCCCAGATCGTCAACCTGATGCTGGACCTGCAGGCCGAGCTGGGCATCTCCTTCATCTTCATCTCGCACGACATGGCCGTGGTGGAGCGCATCAGTCACCGCGTGGCGGTGATGTACCTGGGCCAGATCGTCGAGATCGGCCCGCGCCGCGCCATCTTCGAGAATCCGCAGCATCCCTATACGCGCAAGCTGATGGCGGCCGTCCCCATTGCCGACCCGACGCTGCGCCAGCATGGCAAGAAGCTGTTGACCGATGAGATTCCCAGCCCGATCCGGCTGGTGGGCGATGAGCCCAAGGTAGAACCCTTGAAGGAAGTTGCTCCCGGGCACTTTGTGGCCCAGCACCGTATTGCCGGCGCGTTCTGAGTGCGCCGCTAGCTGTCCCGACGTAAAGTTTCCATTGTTGTAAATGCAGTCAGCGCAGTAATCTCAATAACGCTGTACCAACCTCAGCCTCACTGATCAGGAGAGACTAATGTCCGCATCCGCAAAAATCAAAGCAATGACCGCCGCCAAATGGCTGGCCATGGGAACCCTGGGCGCCGCCCTGCAGTTCGGCGCGGCCAACGCCTTTGCCGCCAAGACCGCCACGCTGGCCGTCGCCTCGACCTTCACCACCATGGACCCGTATGACGCCAACGATACGCTGTCGCTGTCGGTGATGAAGTCCTTCTACCAGGGCCTGTTCGGCTTCGACAAGGACATGAAGCTGATCCCGGTGCTGGCCGAAGGCTACCTGGTGAGCAAGGATGGCCTGGAATACACCATCCGCCTGAAGCAAGGCGTGAAGTTCCACGACGGTACCGACTTCAAGGCTGACGCCGTGAAGGCCTCGTTCGACCGCGTGATCAACCCCGACAACAAGTTGAAGCGCTACAACCTCTTCAACCGCATCGCCAAGACCGAAGTCCTCAACGACTACACCGTCAAGATCGTGTTGAAGGAGCCGTTCTCGGCCTTCATCAACGTGCTGGCCCACCCGTCGGCCGGCATCATCTCGCCGGCTGCGCTGAAGCAGTACGGCAACAAGGACATCGCCTTCCACCCGGTCGGTACCGGCCCCTTCAAGTTCGTCGAATGGAAGCAGACCGACTACCTGAAGGTCGCCAAGTTCGACGGCTACTGGAAGAAGGGCTACCCCAAGGTCGACGAGATCCTGTGGAAGCCGGTGATCGACAACAACTCCCGCTCGGCCATGCTGCAGACCGGCGAGGCGCAGTTCACCTACCCGGTGCCCTACGAGCAGGCTGATCTGCTCAAGAGCAAGCCCAACCTGGATGTGATCGCCGGCCCCTCCATCATCCAGCGCTACATGTCGATGAACGTCAAGCAAAAGCCGTTCGACAACCCCAAGGTGCGTGAAGCGATCAACTACGCCATCAACAAGCAGGCCCTGGCCAAGGTCGCCTTCAATGGCTATGCCGTGCCGATGGATGGCGTGCTGCCGCAGGGCGTGGACTACGCCTACAAGACCGGTCCCTGGCCGTATGACGTGAAGAAGGCCAAGGCACTGCTGGCCGAAGCCGGTTATCCGAACGGCTTCGAGACCGAACTGTGGTCGGCCTACACCCACACCACCGCCGTGAAGGTGATCCAGTTCCTGCAGCAGCAACTGGCGCAAGTCGGCATCAAGACCAAGATCATGGCCATGGAAGCCGGCCAGCGCGTGGAACGCGTGGAAAGCTGGCAGGATCCGGCCACCGCACCGATCCGCCTGTTCTACGTGGGCTGGTCGTCCTCCACCGGTGAAGCCGACTGGGGTCTGCGTCCGCTGCTGGCATCCGAATCCTTCCCGCCGCGTCTGTTCAACACCGCCTACTACAAGAGCGACAAGGTCGATGGCGATATCGCCAAGGCCCTGACCGTCTCCGACCGCAAGGAAAAGGAAGCGCTGTACAAGGACGCCCAGGAAGAAATCTGGAAGGACGCCCCGTGGGCCTTCCTGGTCACCGAGAAGCTGTTGTACGCCCGTGCCAAGAACCTCAAGGGTGTCTACGTGATGCCTGACCAGGCCTACGAATTCGAGAACATCGAATTCACCAAGTAATACCTCGGCGTCATGCGGCAGTGTGTTGCCGCAGCCACGCAATGGGGAAGGGGGCCTGGCCTCCTTCCCGCAGATTCACGATGCGTAGCCGCAGCCTGGCTGCGCAGGCAATGACTCAACAGCACGGTGTCGAAGCACCAGCGACGGGCAGCCTTATTCAGAGAGTCCCATGTTTTCCTATGTCATCAAACGCCTGTTAGGCCTGATTCCCACGCTGCTGCTGGTGGCGGTGCTGGTGTTCCTGTTCGTGCACCTGTTGCCGGGCGACCCGGCGCGGCTGGCCGCCGGTCCTGAAGCCGACGAGAAGACGGTAGCGCTGGTGCGCGCCGACCTCGGCCTGGACAGACCCCTGCCGGAGCAGTTCGTCAATTTCTTCGTCAATGCGGCCAAGGGTGACTTCGGCCGTTCCATCCGCACCAAGCGTCCGGTAGCCGAGGAGATCGGCGCGCGCTTCTGGCCCACGCTGTGGCTGACCGTGGTGGCCATGATCTGGGCAGTGATCTTCGGCCTGGTCATCGGTATCTCCTCGGCGGTATGGCGCAACAAGTGGCCCGATCGCCTGGGCATGACGCTGGCGGTGTCGGGCATTTCCTTCCCGGCTTTCTCGCTGGGCATCCTGCTGATGCAGGTGTTCTCGGTCAAGCTGGGCTGGCTGCCCACCGTCGGTGACGATACCTGGCGCCACTACATCCTGCCCTCCATCACCCTGGGCGCGGCCGTGGCCGCCGTGATGGCGCGCTTTACCCGTTCCTCCTTCATCGAGATCCTGCAGGAAGACTTCGTGCGCACCGCGCGCGCCAAGGGCCTGGCCGAAACGGTGGTGGTCGTCAAGCATTGCCTGCGCAATGCGCTCATTCCGGTGGTCACGATGATGGGCCTGCAGTTCGGCTTCCTGCTGGGCGGCTCCATCCTGGTGGAGGTGGTGTTCAACTGGCCGGGCATGGGACGCCTGCTGGTGGACGCCGTCGAGATGCGTGACTACCCCGTCATCCAGGCCGAGATCCTGCTGTTCTCGCTGGAATTCATTTTCATCAACCTGGTGGTGGACGTGCTCTATGCCGTGATCAACCCCAGCATCCGTTTCAAGTGAGGGGAATCATGTCGCTCTCCAATGCTCCCGTTTCCGACACCGGCGCACCGCTGCCGCCACCCGACCCGGCCGCCGTGGCTGCCGCCTCCGGTCAGAAGATCCGCACCCCCTGGCGCGAATTCTGGCGCAAGTTCAAGAAGCAGCACCTGGCCGTCTATGCCGGCATCTTCATCCTGCTGCTGATCGCAGTGGCCATCATTGCGCCGCTGATCGTGCCTTTCGATCCGGAGAACTACTTCGACTACGACGCCCTGAATTCGCCCCCGACCTGGACCCACTGGTTCGGCGTGGATTCGCTGGGCCGCGACATCTTCAGCCGCATCCTGATGGGCGCGCGTATCTCGCTGGCCTCGGGCTTCTTCTCAGTGGCCATCGGCGCGGTGATCGGTACCGTCTTCGGCCTCCTGGCCGGTTACTACGAAGGCTGGTGGGACCGCATCACCATGCGTATCTGCGACGTGCTGTTCGCCTTCCCGGGCATCCTGCTGGCCATCGGCATCGTCGCCATCCTGGGCGGCGGCATGATCAACGTCATCATCTCGGTGTCGGTGTTCAGCATCCCGGCGTTTGCCCGCCTGGTGCGCGGCAATACGTTGCAGCTCAAGAACCTGACCTACATCGAGGCTACCCGCAGCATCGGTGCCTCGGATACGACCATCATGTGGAAGCACATCTTCCCCGGCACCATCTCGGCCATCGTGGTGTATTTCACGATGCGTATCGGCACCTCCATCATCACCGCCGCCGGCCTGTCCTTCCTCGGCCTGGGTGCGCAATCGCCCACCCCGGAATGGGGCCTGATGTTGAATGAAGCCCGCGCCGACATGGTGACCTCGCCGCACATCGCCATCGTGCCCAGCATCGCCATCTTCCTGACCGTGCTGGCCTTCAACCTGCTGGGCGACGGCTTGCGTGACGCGCTCGATCCCAAGATCGACCAGCGCTGATCACGAGTTGATCACGATGACCCCGCAGGTTCCACACATCGGCCGGCTCGCTGCCGGCCCGCGCAACAGCATCACCGACGTGGCCGGCGTGAGCGTGGGCCATTGCACCCTGGACGCCGGTCCGGTCCAGACCGGCGTGACCGTGGTCATGCCGCATGGCGGCAATCTCTTCACCCACAGGCTGCCGGCCGCGGCCGCCGTCATCAACGGCTTCGGCAAGAGTGCCGGGCTGGTGCAGCTGGAAGAACTGGGCCAGCTGGAGTCGCCCATCGCGCTCTCCAATACCTTTGCGGTGGGCACGCTGCTGACCGCCCAGGTCCGCCATACCCTGCGCGAGAATCCCGAATGTGGGCGCAGTCTCTCCACCGTCAATGCCCTGGTGCTGGAATGCAATGACGCCTATCTCAACGACCAGCAGGCGCTGGCCATCGAGGAGCAGCATTACCTGCAGGCGCTGCAGGCCCTGTCGCCGGAGGTGGCTCAGGGCGCGGTCGGCGCGGGGCGGGGCATGTCCAGCTTCGGCCTCAAGGGCGGCATCGGGACGGCTTCGCGCTGGGTGAGCATCGGTGCCGCTGGCAATGTCTTTACCGTGGGCGCGCTGGTGCTGTCCAATTTCGGTCGCCTGCCGGAGCTGGTCATCGATGGCGATGCGGTCGGTCGCCGGCTGGCCGACAGCGAAGCGCCCGACCACAGCCCGGAGAAGGGCTCCATCATCATGATCCTGGCCACCGATGCGCCGCTGGATGCACGTCAGCTGAAGCGCCTGGCCACCCGCGCCGGTGCAGGTCTGGCGCGGACCGGCTCGGTCTACGGCCATGGCAGCGGCGATATCGCGCTGGCCTTCTCGACCGCCCAGCAGATCGAGGCCAGTGCCGAAGGCGTGCAGGTGACGCTCTTGGCCGATCACCTGCTCGACCCCCTGTTCCATGCCGCCGCCGACAGCGTGGAGCAAGCCATACTCCACGCGCTCTTTGCCGCCGAGACGGTGCACGGGCGCGATGGCCATGTGCGTGTCAGCCTGCGCGAGCGGCTGGCGGCGCTGGCCTGAGATTTACCGAACGACTGACTGCAGCGAGATTTTCATGACGACCAAGCGCGCCAATATCCTGGTTTCCGTTGACATCGAAGGCGTGGCCGGGGTGTTCCATCCCGAGCAGACCCGTGCCGGCAACGGCGAATACGAACGCGCCCGGCGCTGGATGACCGAGGAAGCCAATGCCGTCATCCGTGGTGCACTGGCCGCTGGCGCCACCGCCATCAAGGTCAACGATTCGCACGGAGGCTTCCGCAACCTGTTGCCCGACCTCTTGCATGCGCAGGCGCGCATGGTGCTGGGCAAGCCGCGTGTACTGGGCATGATGGGCGGCGTGGACCACGATATCGATGCGGTCATGCTGGTGGGTTACCACTCGCGCGCGCAGGGGCGCGGCATCCTGGCGCATACCACCAACAGCTTCGCCTTCGCCCGCGTCTGGCTGGGCGGACAGGAGATGGGCGAGGCCGGCCTCTATGGCGCACTGGCGGCCGAGCATGGCGTGCCGGTGATCTTCGGCAGCGGTGACGATGCCTTCATCGAGGAAAACCAGCCGCTGTTCCCCCATGCCGTCTTTGCCGAAACCAAGAAGGCCTATGGCGCCAACAGCGGCGACACGCTCACGCCGCAAGCATCCTGCGTCTTGCTGGAAGAGCGCGCCCGCCAGGCGGTAGCCAGCCTGGTGGCACAAGCGGCATCGATGCCGGTGCTGCCCCTGCGCGGACCGCTGCGCTGCCGCCTGCAGACCCAGACGGTGGCGCTGGCCGACCTGTTCAGCCAGCTGCCCATCCTGGAACGCACCGATAATGTCACCGTGGAATTCGATGCCCCCACGGCGGAATATGCGGTGCGGGTCTTGAACAGCCTTTCGGCCATGTCCGCGATGTTGCGCTAGGCTCTCATTTGGTGGTTTGTTGACTCTCATTTGAGAAACTTCTAAGATGAGAGAATGAAACCTGCCAAATGAGAGGCTGAGCATGGCAACCCGATCCGCGGCCGTCCGCACATCCGCATCCGCTAAGAGCGCGCAGGGCCTGGGCACCAGGCCGCATGATTTCGAGCGTTTCGCCAGCATGGACCCGGTCAGCCAGGGCCGCACCATCCGTGATGGCATGGATGCCATCATTGCCGAGCGCGTTGCCAAGGAACTGTTGCAGGTTCCCCTGCAGACGCTGCTGGCCGGACTGGGCCTGCCCAGTTCGACCATTCTGCGCAAGATTTCACGCAAGGAACGTCTCTCTGGGTCCGAATCGGACCGCATCGCACGCGTGCTCTACATTCACGAACAGGCGGCCGATGTCTTCGAGGATGAAGCACTGGCGGCTCAGTGGATGCGTCGACCCAATGCGACCCTGGGCGGCATGACACCGCTGGAAGTGCTCGATACCCAACCCGGTTATGACCGGGTCCGCGATATCCTCAGCCGTATCGCCTTCGGGGTGGCGGCTTGACGTCTACCCGGGTCTACCGGCTCGCCAAGGAAAAACCGGGTCATTACGCGGCCGATGACCTGTCCGGCAATGGCGCGGCCCTGAGCGGCGGCCGTTGGAATCCACGCGGCATGCGTGTGCTCTACACCTGCTGCGCTGCCTCCACGGCACTGCTGGAGTCGCTGGTCCACATGGCCGGGCTGATGCCTCGCGCCAACTTCTACCTGATCGTGCTGGAGTTGCCGCAGGCCGAGCTGCGCAAGGCCTACATTCCGGAGATGCCGGCGGACTGGTCTGACATCACCCGCGACCCGGTCAGCACCGCCGCCATCGGCAAACATTGGATCGAGCAAGGCAAGCAGCTGGCGATGAAGGTGCCATCGGTGGTCAGCCCGACTGATTTCAACCTGCTGCTCAATCCCCTGCATCCGCAGATGGCCAGTGTCCGGGTAGTGGAAAAGCGGCTCTTCCAGTTTGACGCCCGCTTATTCGGCTGAGGCGTCCGACCTGGTTCCTCACGTCTTTACTTCGCCTTGCTCTCGATGAGCTTGACCAGCGCATGCAGGGTCAGGTTGACCGGCGTGGCGATGCCCAGCGCCTGACCGCGACGCACGATGAAGCCGTTCAGGTGGTCGATCTCGCTGGGTTTGCCGCGTGCCACGTCCTGGGCGGTGGAGGAGAATTGCGTGGGCATGGTCTCGATGATCTTGCGGATCGCCACGTCCACGTCGCCGGCCAGCGTGACGCCTTCGGCATCGGCAACTGCGCGGCATTCGGCCACCAGGTTGCGGATCACCTCCGGCACGCCCACCCCTTCCACCAGCTTGCCATAGGGCAGTTGTGCCACCGCCGAGAGGGCGTTGTAGGCACAGTTGATGATGAGCTTCAACCACAGCGCGCCGCGCACATTGTCGGAAATCTCGGTGGGTACGCCGGCCGCGACCAGGGCATCGGCGGCTTCACGGCTGCGGGCCGAGGGTTCGATCACCAGCTCGCCGCGTCCGTGATGTTTGACGTGGCCGGGGCCGGCCATCTCGGTGGCGACGTAGACCACGGCGGCCGATACCGGCTGCGCAATCACGGTGCGCAGGCGATCGGCATTGTCGGTACCGTTCTGCAGGCTTAATACCAGGGTATCGGCTCCCAGGTGCGGGCGCAGTTGCGCACCGGCGATCTCGGTATCGGGGGACTTGACGCAGAACAGCACCAGGTCGGCGCCAGCGGCAATGGCCGGATCGGTGCTGGCCTTGACGGGAATGGTCTCATCGAAGGTCTTGGCTTGCAGTCGCAGCCCGGTGGTGTTGAAGGCCTCGACATGCTGGGGACGGCCGATCAGTGCCACCTCGTGTCCCGCGCGTGCCAGCATGCCGGCAAAATAACATCCCACGGCGCCCGCGCCCATGACTGCGACTTTCATGCTTGTCTCCCTGACTGGATCAAAGCGAAAAGACTAACACAGCACGGCAGTGCTTTCAGCGCGCGGTCAGCACTGGTCAGTGCCAGTCAGTACGGATCAGAACGAGCGCCGCACCCGTACCGAGACATAGGCCGGCGGCTTGGTGGTGGCCGTGGCGCGGGCGCTATGCAGGCGATGCAGGGTGATCTGGTTGACCTCGGCGTGGCTGCCGTCGATGTGCTCGTCCATCAGCCGCTGGGCCGCGTCGCTGTCACCGGCGGCGATGTGGTCGAGGATGGCGGCATGTTCCTCGTAGGTCGAGTGCAGGCAGTCGCCATAGAGGAAGTCCAGCCGCCGCACGATGCGGATGCGGTCGGTGAGACGATCGAAGGTATCGGCCATCTCCTGGTTGCCGGCGGCACGCACCAGGGTCTGGTGGAAGACCTCGTCCAGCAGCGCGGCCTTGGGGCCGTCCAGCTCGCGCTCTTCAACCGGCACGCACCAGGTGGCGCGCAGGCCGGCCAGCACCGACAGGTCACCGGCCTGTGCGCACAGGCGGCGCACGGCATGGGTTTCGATGAGCCGGCGCATTTCGTAGAGATCGGAAAAACGCTTGAAATCGATCGGCACCACTTCCCAGCCGCCGCGTACATAGCCCTGCATCAGGCCATCGCCCTGCAGGCGTTGCAGGGCTTGCCGCACCGGCGTGCGCGAGACCTTGAAGTGGGCCGCGATCTCGGTCTCGGTGATCTGGTCGCCGGGCAGCAGCCGCATGTCGAAGATGTCCTGGCGCAGTTTTGCATAGACGTATTCGGGCAGCGAGCCGGTGCGCGCGAGGCTTTCCGTAGTGTCGGCGCCGTCGGCATCGACGGACGGGGACGCGGAGGGCGGGGCAGCGATGCTCTTCACGATGGATGCATCCTCACCAGGCCGCCACGCAACCGTCGGTGCGCGGTTCGGTACCGCCGCAGAGCACGCCTTCGTCGTTGCGCCAGATGATCTGGCCACGGCCGAAGCCCAGCTGGTTGCCCGACCACGATACTTCATGGCCCAGGCCGGCCAGGCCACGGAAGAGGTGTTCGGCGGTGCTGTGTTCGATGGCGACCTTGTTGCCCTTTTCCCATTCCCAGCGCGGCGCATCCAGGGAGGCTTGCGGATTGAGGCCGAAGTCCACCGTATTCATCACCATCTGGACGTGGCCCTGCGGTTGCATGAAGCCGCCCATCACGCCGAAGGGGCCGACGGCCTGGCCGTTGCGGGTCATGAAGCCGGGGATGATGGTGTGGTAGGGGCGCTTGCCCGGCGCCAGCACATTGGGATGGCCGGCTTCCAGCGTGAAGTTGTTGCCACGGTTGTGCAGGGCGATGCCGGTACCCGGGACCACCAGGCCGGAGCCGAAGCCCATGTAGTTGCTCTGGATGAAGGACACCATATTGCCCTCGGCATCGGCCGTGCACAGGTAGACCGTGCCGCCGCGCGAGGGGTCACCGGCCACCGGCAGCGTGGCGCGCTTGCCGATGAGCTTGCGCCGTTCGTCGGCGTAGGCATCCGACAGCAACTGCTCCACCGTCACCTTCATGTGGGCCGGGTCGGCGATGTGGGCCAGGCCGTCGGCATAGGCCAGCTTGATGGCTTCGATCTGGCGGTGGTAGGTGGCCAGCGTATCGCGCTCGGAAAAGTCATAGGCCTTCAACAGGTTCAGCGCCATCAGGGCGACCATGCCATGGCCATTGGGCGGGATCTCCCAGACGTCGTAGCCGCGATAGTTCACGCCGATGGGATCGACCCACTCAGGCTGGAAGGCGGCCAGATCCGAGGTCTGCATGTAGCCACCGGCCTGGCCAATGAAGGCGGCGATCTGCTCGGCCAGCGCGCCGCGATAGAAGCTCTCGGCATTGTCGGCGGCAATGGCTGCCAGCGTGGCGGCATGACCTGCGGAGCGCCACAGCTGGCCGGCCCGGGGCGCCTGGCCATCGATGCTGAAGGTGTCGAACCAGGACTGGAAGTGGGCGTCCTTGAATTCGCGCCTGAAGTTCTGGTGCGCCACCTGCCAGGCATGCGCCACCATGGGTGAGACCGGGAATCCCTCTTGCGCCAGCGTGATGGCGCCCGACATCGAGTCGGTCAGCGCCAGCTTGCCGAAGCGCTTGGCCATGGCGGCCCAGGCACTGGGCGTGCCGGGCACGGTCACCGGCAGGGCGCCATACTTGGGGACGTCCTTGAGGCCGGCGCCGGTGAGCTTCTCGGCCGAGATCGACTGTGGCGCCGGGCCGCTGGCGTTCAGGCCATGCAGCTTGCCACCGTGCCAGACCAGGGCGAAGGCATCGCCACCGATGCCGTTGGCGGTGGGTTCCACCACCGTCAGCGCGGCGGCGGCGGCGATGGCGGCGTCGATGGCATTGCCACCCCGTTGCAATACTTCCAGGCCCGCTTGCGCGGCCAGCGGTTGCGAGGTGGCGACCATGCCGCGACGGGCATAGACGGCGCTGCGGCGCGACAGGTAGGGGTAGTGGTTGCTGCTGAAGTCGGGGAAGGCGGGCATGGCGGTCTCTCGTTCTGGGTTCGGGGGCGTATTCTAGCGGCTTGGTTTAGCGGTACAGGTGGCAGGCCACGGTATGGGTGGCGCTGAGCTTGACCGGGGCAGGGGCCTGGGTCTTGCAGATCTCCATGCAGGAGGCGCAGCGTGGATGGAAGTGGCAACCCGGCGGTGGTGCGGCCGGGTTGGGGATGCTCCCCTGCAGCACGATGCGCTGGCGTTGTTGGCGCGGATGCTCGCGCGGAATGGCCGACAGCAGTGCCTGCGTGTAGGGATGGCGCGGCTGGGCGTAGATGTCTTCGCGCGCGCCCAGCTCCACCATGCGGCCCAGGTACATCACGCCGATGGTATCGCTCACATGGCGGATCACGGCCAGGTCGTGCGAGACAAAGAGATAGGTCAGGCCCAGTTCCTGTTGCAGCGTGCGCAGCAGGTTCAGGATCTGCGCCTGGATCGACACGTCCAGCGCCGAGACGGCTTCGTCGGCCACCACCAGCTTGGGACGGGTGATGATGGCGCGGGCGATACCCACGCGCTGGCGCTGGCCGCCCGAGAATTCGTGCGGGTGGCGCGCGGCGTAGGCCGGGTTCAGGCCGACCATGTCGAGCGCCTCGGCCACCTTGCGCTTGCGGGTAGCGCGGTCGTGCAGACGGTGCACGATCAGCGGCTCTTCCAGGACCTCGCCGATGGTCATGCGCGGATTGAGCGAGGCATACGGATCCTGGAACACCATCTGCATGTGGCGACGCATGGCGCGCAGCTGGCCTTCCGGCAGCAGGGTCAGTTCCTGGCCCATGAAGCGCACGCTGCCGGCGCTGGGTTCGATCAGGCGCAGGATGCTGCGTCCGGTGGTGGACTTGCCGCAGCCGGATTCGCCAACCAGGCCCAGGGTCTGGCCTTCATCGATGCGGAAAGACACATCGTCGACCGCCTTGACGGTGGTGGTGGCGGTGGCGAAGTGCTTCTTGAGGCCGGCAACTTCGAGCAGGGGAGGGTTCATCGTCATCGCAACAGGGCCTTTCAATGCGGATACCAGCAGCGCACCAGGTGGCCGTCGCCCAGGTCTTCCAGGGTCGGCATTTCTTGCTGGCAGATGTCCTGGGCACGGGCGCAGCGCGCGGCAAAGCGGCAGCCGCTGCGCACCGTGCCGGGCGGCGGCACGCTGCCGGGAATGGCCGTCAGCGGCGCGCCGGGTGTGGCGTCCAGCGCCGGGCGGGCGCGCATCAGGGCGTGCGTGTAGGGATGGGCGGGGCGGTCGAAGAGGTCCTCCACGCTGCTCTGTTCCACCACCTGGCCGGCATACATGACCACCACGCGCTCGCACATCTCGGCCACTACGCCCAGGTCGTGGGTGATCATCAGGATCGAGGTCTGCTGCTCGCGCTTGAGCTCGCGCATCAGGTCCAGGATCTGCGCCTGGATGGTGACGTCCAGCGCCGTGGTCGGTTCGTCGCAGACCAGCAGCTTGGGCTGGCACAGCAGGGCCATGGCGATCATGACGCGCTGGCGCATGCCGCCCGAGAGGCTGTGCGGGTATTCGTCGACCAGTTGCGCGGCGCGTGCCAGGCCGACCCGCTCCAGCATGGCCAGCACGCGGGCATCGATGTCGCTACGGTTGAGGCTGGTGTGGATGCGCAGCATCTCGGCCAGTTGCTCGCCGATGCGGTGCAGCGGGTTCAGCGAGGTCATGGGCTCCTGGAAGATCATGGCGATCTCCTTGCCTCGGATGGCGCGCAAGCCGGCGTCGTCGGCCTGCAGCAGGTTGCGCCCCTCGAAGCGGATCGCGCCCGACAGGTGCGCCTGGTTGGCCAGGGGGAACAGGCGCAGGATGCTCAGGGCGGTGACGCTCTTGCCGCAACCGGACTCACCCAGCAGGCCCACGGTTTCATCCTGGCCCAGCGAGAACGAGACGCCATCGACCGGCGCGACGCGGCGACCGTGGCTGAGAAATTCGACTTTCAGGTTTTCGATATCCAGCATGGGCTGTTCCTTGTCCGCTTGATCAGCGGCTCAGTTTGGGATCGAAGACTTCACGGATGCCATCGCCCAACAGGTTGAAGCCCAGCACCACCAGGAAGATCGCCACCCCCGGCCACAGCGCCAGCATCGGTGTGGTGTTCAGGTAGCCCTGGGCGATGTGCAGCATGGAGCCCCAGCTCGGGTCTTCGGGTTTGGCGCCCAGGCCCAGGTAGGACAGGCCGGCTTCGGCGATGATGGCGGTGCCCATGGCGAAGGTGGCCTGGATCACCAGCGGCGCCAGCGAATTGGGCAATACGTAGCGCCACATGATGCGCAGATGGCCGGCACCGATGGAGCGCGCCGCCATCACGTAGTCGAGGTTGCGGATGGTCATGGCCTGGCCGCGCGCCAGCCGCACGAAGGATGAGGTAAAGCCGATGCCCACCGCCACCATGGCATTGTAGAAACCGCCGCCCAGGGCGGCCGCCAGTGCCAGCGCCAGGATTAGTGAGGGAAAGGCCTGCAGGGCATCGACCACGCGCATGACGATGGCATCGACCGCACCCCGGTAGTAACCGCTGACGATGCCGATGGGCACGCCCAGGGTAAAGGCCAGCCCCACCGAGATCAGCGCCGCCTGCAGCGAGATGCGCGAGCCGTAGAGCATGCGGGTATAGATGTCGCGGCCGAGGTCGTCGGTGCCCAGCCAGTGTTCGGCGCTGGGGCCGGCCAGCAGGTTGCCGTAGTCCTGGTCGAAGATGGGATCGTAGTGGGCCAGCCAGGGCGCGGCCAGGGCCAGCAGGACCAGCAGCGCGATGATGAGCGCGCCGATGGTCGCCAGCCGGTTGCCGCAGAAGCGGCGCAGCGTGCGCCAGCGCGGGGCGGCGGGCAGGGCTTGGTGGGTAGTCGGGTTCATGGCGGAGTGGGCGTGAACAAGAGTGTCAGGGCGTCAGCGGGCAATGCGCGGGTCGATCACGCTGTAGAGCAGGTCCACGCACAGGTTGACGATCACCACCATGATGGTGGCGGCCAGCACGCCGGCCTGCACGGTGACGTAGTCGCGCTGGAAGATGGCATCCACGATCATCTTGCCCATGCCGGGGATGCCGAAGATGCTCTCGGTGATCACCAGTCCGCCCAGCATGCCCGAGACCATCAGGCCGCTGGCCGTGACCACCGGGATCAGGGCATTGCGCAGCGCATGGCCCAGCACCACCTGCCAGTCACGCAAGCCCTTTGAGAAGGCGGTGCGGATGTAGTCTTCGTTCAAGACTTCCAGCAGGCTGCTGCGCACCATGCGCATGAGGATGGCCGATTCGCGCAGGCCGGTCACGACCATGGGCATGATCATGGCGATCAGGTTGGCCTGCCAGTCCTGCGACAGCGGCACGAAGCCGGAGGCGGGCAGCCAGCCCAGCTTCACGGCGAAGAGGATGATGAACATCATGCCCAGCCAGAAGTGCGGCACCGACATGCCGAACAGTGCGATGAGGGTGCCGACGGCATTGGCCCAGCCACGCGGACGCGCCGCCGACAGGATGCCGGCCGGCACCGCGATCACCAGCGCCACCAGGAAGCTGCCGGCGGCCAGTTCGATGGTCACCGGCAGGCGCTGCCACAAGGCCTCGGCCACCGGCGTGTTGTCGATGAAGGAGCGGCCCAGGTCTCCATGCAGCACGGCCCACAGCCAGTGGCCGTACTGCACCAGCAGCGGATCATCCAGGCCCAGCTTCAGGCGCAGGGCGGCTGCGGCCTCGGGCGTGGATTCCATGCCGAGGATGGCGGCCACCGGGTCGCCCGGCAATACCGCCAGCAGGGAAAACACCACCATGCTGACCAGGATCAGCGTGGGGATGGACAGCAGCAGGCGCTGGAGCAGCCGGGAGGGCTTGGGCAGTCTGGACAGCTTGAACATGGCGGGGCTCAGGCTGCGCTTACTTGGACACGGTGGCCGTGCGGATCACGCCATCGGGCACGTACTCGAAGCCCTTGACCGACTTGGCGATGCCGAAGAGCACGTTGTCATGCACGGTGTAGATGTAGGGGACTTCCTTGACCAGGATCGCCATGACCTGGTCGTAGAGGGCTTTGCGCTTGGCCTGGTCACCTTCCACCCGGGCCTGTTGCAGCAGGTCGTCGACATCCTTGGCGCCGAAGTGTGAGTAGTTCAGCGAGCCATTGGTGGTGACGAAGTCATAGATGTTCTGGTCCGGATCGGGACGGCCGCTCCAGCCCACGAAGAGGCCTTCGAAATTGCCTGTCTTGCCGGCCTCGATCTGGGTCGCCAGTTCGGTCTTCTCCAGCGTCACGGTGATGCCGGCCGGGCGCAGCATGCCCTGGATCATCTGGCCCACCTGCAGCTCGTCAGGCGTGGTCGGCAGGGTCAGCTTGAAGCTGAAGCCGCCTTCCTTGCCGGCGGCCTTGAGCAATGCCTTGGCGCGCGCCAGGTCCACCTTGGGAGGCACATCGCTGGGGCCATTGGCGAACTGGGCCTTGGAGAAGGCCGAGTGACCGGGCGCGACCGCATTGTTGTAGACCACCTTGGCGATGGCATTGCGGTCGATCAGGATGTCCACGGCCTCGCGTACTTCCTTCTTGTCGAAGGGCGGCTTGCCGGTGTTCATGTAGAAACCGCGGAAGCCCAGCGAGGGCTTGTTGAGCACCGTGTAATTGGCGTTGGCGGCGATGTGGGTGATTTCCTTGTAGGGGAAGCGATTGGTGATATCGACCTGGCCGCTGCGCAGGTTGTTGAAGGCCACATTGACGTCCGGCATGATCTTGTAGACCACTTCATCGACCTTGGGCAGGCCGGCGCGCCAGTAGTTGGGGTTCTTCTCCAGCGTGATGGTGGCGCCCTTGAGACGGCCCTTGTAGAGGAAGGGACCGGTGCCGACCGGATGGTTGACGTAGTCATCGCCGTACTTCTTGACGGCCGCCGGCGAGGACATCATGCCGGCGCGGTCGGTGAGGATGGACATGAAGGGCGCGAAGGGCGTGGACAGGTCCAGCTTGACGGTGTAGTCGTCGACCACGGTGATCTTGCTGATGTACTTGAGCTCGTTACGACGCAGCGAGGTCTTTTCCTGGCCGCGCAGCAGGTTGAATTCCACCGCCTTGGCATCGAAGGGCGTGCCATCCTGGAACTTGATGCCCTTACGCAAAAAGAGCGTGTAGGTCTTCTGGTCATCCGAGACAGTCCAGCGCTCGGCCAGCATGGGGATGATCTTGCCTTCGCCATCCAGGTCCACCAGCTTGTCGAAGATGCTCTGGTAGACGATGCGCTCGTTGAGCATGGAGGACTGGGTCGGATCCAGCTTGCCGGGATCGGCATCCAGCGAGATGTTGAGCGTGGCTGCCATGACCGGGAGACTGCAGGTGGCCAGGGCGGACAGGGTGGCAAAGGACAGGACGGACAACAGCTCGGAGGGGAGGCGCTTGCTCATTCGGGTTTCCTTTCGGGGGATACAGGAAGGACAGATCGCAACCAGCTTCTTGCCACGCTGGACTTATCGGCATCGGGCAGGATAAGCCAGCTTTTTCGTGAGGGCAAGGACGGATACGTCGATGTATACATCAAAGAAGACATGCAGGAAGCGTGCCACGCCAAGGGGCGGGAGTGAGGCTCCCGTTGGCCGGGAAAGCGCTGCAGCATGGCCGCAGGATGCACTTCGCTCGTGCCGTCGGCGGGGCGGCGATGGTGCAGCGGTATCGAGATGGTGCGTGGTGATGGCAATGAGTCGATGGTAGGTGAGGGCGGCTGTGGCGCCACAATCAGGATTTTTTAATTAAATAGCTTGCTATTTAATTTTGGCCTCGCTAAACTGCGACGCATGACTTCGAAAACAGACAAGCGCAAGGCGGCCCCGCTACTGGATGCCCAGTTGTGCTTCGCGCTGTATTCGACGTCGCTGTCGATGAGCAAGCTCTATCGCAAGCTCTTGCGCAACATGGGCATCACCTATTCGCAATATCTGGTGCTGATGGTGTTGTGGGAGCAGGACCAGTTGACGGTCTCCGATATCGGCGAGCGCCTGGTCCTGGATTCGGCTACCCTGACGCCGCTGCTCAAGCGTATGGAAGCGCAGGGCCTGGTGACCCGGGAACGCGCCGCCAGCGACGAGCGCCAGGTGGTGATCTCGCTGACCGCACAGGGTAGTGCCCTGCGTGAACAGGCGGTGGAGCTGCCGCGCGAGGTGCTCAGGGCAACCGAGTCGAGCGCGGCCGAACTGACCGCGATGAAGGAAGAATTGATGGCACTGCGCGCGCGCCTGCACAAGAATACGGGCGAGTGAGTGTGGTGGCAGGGACGCAGGGCCTGATCCGCGTCCGGTTTTTTGGTTTAATAAGTAGCGCGCTATTTAATAGTTCGTGTAATATTAATTAAGTAGTGCGCTAATTAATTGTCAGGTGCTTCGGCTTGTCGTATCCCGTCAGGGTTTGCGGCGCAGTTATACCGAGAGCCAATAGCGCCATATAAGTAGTTTGCTATTTAATAGGATTTTAGTTTTTGATGTTTGTTACGTAGTCCCCTCGTTGCAGTACCCAGGTTCATCCCCCCATTTTCTAAAGGAAGACAATCATGAAATCGTTCAAGCAACTCGCCGCCGTCGCCGCCATCGGCCTGGTATTTGGTAACGCCTACGCTGCCGGTGACGCCGGCGTGGAACCGACCACCCAGGCTTTCCTGCAGGCTCTGGAAGCCGGCGGTGGCAAGCCCCTTGAGCAGCTCTCGCCCCAGGACGCCCGCGCCGTGCTGGTGGGCGCACAGGCTGGCGTGAAGCTGGAACTGCCCCGTGCCGATGTCTCCGAAAAGACCATCACCGCCGACGGCCAGCAGATCAAGCTGACCATCGTGCGCCCGGCCGGCGTGAAGAAGACCCTGCCGGCCTTCATGTTCTTCCACGGCGGCGGCTGGGTGCTGGGTGACTATCCGACCCACGAGCGCCTGGTGCGTGACCTGGTGGCCAATTCGGGCGCGGTGGCCGTGTTCGTGAACTACACGCCGTCGCCGGAAGCCGGTTATGGCGTGGCGATCAACCAGGCCTATGCCGCCACCAAGTGGGTGGCCGAGCACGGCAGCGAGATCAAGGTCGATGGCAAGCGCCTGGCGGTGGCCGGCAACAGCGTGGGTGGCAACATGGCTGCGGTCGTGGCGCTGATGGCCAAGGACCGCGGCGGCCCGGCGCTGCGCTCGGAAGTCCTGCTGTGGCCGGTGACGGCGGCCAACTTCGAGACTGGCTCCTACAAGCAGTTCGCCAACGGCTACTTCCTGACCACCAACATGATGAAGTGGTTCTGGGACAGCTACACCACCGATGCGGCCAAGCGCCAGGAAATCACCGCCTCGCCCTTGAACGCTACCCCGGCCCAGCTGGCCGGCCTGCCGCCGACCCTGATCCAGACCGCCGAGAAGGACGTGCTGCGTGACGAAGGCGAGGAATACGGCCGCAAGCTGCAAGCCGCCGGCGTGGCCGTGACCAGCGTGCGCTACAACGGCATGATCCACGACTTCGGCCTGCTCAACGTGCTGGCCAAGGTGCCGGCGGTGCAGACCGCGATGCGCCAGGCGGGTGAAGAGCTGAAGTTCCGCTTGAAGTAAGCGGTTCGCCCAGGGCATCAAGGACCAGGCCCCCGGACGATCATCTCGTCCGGGGGCCTGGTCTTTTTTCTTGCCCGTCAGTGGCGGGGCGGACGGGGCGTCATGCCAATACGCGCGTGAGCCAGGCGCCGATATCGACCACTTCCTCGCCGCAGACCGAGTGCTGCATCGGGTAGTCATGCCACTGGATCTGGTAGCCCAGTTGCTTGAGCAGCTCGCGCGACTTGACGGCGCGGTCCAGCACCACCACCGGATCCAGCGTGCCGTGGGCCATGAAGATGGGGGTGTCCTGGTTGGCGCTGTGGCGCTCGGCTTCGATGGTGCCGGCCAGCGGCAGGTAGCCGGACAGGCACATCAGGCCGGCCAGGCGCTCAGGATGGCGCAGGCCGGTCTGCAGGGTCATCGCGCAGCCTTGCGAGAAGCCGGCCAGCACGATGCGGCTGGCGGGGATGCCGCGTGCCTTTTCATTGGCAATCAGCGCTTCGATGGCGGCCTGCGAGGCACGCAGGCCGGGTTCGTCCTCGCGGCGGACCAGGTCGGGGGCGAAGATGTCGTACCAGGCGCGCATCACATAGCCGCCATTGATGGTCACCGGCATGGTCGGTGCGGTCGGGAAGATGAAGCGGATGGGCGGGCAGCCCGACAAATCCAGTTCGCGCACGATGGGTACGAAATCCGAGCCATCGGCGCCCAGGCCGTGCATCCAGATGACGGCGGCGGTGGGGTTGGGGGCGGTGTCGATCTGTATCGTTTCCAGTTGGGCGGCCATGTGCTTGCTGATCCTGTAGGTCGGGGTGGGTGATGATGATGAAGTGTCACTGCAACGGCGCATGGAGGCGAACGCGATTTGTGTCTGACGCCCTGGCGGCGCACAATACGCCTTCGCCCGCGATGCGCTCACATGCATAGGGCAGTAATCATACGATGAACGCCGCAGAAAAGCTGCGACGTCGAGAAGGGAACCGCACGATGTTTTCCAAGCGATTGATGCGCACCGCTGGCGCCGCCTTCCTGGCCTTGGCGCTGGCCATGCCGGGCCAGGCCGGCGCCGAGGTCACGGGCCGGATCTTCCAGCCCGCTGGCGAGAACCTGATGATCTCGTCGCCGGCCGGCTGGCGGCTGGCCTTCATGAACGGCGATCCGGCCGGGGAATACGTGGTCGATTTCCTGCCGGCCAACGAGGCGCACGATTCCTGGCGCGAGGGCTATATGGGCGTGCAGCGGCGCGCCTTTCCCGCTGCCAGCCTGGTCAACAACATCCAGGCCCGCAACCTCACCGTGGCCCAGGTGGCCTTGAGCGAGGTACTGCAGGGGGCGCAGCGCAATTGTCCGGGACGCTTCACGGCGATGGGGCAGAAGGTCACGATGACCAACAACATTCCCACGGCCATCAGTGGCGGCTTCTGCGGGCGCGTGGGACCGTCGGCGCCCTATGGCGAGGGCACCGTGCTGGGCGTGTTCCAGGGCAAGCAATACCTGTTCGTGGTGCAGTTCAGCTGGCGCCCGTCGACCGAGAACGAGCTCAACCAGTTTGCCTATCGCATCACGCCGGCGCGGCTGCAGCAGTTCCTGGACCTGATGAATGCGGCCACCCTGTGCGGTGGTACTGATGAGGGAAAGTGCCCGCGCTAGCGCGGGCAGGGAAAGCCTGTCTTCGGCTTAGCTGGCAGCCGGCTTGATGGCCGACTTGGGGCGGAAAGCCTTGCAGACGGCCTCGACGGTCTCGATGTAGGGACCGCCGATCAAGTCGATGCAATACGGGATGGCGGCGAAGATGCCCGTCACCTTGACGCGGCCGTCCTCGTCCTTGAGGCCTTCCAGCGTTTCGCGGATGGACTTGGGCTGGCCTGGCAGGTTCAGTACCAAGGCGGCGTGATCGCTGGTTTCGCGGATCACCGCCACCTGGCGCGACAGGATCGCGGTGGGCACGAACTGCAGGCTGATTTGGCGCATCTGTTCGCCAAAGCCGGGCATTTCCTTGGTGCCGATGGCCAGCGTGGCCTCGGGCGTGACATCGCGACGCGAGGGGCCGGTGCCGCCGGTGGTCAGCACCAGGTCGCATCCGGTCACATCGACCAGCTCGACCAGGGTCTGCTCGATCTGGCTGCGTTCGTCGGGGATCAGGCGGGTCTCCACCTGGAAGGGCGTGGCCAGGGCCGCGCCCAGCCATTCCTGCAGGGCCGGGATGCCCTGGTCCTGATAGACCCCGCCGGAGGCGCGGTCCGAGATCGACACCAGTCCCACCAGCAGATGCTCGCGCTTAGCGGTCATCGTCCTCTTGCTCCTCGCCGTCAGCCTCGGCTGCTTCGCCCTTGGCCAGCGCGGCCTGGGTCTGCAATTGCTTGAGGATCTGGAAGATCTCGCGGTAGGCCTTGGGCGGCTTGTGCTCGGCCTGCTCCTTGCGGGCGTTGCGAATCAGCGTGCGCATGTGCTGAACGTCGACCTCGGGGTGGCGGTTCAGCAGTTCGGTCAGCGCCTGGTCATCGGCCAGCAGCTTTTCACGGCGGCGTTCCAGCGCGTGCATGGCGGCGGTTTCGGCCTTGGAGGCGCCGCGCCAGCTATCGATGGTGGTCTGGATGATGGCGATTTCATCCGGTTCCAGCGAGCGCATCTTCTTGCCGACGTACTGCATCTGGCGGCGACGGCCTTCGTGATCCTTGATCTGCTGGCATTCGAGGATGGCGTCGCGCACGTCCTCAGGCATGGGAACGCGCTTGACGCGGTCGCGGGGTTCGGCAACCAGCGCTTCGCCCAGCTTTTGCAGGGCATCCATCTCGCGCTTGAGTTGGGACTTGGAGGGGCGGTCGTATTCCTGTTCGAATTCGCTGGATTGGAATCCGACAGCACCGCGGTTGGCATTGGGCATATCGTGACTTCGAGAAATAAAGCTTAACGACTGCTATGATAACCGTTTTACCCGCATTTCAGAGAAAACAGGCTCATGAGCGATACCCCATTCACGCACAGTCAGGACCAGTTGAAGCAGTTGGCGCAGGATGTCCTGCGTTATGCCAAGGAGAAGGGCGCCTCGGATGCGGCCGTCGATATCAGCGAAGGCAGTGGCCTGTCCGTCGGGGTGAGACGCGGCCAGATCGAGACCATCGAGCAGAACAAGGACAAGGGCATCGGCGTGACGGTGTTCCTCGGAGAAGGCCGCCAGGTGCGGCGCGGCAATGCCAGCACCTCGGATTTCTCGCAGCAGGCCCTGAAGGAAACCGTGGAGGCGGCCTACAACATCGCCCGCTTCACCGCCATCGATGACTGCGCCGGCCTGCCCGACGCCGACATGCTGGAAATGGCGCCGCGCGACCTGAAACTGTTTTCGCCGTGGAATATTTCCGCCGGGGAAGCTGTGGCGCTGGCCCAACGCTGCGAACGTGCCGCGCTGGAGACCGATCCCCGCATCAGCAACAGCGAAGGCGCTGGCGTCTACGTGCAACACTCGCATTTCGTCTCGGCCAATTCGCGCGGCTTCATGGGCGGTTACCCGTTCTCGCGCCACACCATCTCGGTGGCGCCCATCGCCGGCAAGGGCGCCGGCATGCAGCGCGACGACTGGTATTCGTCCAAGCGCGATCCCAAGCAGCTGGCCAAGCCCGAAGCCATCGGCCGCTATGCCGCCGAGCGCGCGCTGGCGCGCCTGAATGCGCGCAAGCTGACCACCCGCAAGTGCCCGGTGCTGTTCGAGGCGCCACTGGCGGCGGGCTTGCTGGGCGCCTTCGTGCAGGCGGTGTCGGGCGGCGCGCTGTACCGCAAGTCGACCTTCCTGCTGGATTCGCTGGGCCAGCCGGTCTTCCCGGAGCACATCCAGATCACGGAAGACCCGCATGTGGTCGGCGGTGTCGGCTCGGCCCCCTTCGACGAGGAAGGCGTGCGTACCGTCCAGCGCGAAGTGGTCAGGGATGGCGTGGTGCAGGGCTACTTCCTGTCCACCTATTCGGCGCGCAAGCTGGGCATGCAGACCACCGGCAACTCCGGCGGTTCGCACAACCTGACGCTGCGTTCGGATCTCACCACCAAGGCCGATACCTTCAAGGGCATGCTGAAGAAGATGGGCACCGGCCTGCTGGTGACCGAGCTGATGGGGCAGGGCGTGAACTACGTCACCGGCGACTATTCGCGCGGCGCCTCGGGCTACTGGGTCGAGAATGGCGTGATCCAGTATCCGGTGGAAGAGATCACCATTGCGGGTAACATGAAGGACATGCTGCGCCAGATCGTCGCCATCGGCAACGATACCCTGATCCGCGGCACCAAGGAGACCGGCTCCATCCTGCTGGAAAGCATGACCATCGCCGGCGACTGAGCCAGGATCCGGTACCACCGGCGAGCTGCCGGCGGTGCCGCCTGGCTGATGCCGCCGGCCCGTTCGGGGGGCAAGCCATGGACGACATCCACATCCGGCGCGGCTACCTGCCTGGCGCCATCGGGCGCGTGGCAGAGTTGCACGCAGCCTACTACACCGAGAACTGGAGTTTCGGGGTCTACTCCGAGGCGCGCGTGGCCACCGAGATGTCGGCCTTCATGAGTCGCTACGACGATAGCCGGGACGGTTTCTGGACGGCCACCGTGCATGGCCGTGTCGAAGGGTCCCTGACGCTGGATGGCCAGCACGGCCGCGAGCAGGGGGCCGAACTGCGCTGGTTCATCGCTTCCGAAAAACTGCGCGGGCGCGGCGTCGGTGATGCCTTGCTGGGCGAGGCGCTGCGCTTTGCCGCCGAGCAGGATTTTCCCTCCGTCTTCCTGTGGAGCTTCGCCGGCCTGCAGGCGGCCAATGCCTTGTGCCAGCACCACGGTTTCGTGATGACCGAAGAACGCATCGGCTCGCATTGGGGGATCAAGCTCAACGAACAGCGCTTCGAGTTGCTGCTCTAGGCCGATGCGGACTTGTCCGGCAGCAATTGCCCGGCGTTGCTAGAATGAGGGTTTGGCGCTAGCGCTACTTTCCGGATCCTATCCCCCCGCAACATGGCCCTCCACACCGACGCCGCCCATTCCAGCGGCCAAGTCCTGCCGTTCCGCGAATCCCTGCTGGCCACCCTGGGCATCTGCTTCGTCATCATGCTGGTGGCCCTGGACCAGACCATCGTCGGTACCGCCTTGCCCACCATCGTGGCCGAACTCAAGGGTTTCGATCTCTATGCCTGGGTCGCCACCTCCTACCTGCTGACCTCGGTGATCACGGTGCCCATCTTCGGGCGACTGGGCGACTACTTCGGTCGCAAGCCTTTCGTGATCGCTTCCATCGTCGTCTTCGTCGGCGCCTCGGCCCTGTGCGGCATGGCCAACAGCATGCTGTTCCTGGTGCTGGCGCGTGGCTTGCAGGGCATCGGCGGGGGCATGCTGGTGGGGACCTGTTTCGCCTCCGTGGCCGACCTGTTCCCCGATCCGCGCGTGCGCCTGCGCTGGCAGATCATCCTCTCGGCGGCCTTCGGCATCGCTACCGCCGTGGGTCCCTCGCTGGGCGGCTTCCTGACCCAGGGGCTGGGCTGGCGCTGGGTGTTCTACTGCAATCTGCCCATCGGCGTGATTTCGCTGTTCTTCGTCTGGCGCTTCGTGCCGCATATCCGTCATATCCAGCATGCCGGCAAGATGCGCCTGGACTGGCCCGGTGCGCTGCTGATCTCGCTGGCCCTGGGCAGCCTGCAATTGCTGGTGGAGCTGCTGCCCAAGCGCGGCATCACCGGGGGCATGCTGGCCTTGCTGGTGGTGTCGGTGGTGGCCTTCTATGCCTTGTGGAAGTGGGAGCAGCGCGCTGCCCAGCCCATCCTGCCCTTCGAGATGATGCGCGACCGCGCACTGGCCAGCCTGTTCGCCTTGTCGGTGCTGGCCGGCTTTGCCATGTTCTCGATGCTGATGTATGCGCCGCTGCTGTTCCAGGGCGGCTTTGGCATGAGCCCGCGGGACGCCGGCCTCTTGATCACGCCGCTGGTGGCCTGTATTACCGTGGCCAGTATCGTCAATGGCCGCATCATCACCCGCATCCCCAATCCCAACCTGATGATGAGCGTGGGGTACGCGCTGGTGGCGGCGTCCTGCCTGGGCGTGGTGCTGTGCGACCGGGGCACCGGCAACGGCTTCATGCTGGCGGTGATGCTGGCCGGCGGCTTCGGCCTGGGCCTGATCCTGCCCAACCTGACGGTGTTTGCCCAGCAGGCCGCCAGCCGTGAGCACCTGGGGATCGCCACGGCGCTGTTGCAATCGCTGCGCATGATCGGCGGGATGCTAGGCACCGCCATCACCGGTACGCTGGTCAGCCAGATGTATGGCGCTGGCGTGCAGAAGGCGCTGGAGGGCGACCATGCCGCCCAGTGGCTCAAGGAATTCAGCGATCCCGAAGTGCTGGTCAACCACGACATCCAGTCGGTGCTGCTGGCCCGCCTGCTGCAGGCCGGTCACGATGGTTCGGCCTTGCTGGATGCGGCCCGCGATGCGCTGGTCGGCGCCATCCACATGGGTATCGCCATTGCCGTCGTGGCCTCGCTGGTGGGCTTGTGGATGGTGCGCCGGGTGCCGCCTATCCGCTTCGACCAGGATGCCAAGGTCGAGCCCGTCATGTCGGAATAAGCGATTGCCCTGCTTCATGCAAAACCGGACTGCGTGCAGTCCGGTTTTTTTTCGTGCGCAGACGGCCTGTTCCGATATGCCTATTCCGCCTCGCCGGCTTTCTCGACCTTCTTGACCACCGCATAGCGCTCCAGTGTCTGCGCGCGCGCCTGGGCATGGTCGACGATGGGGCGGGGATAGTGCTGGCCCAGCGTTACGCCGGCGCTCATGCGTTCATCGGGCGTGGCGGTCCAGGGCGCATGGATGCGCTTGTCGGAAAGTTTGGCCAGCTCTGGCAGGTAACGGCGGATGAACTTGCCGTCGGGATCGAATTTCTCTGACTGTGTGACCGGGTTGAAGATGCGGAAGTAGGGCTGGGCATCGCAGCCCGAGGAAGACGCCCATTGCCAGCCGCCGTTGTTGGCCGCCAGGTCGAAGTCGTTCAGGTGGATGGCAAAATACTTCTCGCCCCAGCGCCAGTCGATGCCCAGGTCCTTGGTGAGGAAGCTGGCCACCACCATGCGCAGGCGGTTGTGCATGTAGCCGCTCTGGTTGATCTGGGCCATGGCCGCATCCACCAGCGGGTAACCGGTGCGGCCCTCGCACCAGGCCGCAAACAGTTCCTCGGCATGCGGGCCTTGTTCCCAGCGGATGGCATCGTATTCGGGCTTGAACGATTGCGTGGTCACGCGCGGGTGATGGTGCAGGATCATGAAATAGAAATCGCGCCAGGTCAGCTCCGACAGCCACACCGCCGCACCTGCCGCGCCCTGGCCGGTATGCATGGCCTGCATCGCCGCGCGTGCCAGGGTGCGGATCGAGAGCGTGCCGAAGCGCAGATGCACCGACAGGTAGGAGGGCCCCTTCACCGCCGGGAAGTCGCGTGCCGTGCCGTAGGCGCCGATGCGTCCCATGAAATCCTCCAGCAGCGCCTCGGCGCCGGACATGCCGGTAGGGATCTTCAGTGCCAGCAGATTGCTGGGGACGAAACCCAGTTGTGTATGTGTGGGCAGTGCGTGGTGTGCCTTGCCCGGCGGCCTGGCCAGGGCGGCGAAGTATTTCTCGACCGGATAGGGCTTGAGGTAGAAGTCGCCGCCGGCCGCGGCCAGCTTGGCCATCCAGGCATTCTTGTAGGGCGTGAAGACCGAGAAGGGGCGGGCCGACTGGGTCAGCACTTCATCCTTCTCGAAGATCACCTGGTCCTTGTAGGACAGCAGCTGCGCGCCTTGCCGGTGCAGGCGGGTTGCCACCGACTGGTCGCGCTCGATGGCGGTTGGCTCATAGTCGGCATTGGTGAAGACGGCTTGCGCCGCCAGTTCCGCCGCCAGTTGCGGCACCAGTTGCGCGGCCGCACCATGCAGCACGATCAGGCCGCCGCCAGCCTCGCGCAAGGCCGCATCGAGCTCGGCCACGCTGGCCAGCAGGAAGTCGATGCGCCGGTCCTGCTGCACGCCATCCTCCTTGAGTGCGTCGAGGATGTCGGTATCGAAGACGAACACACACCAGACCTGCCGGCTCTGTTTGAGTGCGTAGTAGAGAGCGGCGTGATCGGTGTGGCGCAGGTCGCGGCGAAACCAGACCAGGGACTTGTCGAATTGGGGCATTGCGATCGTGTCGAAGAGGGTGTGATTGTCGTAGGGACGACATTCCTGCCGTCTACGGTGGCTACTGATTGGTAGCAAATGGGAGGATGATAAAAGATTTCTGCTTGTTTGACCGCTCTCATCTCAAGTGGCGTGGGTGCTGACCGATAATGACCCATCCTTACAAGGATGCATCATGGAGGGACGGTCGCACCTTATCCGGTGTGGCTCCACACAACGAGAGATGGGACGGACATGAAGAACATGAAGATAGGTACCCGGCTGGGGCTGGGTTTTGCAGTGATCCTGGTACTCATGGCGCTGACGACGGGTATCGGCGTATGGCGCCTGCAGGCGGTCGGCAAGCTTAACGACACCATGGTCAACGATGCGCTGGTCAAGGAGAGGCTGGTCAATACCTTCTACAAGTCCATCGAGCTCAACGTTGGCCGTATCGTGGCGGCGGCCAAGAATGCCGACCCCGTGCAGCAGAAGTACTACAAGGACCTGGTGGTCTCGACCATCAGCAAGAACAACGAGTACGTCAAGCGCCTGGAGGAGTTGTTCAACGACGATGCCGGTCGCGCTGCGCTCAACGAGATCAATGAGCGTCGCAAGGTGGTGATTGCCGCCAACAACCAGGTCTTCAAGGAGAAGGATGCCGGCAACGAGGAGGCCGCCCGCAAGATCGTCGAGGAGCAGCTGCTGCCATCCAGCCAGGTCTACCTGGCGGCCATCGAGAAACTGGCCAGCGCGCAGAGCGAACGCATCCAGGCCTTGACCGTGGAGATCGACGGCCTGTTTCGTGCCGCGCGCATCATGATGATCGCCCTGGGCAGCATTGCCATCCTGGTCGGCGTAGCACTGGCCGTGGGGATTACCCGTTCCATCATCGCGCCGTTGCACAAGGCCGTGGATGTGGCCGGTCGGGTGGCCAAGGGTCAGCTGGATAGTCACATCGAGGTGCGCAGCACCGATGAGACCGGGCAGTTGATGCGTGCGCTCAAGGAGATGAACGACAACCTGATGGGCATCGTCAGCCGCGTGCGCGTGGGTACAGATACCATCGCCACGGCCTCCAGCGAAATCGCCCAGGGCAACCTGGATCTCTCCAACCGCACCGAGCAGCAAGCCAGTTCGCTGGAAGAAACCGCCTCGGCCATGGAGGAGCTGACTTCCACCGTGAAGCAGAACGCCGACAACGCCCGCCAGGCCAACCAGCTGGCGGTTTCGGCCTCCGAGGTGGCGGTGCAGGGTGGTTCGGTGGTGTCGCAGGTGGTCTCGACGATGGGTTCCATCAATGATTCCTCGCGCAAGATCGTGGACATCATCGCCGTCATCGACAGCATCGCCTTCCAGACCAATATCCTGGCCCTGAATGCGGCCGTGGAAGCGGCGCGTGCCGGCGAGCAGGGGCGCGGCTTTGCGGTGGTTGCGTCCGAAGTGCGCACGCTGGCCCAGCGCTCGGCCGGCGCGGCCAAGGAAATCAAGGAGTTGATCGGCGACTCGGTGGACAAGGTCGATGCCGGCAGCAGGCTGGTGGAGCAGGCCGGTGCCACGATGGAAGAAGTGGTGGCCAGCGTACGCCGGGTGACCGACATCGTGGCCGAGATCAGTTCGGCCAGCCAGGAGCAGAGCGATGGCATCGAGCAGGTCAATCAGGCCATCAGCCTGATGGATGAAGCGACCCAGCAGAATGCGGCGCTGGTGGAGCAGGCTGCTGCGGCGGCGCGGCAGATGCAGGAGCAGGCGGCGGGATTGAGCGAGACGGTCAGCGTGTTCCGTTTGCGCGGATAGGCAGGGAAGGCGCTCCGGTCGGAGCGCCTTCGATACGCTGCGCGGGGCGCAGCTACTCAGTACGAACGGGGATATGGTTTTCTTGCGGGCTTTCTTAAAAGCGTCGCCGAAAACGCAAAAGGCCGATTGATTTTCATCAATCGACCTTTTTTGTTTGCTGCGCACTGAGGGACTCGGTCACGTCCCGCGACCCCGTCTGGCCTTGCAAGGCCAGACTTTCTCGTCCCTCCCGCAAAGCGCGCAGGCGCTTTGCTCGTGTGCCCAAAAACGCAAAAGGCCGACTGACTTTCGTCAATCGACCTTTTTTGTTTTGGTGCCCACGGAGGGACTCGAACCCCCACACCTCGCGGCACATGGACCTGAACCATGCGCGTCTACCAATTCCGCCACGTGGGCTGCGCTGTAAAGCGAAGAACATGATTATATATCGTGGATTGGAACTGTCAACACCTTTTGTGCCCGGAATGCACATTTTTCGTTGTGATTCGATATCTTCCCGGCATCCCGGGGCCGTATTGCGGTTAGGTAAATGGCCGCAACTCCGTTACACTAGGCAGATCCATCAACTTGGGCGAACTTCGCCCGGGTTTTTCCAACAATTGCGCGAACGAAACTTTTGAGCCAATTTCCCTATTCCATTCCCAGTCGGGAAGAGATCCTCGGCATCCTGCGTACGTCCTCCGGTGCGCAAAACGCTGCCGCCCTGGCAGTCGCGCTGGGCGTCAAGCCTGAAGAAGTGGATGGCCTGACGCGCCGCCTCAATGCCATGGAACGCGACGGCCAGATCAAGCCCGATCGCGCCGGTAACTACAAGCTGACCCACTCGCCCGATTTCATCGAGGGCCGGGTGTCCAGCCATCGCGATGGTTTCGGTTTCCTGCTGCCCGATGATGGCAGCGCTGACCTGTTCCTGCCCGAGAAGGAAATGCAGAAGGTCATGCACGGCGACCGCGTCCAGGCGCGCATCGTCGGCACCGACCGTCGCGGCCGTCCGGAAGGCACCATCGTCGAAGTGGTGGAGCGCGCCAACTCCCACGTGATCGGCCGTCTCCTCAATGAGAACGGCGTCTGGGTGGTCGCCCCCGAAGACAAGCGCATCGGCCACGACGTGCTGCTGGCCGGCCCCCCGGGCAAGGCCAAGGCGGGGCAAGTGGTCAGCGTGGAGCTGACCGAGCATCCCTCGCGCTATACCCAGCCGGTGGGCAAGATCGTCGAGATCCTGGGCGATATCGACGACCCCGGCATGGAAATCGAAATCGCCGTGCGCAAGTACGGTGTCCCGCACGAATTCTCGGAAGCGGCCAAGAAGCTCTCGGCCAAGCTGCCCAGCGAAGTCAAGGCGGCTGACCTCAAGGACCGTGTCGACCTGCGCGACGTGCCCATGGTCACCATCGATGGCGAAGATGCCCGCGACTTCGACGATGCGGTCTACTGCGAACCGGTCAAGATCGGCCGTACCAAGGGCTATCGCCTGATCGTGGCGATTGCCGACGTCAGCCACTACGTCAAGCCCAACGATGCGCTGGACGTCGATGCGCTGGAGCGCAGCACCTCGGTCTACTTCCCGCGCCGGGTCATCCCGATGCTGCCGGAAAAACTCTCCAACGGCCTGTGCTCGCTGAACCCGGACGTGGACCGCCTGACCCTGGTGTGCGATGCCGTCATCACCGCCAAGGGCGAGATCAAGGCCTACCAGTTCTATCCGGCCGTGATCCACTCGGCTGCGCGCCTGACCTATACGGAAGTCGCCTCCATCCTGGCCAATACCAAGGGGCCGGAAGCGGCGCGCCGCATCGGCCTGGTGCCGCACCTGGCGCACCTCTACGAAGTGTTCCAGGCGCTGCTGACGTCACGCCAGGCGCGTGGCGCGATCGACTTCGAGACCACCGAGACCTACATCGTCTGCAACGCCGCCGGCAAGATCGAGAAGATCCTGCCGCGCACCCGCAACGATGCGCACCGCCTGATCGAGGAATGCATGCTGGCGGCCAACGTCTGTGCCGCCGACCTGTTGAAGCGCCATGACCATCCCGCGCTCTATCGTATCCACGCCGGCCCCACCAAGGAAAAGCTGACCCAGCTGCGCACCTTCCTGAAGCAGGTTGGCCTGACGCTGGGCGGTGGCGACACCCCCAGCGCGTCCGACTATGCCGAGCTGATGCCCAAGGTCAAGGCGCGCCCGGACGCGGTGCTGATCCAGACCATGCTGCTGCGCTCGATGCAGCAGGCGGTCTACAGCCCCGACAACATCGGTCACTTCGGCCTGTCCTACGAGTCTTACGCGCACTTCACCAGCCCGATCCGTCGTTATCCGGACCTGCTGACCCACCGTGCCATCAAGGCCGTGCTGCAGGGCAAGCGCTACGAGCCCAAGGGCATCGACAGCAGCGCCCTGAATACCTCGATCTCGCCGGCCGCCCGCAAGGCGCAGGCGCAGCAGCGCGCCAACGACAAGGCTGCCGGCAAGAAGCCGCGCGGCGAGAGCAGCCTGGCCATCTGGGAAGCCCTGGGCCTGCACTGCTCGGCCAACGAACGCCGTGCCGACGAGGCCTCGCGTGATGTCGAGGCCTGGCTGAAGTGCTACTTCATCCGCGACAAGCTGGGTGAGGAATTCACCGGCACCATCGCCGGGGTGGCCACCTTCGGCATCTTCGTGCAACTCGATGCCCTGTACATCGAAGGCCTGGTGCACGTCACCGAGCTGGGCGCCGATTACTTCCAGTACGACGAAGCCCGTCACGAACTGCGCGGCGAGCGCACCGGCATCCGCTACCAGCTGACCGACCGCGTCACCGTCCAGGTCAGCCGGGTCGACCTGGATGCGCGCAAGATCGACCTGTCGCTGGTCAACGAGCCAGGCATCCGCACCCTGATCAAGAACGAGGCCAAGCGCGCCGAGACGGCCGCACGCGGCAAGCCGGGCGCGGCCAAGGCCGGTGCCGGTGGCGCGGCTGGACAGCCGGCCGCACGTGGCAAGAAGGCCGCCGCACCCAAGCCGGCCAATGCAGCGGACAAGCCCAAGGGCGGCGCCAAGGCCCGTGCCGGTGCGACGCATGCCCGTGCGGGCGAGGCCGACCGCAAGCGTGCCTCCGCCAAGGGCTTCAACAAGGGCGGCAAGAAGAAGCGATGAAGCAATGCAGTGCTCCCCGGCCACGTGGTGGTGGGGAGTACCAGAATGATTTGAACGATTGACAGCAAGACGAAACAAGCAGGATCTATGAAGAGCAAAATGATTTTCGGCTTCCATGCCGTGACCTCCCGTATCCGTCACGAGGCTTCCTCGGTGGACGAGATCTACGTCGATGCCGAGCGTCGCGACCGCCGCATGCTGGACTTGCTGCACGCGGCCAAGGAAGCCAATGTGCGCATCATCCAGGCCGACGACCAGCGCCTCGCGGCCATGGTCGGCACGCGCCGTCACCAGGGCGTGGTGGCCAAGGCCGCCGCGCTGTCGCTGGCGCGTACCCTGGATGAATTGCTGGATGCCGTGGTCGGTCCGCCGCTGCTGCTGATCCTCGATGGCATCACCGACCCGCATAACCTGGGCGCCTGCCTGCGCGTGGCCGATGGCGCCGGCGCGCATGCCGTGATCGCTCCCAAGGATCGTGCCGTGGGCTTGAACGCCACCGCCATGAAGGTCTCCAGCGGCGCCTCCGATACCGTGCCCTACATCACCGTCACCAACCTGGCGCGCACCATGCGCGACCTGAAGGAGCGCGGCGTGTGGATCATCGGTACCTCCGACGATGCCGAGAAGGGCCTCTATGAGGGTGACTTCACCGGCCCGACCGCGCTGGTCATGGGTTCCGAAGGCGAGGGCATGCGTCGCCTGACCCGCGAGACCTGCGACGTGCTGGTCAATATCCCCATGTTCGGTTCGGTCGAGAGCCTCAACGTGTCCGTGGCCTCGGGTGTGTGTCTGTACGAGGCGCGACGCCAGCGCTTGCCCAAGTAAGTCCGGTCATCCCCGCATGACAACATCGCCGGACTATATGTCCGGCGATTTTTTTTTTGGTGTTTCATTGGGCAACCTCGCCCTGCAGTTTTTCCAACGTTCCAGGAAGATCATCATGTTCAGCCGACTCAGAGAAGACATCGCCAGCATCCGTGAGCGGGATCCCGCCGCACGTAACAGCTGGGAGGTGCTGACCTGTTATCCCGGCCTGCATGCGGTGATCCTGCATCGCTGGGCCAAGACCTGCTGGAATGCTGACCTGAAGTGGCTGGGCCGTTTCATCTCGCAACTGGGCCGCACGCTCACCGGTATCGAGATCCATCCCGGCGCCACCATCGGCCGCCGTGTCTTCATCGATCACGGCATGGGCGTGGTCATCGGCGAGACGGCCATCGTCGGTGACGATTCCACCATCTACCAGGGCGTGACCCTGGGTGGCACGTCGTTGTCCAAGGGGGCCAAGCGCCATCCCACGCTGGGGCGCGGCGTCATCATCGGCGCCGGAGCCAAGGTGTTGGGTGGCTTTACGGTGGGGGATGGAGCCAAGGTCGGGTCCAATGCCGTGGTGACCAAGGAAGTGCCGGCCGGTGCGACGGCGGTGGGCAATCCGGCGCGCATCGTCGAGCGCAATGCCGGCCAGCAGGAGCGCGACCAGGCCGCCGCGCGGCTGTTTGCCGCCTATGGCGTGATGCCCAACGGCGATGATCCGCTGTCCAAGGCCCTGCATGGCCTGATCAACCAGGTGGCCGCGCAGGAGCAGCAGCTGGAGGCCGTGCTGGCAGCCTTGAAGGGAGCGGGGATAGGCTGTCGACGCCTGGAAGAAGCCGGGCACTTCGACGCCGCACAATTGAACCGCCTGGTCGATTGAGGCGGGGTGTCGCAGCCTGTGCAAGCCAGGCTGCGGTGACAGGCGAGGGGATCAGGCGATCTCGTCGCCGTTCGCGTCCATACGGCGCAGTACGCCATCGGCGCTGAGGCTGATCCAGCCGCCGCGTGGCGCCTCCACGTCGTATTCCCAATCCGGCAGTACATAGCGCAGCTTGCCATCGCCGAGGCGATGCAGGGCGGGGCGATGCGTGTGGCCGTGGATCAGCACCTCGGTACCGGTCTGCGCGAAGAGGGCCGCGATGGCGTCGGCGTTGACGTCCATGATGGCCATTTCCTTGCTCTGGTTGGCGTCCTGGCTGTTCTTGCGGATGCCTTCGATGATGGCCTTGCGCTGCGCCAGCGGCATCGCCAGGAACTGCTGCTGGTAGGCCGGCTGGCGCACCTGGGCACGGAAGGCCATGTAGGCCTGGTCATCCGTGCATTGGGCGTCGCCATGGGCCAGCGCCAGCGTGCGTCCGGCGGCGGTGATGACGTGCGGATCGGGCAGCAGCGTCAGGCCCGCTGCCTGCGCAAAGCCCTGGCCGACCAGGAAGTCGCGGTTGCCGGCCATCCAGAACACTTGCACACCCTGGGCCTGCAAGGCCTTGAGCGCATCGGCGATGTGCTGGTTGTAGGGCGTGGCCAGGTCGTCGTCACCCGCCCAGTATTCGAAGATGTCGCCCAGCAGGTAAAGCTGCTGCGTGCGCGTGGCGTGGTGCTGCAGGAAGGCCAGGAAGGCTGCCGTGGTGCGGGGCAGGGCGGCTTGCAGATGCAGGTCGGAAACAAAAAGCGCAACCGTCGGTTGCGCTTTCTGCATGAACTGGAAATCAGTCATGATAGGGAGACAGGTCGGGTCTTAGACCACTTCTGCCTTCTCGATCACCACGTCTTCCGTAGGCACGTCGGCGAACATGCCGGCGCGGGTGGTCTTCACACCCTTGATCTTGTCGACCACTTCAGTGCCTTCGACGACCTTGCCGAAGACGCAGTAGCCCCAGCCGTCCTGGCCCGGGTAGTCCAGGAAGCTGTTGTTCTTGACGTTGATGAAGAACTGCGCCGAGGCCGAGTGCGGTGCGGCGGTACGGGCCATGGCCAGGGTGTAGGGCTCGTTCTTCAGGCCGTTCTTGGCTTCGTTCTCGATGGGCTCGTTGGTTTCCTTCTGCTTCATGCCGGGTTCGAAGCCGCCGCCCTGGATCATGAAACCGTCGATGACGCGGTGGAAGATGGTGCCGTTGTAGTGACCGGCATTGACGTAGGCCAGGAAGTTTTCAACGGTCTTCGGCGCCTTTTCCGCGTCCAGTTCGATTCGGATGTTGCCGTGGTTGGTGGTGAGCAGAACTGCCATGTTGAATCCTTTGCGTGAGGGTAAAAATAAAAAAACGAGGCGGGCGACATGGGCCCGCCTGCATGGTCGGTATCGGGGCCTGGGCTTACTTGACGAGGGTGGCCGATTCGATCACCACCGGGGTGACCGGCACGTCGCCGCCGCCCGTGCGCACCTGCTTGATCTTGTCGACCACGTCGGCACCGGCGATGACCCGGCCGAAGACGGCATAGCCCCAGCCGTCCTGGCCGGGGTAGTTCAGGAAGCGGTTGTCCGCCACGTTGATGAAGAACTGGGCCGTCGCCGAATGCGGTGCCGAAGTACGCGCCATCGCGACAGTATAAACCTCGTTCTTCAACCCGTTATTGGCCTCGTTCTTGATGGGCGCGTCGGTGGCCTTCTCGCGCATGTTCTGGTCGTAGCCACCGCCCTGGATCATGAAGCCATTGATGACGCGGTGGAACACCGTGCCGTTGTACTGGCCCTTCTTGACGTACTTGAGGAAGTTCTCGACCGAGACCGGCGCCTTGTCGGCGTTGAGCTCGACGGTGATGTCGCCCATGCTGGTCTTGATCAGCACGCGCGGTGCATCGGCCGCCAGGGCGGGCAGGGTCAGCGAAGCCGACAGGGAGGCTGCTGCAACCATGCGCAGCAGATGACGGCGAGAAATGATCATGCGTTACCTTCGTAAATGATTTTCCATTGCGAGCCTTCGCGTACCCAGTACTGGCGCTTGCGGATCGCATTCTTGCTCTTGCCGACCGCACTCTCCTGGGTGAAGGTGCTGACGATCATGTCTTCGGCCACGCCAGGATAGCGGAACAGGCTGACATCGCGCAGTTTGACACTGGTAAAGCGCGCGCCGTTCATGCTCTTTTGCTGGCGGCCGAACCAGGTTGCCAGGTTTTCGCCCTGGGCCGAGCGGAATTCGGGCGAGTAATACGACAACACCTTGTCGGCGTCGGCGTTTTCCAGCGACTGGCCCCATTGCTCCAGGATGGAAGCGGCGGCGTCGCGCTGCCGGCTCCATTCGTTCTTGTCCACGAACTGCACATGCTGGCTGATCACCACCACCGTCTTGCCGACCTCGGCGGTGGAATACAGGTTCTGCAGATCGGGATTGGCCAGTACCACGCAGCCGTCGGAGGACAGCGGCGGACGGCTGAAGTTGTCCGAGGGCGTGCCATGCAGCCAGATGCCATAGCCGCTGCGGCCATTGCGCTTGTCCCACTCATTCGGGTAGGACAGGGGCAGGGCGCCGGTGCCATAGAAGTCCGGCAGCTTGGGGCCGGGAATGCGGTTGTTGACGTAGTACACGCCGATGGGCGTGCGCTGGTCGCCGGACTTGGTCTTGTTGGCGCCGAAACGCCCTTGCGAGATGTAGTAGTCGGTCTGGTATTTCAGCTCGCCACCCTGGTTCTCGTAGACGTACATGCGCGAGCGCGTGGTGTCGACCACCAGCACGTTCTTCTGGTCGTCGCCCACCTGCAGCACGGCCTTGGGGATCAGCGCCGGATCGGGCTTCTCCTGCAGCGAACGGATGCGCACCAGGGCTTCGTCACGCAACTCCTTGAGGCGATCCTGTGGGCCGTCGGTCATGGCGCCGATATTGCGTACCGGCCGGGCGTGCATCAGCAACAGGTCGCCGCGGACCAGATGGCCCAGGCGGAAGGTCGGATAGGCCGCCACCAGTGCGTCGGCCTTGGCCTGGGCTTCGCGCAGGCGGTTGGCACCGAGATCCTTGTAGATCTCGATCAGCAGTGCTTCCGGATCGGCCTTGGCCGTGGAGGCGCCCGCAGCGTTGCTTTGCGGGGGAATCGAGGAAGAAGAGGCAACGCTGCCCGTCGAGGGCAGGGCTGCGAGACCCAACATCAGCAGGCATCCCAGCATGCGCGCGGGACGCCCTTGCAAAGCGCTAGCCACCAATTACCCTCCCGATCGTTCCTGTTTGATCAGCCATCGATTGCCCTGTTTGACGAAGATCAGGGTCTTGCGGCTGTCCACCGTCAGCCGGTTCGAATTATATATCTGGCGATAGCGCACGGTGGCAATGTTGCCATTGATGCTGACCTGGGCGTTGCTGACCTTGACGCTGATACGGCCCTTGTCCTCGATGCGGGCGCGGCGTTCCTCGGCCCAGTCCTTGCGGCTGGCACCCTTGGGGGCATCGAAGTCGCTGGCATAGTGGCCCAGGTAGCTGCGCACGTCCTTGTCGCTCCAGGCCTTGGCCCAGCTGTTGAGGGCGGCCAGCACCGTGGCCTTGTCCTGTTCGGCACTGGCGTCGGCACGCGCCTTGTCCTTGTCGGCCCGGGACTTGTCGGCTCGGGCTTTCTCGGCAGCCGCCAGCTTGTCGGCGCGCGCCTTCTCGGCGGCGGCCTGGGCGGCCTTCTCCTGCTCGGCGCGAGCGGCCTTTTCCTTCTCCAGGCGCTCGGCCTTGTCCTTTTCCTTCTGGGCCAGCAGGTCCTTCTGTTTCTGTTCGGCAGCGGCCTTGTCGGCGGCAGCCTTCTGGGCGCGGGCCTGCTCGGCCGCCAGCTGATCGGCACGGGCCTTCTCGGCGCGGGCTTTCTCGGCGGCAGCCTTGTCGGCAGCCAGCTTGTCGGCGGCCGCCTTGGCAGCGGCGGCCTTTTCTGCTGCAGCGGCCTTTTCGGTCGCGGCCTTGTCGGCAGCGGCTTTCTCTGCGGCGGCCTTGTCGGCCGCAGCTTTTTCCTTGTCGCTGGTGGCCTTGGCGATGGCCGTCTTCTCGGCTTCGGCCTTGTCGGCGGCAGCCTGCTGGGCGGCCTTCTCGACGGCCAGGGCGCGATTGCGCTCCTGCTGCTCGGCAGCGGCGGCGTCGGCGCGGGCCTTGGCGTCGCGCTGGGCTGCTGCACTGGCCTGGGCCAGGCGCGGCACGGTACCGCCGGTGGTGTTGCCGTTGAGCGAGCGCAGCAGGGTCAGCTTGGGCTGAGGTACGTTATTGCCCGGATCGATCTGCAAGGCCTTGTCGTAAGCCTGGCTGGCCAGCTTGGCATAGACATCGCCCAGGTTTTCCAGCGCCGTGGCATAGGTCGGATTGGTGCGCATGGCCATGTCCAGCGCCGCGCGGGCCTTGTCATACTGACCATCGGCGGCATAAAGCACGGCCAGGTTGTTGTACGGTTCGGGCAGGTCGGGGAAGTCCTCGGTCAACTTCGCAAACACCGCGATGGCCTCGGCAGAACGGTTTTGTTCTGCTAAGATCAGGCCCTTCGTGAAACGCAGTTGCGCATCGCGCGGGTGTTTTGCCAGTATGGCATCGGTCCTGGTCAGTGCTTCTGCATACTGGCCGGCGCGCATGAGCTTGTTGATGTCGGACATCTCGCTGGCATGGGCAACCCCGGCAGGCAGGGCAGACATGGCCAGGAGTGCGGCCACCAGGCTGGACATCACCGCCGTCTTATGGGCAGTTTTGCTGATCAAGCCGCGCAAACCATGAGTGGATGTCTGTTCTTGTGATTCTGGGGCCATGGTTTTATCGATGCTATACTCGAAGAAATTCGAAGAAAGCTGGCATTTTATATCAAACAAGTACGACAAAAAGAGGTTTGGCTACCGTGACCCGTTCATGTTGCAACTGCTGCTAGAACAATGATCCCCAGCCAAGGGCAGCCCAGTGGCCCGTCCTCGTCGGGCGCAGGCCCTGCGGACAAGGCATGAACCAGGCGCCGACCCAGGCGCCGCCAAACCAAGAATTCCCATCCCATGAGCGAGCTCAAGATTTACAACACGCTAGCGCGTGATAAGCAGACCTTTTCCCCGATCGAACCAGGCAAGGTACGCTTGTACGTGTGCGGCATGACCGTGTATGACTATTGCCATATCGGCCATGCCCGCGTGCTGGTGGTGTTCGACATAGTGCAGCGCTGGCTGCGCGCCTCCGGTTACGACGTGACCTATGTGCGCAACATCACCGACATCGATGACAAGATCATCAAGCGCGCCCTCGAAAACGGCGAATCCATCGGCCAGCTGACCGAGCGTTTCATCGACGCCATGAACGAGGATGCCGGCGCCCTGGGCGTGCAGCGTCCCGACCATGAGCCGCGCGCCACGCGTTATGTGCCGCAGATGCTGGACCTGATCGGCAAGCTGGAAAAGAACGGCCTGGCCTACAAGGCCAGCGATGGCGACGTCAATTACTCGGTGCGCGATTTCCCCGGCTACGGCAAGCTGTCCGGCAAGTCGCTGGATGACCTGCGCGCCGGCGAGCGGGTGGATGTCAATACCGGCAAGCGTGATCCGCTGGACTTCGTGCTCTGGAAGGCCGCCAAGGCGGGCGAGCCGGCCGAGGCCAAGTGGGATTCGCCCTGGGGCTGTGGCCGTCCGGGCTGGCACATCGAGTGCTCGGCCATGTCCAGCGACCTGCTGGGCGACCATTTCGACATCCACGGCGGCGGCCAGGACCTGCAGTTCCCCCACCACGAAAACGAGATCGCCCAGTCCGAAGGCGCGCACCAGCACACCTTCGTCAATTACTGGATGCACAACGGTTTCGTGCGCATCGACAACGAGAAGATGTCGAAGTCGCTGGGCAACTTCTTCACCATCCGCGACGTACTGCAGAAGTACGATGCGGAAGTGCTGCGCTTCTTCATCCTGCGCGCCCACTACCGCAGCCCGCTCAATTATTCGGATGCCCACCTGGACGATGCCCGCCAGGCGCTCACCCGTCTCTATACCGCACTCAAGGACGTGCCGCCGCAAGCTGGTGGCCTGGTCGCCGATGAGGTCTACGTACAGCGCTTCACCGATGCGCTCAACGATGACTTCAATACGCCGGTGGCGATCTCGGTGCTGTTCGAGCTGGCCAACGAAGTCAATCGCAGCCGTTCGCCGCAGCAGGCGCGCCAGCTCAAGGCGCTGGCCGGCATCCTGGGGCTGTTGCAGCGCGAGCCGGGCGAGTACCTGAAGGGTGGCGTGCCGGCCGAAGGCGGCCTGGACGAAGCTGCCATCGAAGCCCTGATCGCGGCCCGCAAGGCGGCCAAGGCGGGGCGCGACTTCGCCGCTGCCGACCGTATCCGTGCCGAACTGACGGACGCCGGCATCATTCTGGAAGACAAACCGGGCGGACTGACCGAGTGGCGGAGAGCTTGATTTGAATACCAACCGAAAAGCCAGTGACGCCGATCCCAGCATGATCGTGCCGGCCTACTGGGAAGAGGCCAAGGCCGAGCTGATGAAGCGTGACCGCATCATGCGCAAGATCATCCCGCAATTCGGGGATCTGCAATTGACGGTGCGCGGCGACGCCTTCACCACGCTGGCGCGCTCGGTGATCGGCCAGCAGATCTCGACCAAGGCCGCCAATGCGGTCTGGCAGCGCTTCCTGGAAGCCTGTCCACGCTGCACACCGGGCCAGGTGATCCGTACCGGTCCCGATGGGCTGGCGGCGTGCGGCCTGTCCAAGCGCAAGGCCGAGTACATCCTCGACCTGGCGGCCCACTTCAAGGCCAAGACGGTACATCCCGACAAATGGGCGGAGATGGAAGACGAAGCCGTCATTGCCGAGATGATCCAGATCCGCGGCATCGGCCGCTGGACAGCCGAGATGTTTTTGATATTTAATCTGCTGCGCCCGAATGTCTTGCCGCTGGATGACCTGGGATTGCTCAAGGGCATCAGCATCAGCTATTTCTCGGGCGAGCCTGTCTCGCGCAGCGATGCGCGCGAGGTCGCCGCCAACTGGGAGCCGTGGCGTACCGTCGCAACCTGGTATCTGTGGCGCAGCCTGGACCCGCTGCCTTCGGATTATTGAACCGGGTTTGATCCATGGGGAAGAGGGTGCGGGTGACCACTGGTGTATACTCCGCTCCTCGCAAGATTGAAGGCAAACCGATGCCGTCGGGATCATCGAGCCGCAACCCGCACCGGGCCGGCGTTTCGCAGTGCATCGGACTTGTTGAAAAAGGAACACAATGAGTAAATCGACAACGACTTTTCTGGGCTTCGAGCAGGCCATCGCCGAGCTGGATGCCAAGATCGAAGAGTTGCGTTTTGTGCAGGACGACTCGGCCGTCGACATCTCCGAGGAGATCGAGCGCCTGGTCAAGAAAAGCCAGCAGCTGACCAAGGACATCTACGCCAAGCTCACGCCCTGGCAGGTCTCGCAGATCGCCCGCCATCCGCAACGTCCCTACACCATGGACTACGTGCGCGAGTGCTTCACCGACTTCCACGAACTGCATGGCGACCGCACCTTTGCGGACGACCTGTCCATCATCGGTGGCCTGGCGCGTTTCAATGGCCAGGCCTGCATGGTGATCGGCCACCAGAAGGGGCGCGACACCAAGGAACGTGCCCTGCGCAACTTCGGCATGCCCAAGCCGGAAGGCTATCGCAAGGCGATGCGCCTGATGAAGCTGGCCGAGAAGTTCAATTTACCGATTTTTACCTTCGTCGATACCCCGGGTGCATTCCCCGGCATCGATGCCGAGGAACGCGGCCAGTCCGAAGCCATCGGTCACAACCTGTACGTGATGGCCGAACTGAAGGTGCCGCTGATCGCCACCATCATCGGTGAAGGCGGTTCTGGCGGCGCGCTGGCCATCGCCGTGGGCGATTCGGTGCTGATGCTGCAATATGCAACCTACTCGGTGATCTCGCCGGAAGGCTGCGCTTCCATCCTGTGGAAGACCGCCGACCGCGCCTCCGATGCTGCCGAAGCACTGGGCCTGACCGCTCATCGCCTGAAGGCCATCGGCCTGATCGACAAGATCGTCAACGAACCGCTGGGCGGCGCCCACCGCGACCCCAAGCAGATGGCCGGCTTGCTCAAGCGCGCGCTGTCGGATTCGCTGCGTCAGTTCCAGGGCATGAAGACCAAGGAACTGCTGGCGGCACGCCACGAAAAGCTGATGGCCTATGGCAAGTTCAAGGAATTGAATTCCTCCGAATAAGCCGGCCGGTTTGTCATCACGCTCATCAGGCGCCAGCGATTGCTTCGCTGGCGTTTGTCATTTCAGGATCCGCTTTTGTCTATGTCCGATCAATCCTCTTCCCCCGGCGCCAGGTCGCTCGCACTGCTGATGCAGGCCTTGCAGGCGACGCTGGCGGCCAGCGCCTTCGATGCGGCCCGCGATACGCTGGCCGTGGCCTATAGCGGTGGACTCGATTCCACCGTGCTGCTGGATGTGGCGGCACAACTGGCGCAGCAGCAGGGAGTGCGCGTGCTGGGCCTGCATGTGCATCACGGCTTGAGCCCGCATGCCGATGCCTGGTTGGTGCATGCCCAGGACTTTTGCGCGCAACGCGGGCTGCCCCTGCATGCCGAGCATGTGCAGTTGGACAAGGTCGCCGACAGTGGTGTGGAAGAGGCGGCGCGGCTGGCCCGTTACGCCGCCCTGGGACGGCTGTGCCGCCAGCACGGTGCACGCCTGCTGCTGACCGCCCATCACCTGGACGACCAGGCCGAGACCGTGTTGCTGCAGCTCTTGCGCGGCAGCGGCCTGGCAGGCCTGTCGGGCATGGATAGCTGCCACGCGGCACCAGCCCTGCTGGGCGATCCCGATACCCTGGTGGCGCGTCCCTTGCTGGGTATCACGCGTGCGCAACTGGAATCCTATGCGCAGCAGCAGGGCCTGGCCTGGATCGAGGATGAGTCCAATGCCGACCCGCGCTATACGCGCAATGCCCTGCGTCACCAGGTGATGCCAGCCCTGGGCCAGGTCTTTCCGGGCTACCAGCAGCGCCTGGCGCGCAGTGCCGGTCATGCGCAGGGTGCGCAGGAACTGCTGCGCGAAGTGGCCGAAGCCGACCTGGCGCAATGCCGCCGTGACGATCACCTGCTGATGCCCGCGCTACGCAGCCTGAGCGAGCAACGCTTCCTGAACCTGATGCGCCACTGGTTCGGCCTGCGCGGCATGCGCATGCCTTCGGCGGCCTGGATGCAGGAGATGCGCAGCCAGTTGCTGCAGGCCGACGTGGAGGCGCAGCTGTGCGTCTCGCATCCCGATGGCGAGGTGCATCGCTACCGGGAACGTGTCTTCCTCGCGCCGCGTCGCACGCCGCCCGACGAGGGGACGGTGATCCGCCTGCGCTGGGAAGGGCAGGCGCAACTGCGTATCGATGCCTACTACGGCGTGCTGCATGTCGAGGTGCTGGCAGCAGAAGATGGGCGGCCCGGTTTTTCGCCGGCGTGGTTGCGTGCGCAGCCGCTGTCGGTGTGTGCACGCAGTGGCGGCGAGCGCATCCAGCTGGGTGCCAATCGCCCGGCACGCAGTCTCAAGCAGCAATACCAGAGCGCCGATGTGCCAGCCTGGGAGCGGCCTTTCCTGCCGCTGCTGTTTGCCGGTGATGCGCTCATCTTTGCGGCTGGCATCGGGATGGATTGCGCCCACTTCAGCAGTGACGGCGAGCGCGTTGCGTTACGCTGGCAGGCCGATTGAAAACGATCCAAATAATCTAAATAATCTAAACAATATAAAAAATACCGCACCCAGGCCTGGCGGCGAGGGTGCGGCATCCCTGTCATCCCTGACATGGGTGGGCGCCTGGGGCGCCCGGGTCTTGCTCCTTGCGGACGGCTTACTTGGCGGCGCCGTCAGTGGCCGGCTTGGCTTCGGTGCCGGCGGCTTCCTTCTTTTCTACCTTCTTCTCGCTCTTCTTGACAGCCTTCTTGTGCTTGGCGTGCTCGGTCTTGGCCTTGGGTGCGGCCTCGGTCTTGGCGGCATCAGCCTTGGCCGGTGCGGCGGCGGTGGTGGCCGGGGTGGCTGCGGCAGGGGCGGTGGCGCCGGTCTGGGCGAATACCGGCAGGGTCAGGGCCGACAGCAGGGAAGCAACGATGATGGTCTTGGTGTTCATGGTGATGTCCTTTGGGTGATGTTTCAATGTGACGGATGCGTCATCCGTGCTACGTGCTCAGTGTGCGTGTGTGCTGCAATTACTTGGTCTTGGCGGCGTCGGTGGCCGGCTTGGCTTCAGTGCCGGCGGCGTCCTTCTTTTCCGCCTTCTTTTCGGTCTTGCCGTCGGTCTTGGCTTCGGACTTCTTTTCAGCCTTCTTGTGCTTGGCGTGCTCGGTCTTGGCCTTGGGCGCAGCCTCGGTCTTGGCGGCTTCCGTCTTGGCCGGTGCGGCGGCGGTGGTGGCCGGCGCTGCTGCGGCAGGGGCGGTGGCACCGGTCTGGGCGAATACCGGCAGGGTCAGGGCCGACAGCAGGGAGGCAACGATGATGGTCTTGGTCTTCATGATGGTGTCCTTTCAAAAACGGATGGCTTATCCGTAGTACGTGGTCTGTGTTGTGCTGTGATGAACGTCTGATCCGGCTTACTTGGTCTTGGCGGCGTCGGTGGCCGGCTTGGCATCGGTGCCAGCGGCATCCTTCTTTTCTACCTTCGCATCTGCCTTCGCGTCAGCTTTCTTGTCCGCCTTGTGTTCGGCCTTCTTTTCCGACTTCGCTGCCGCCTTCTTGTGCTTGGCGTGTTCAGTCTTGGCCTTGGGGGCGGCGTCGGTCGTGCTCGCTGCTGCAGCAGTGGTGGCGGTGGGGGCGGCCGGTGCGGCTGCTGCAGTGCTGCCAGTCTGTGCAAACACCGGCAAGGCCAGGGCAGTCAGCAGGGAGGCGACGATGACGGATTTGGTGTTCATGGCAATTTCCTTTTGAAAGTGGTTGTTACGTTCGGCGCTTGATCTTGCGTAATCGCTGGATCGTTTTCGTGTCGCCTTGCTACCTATAACGAACGGCCGCAACGGTGGACGACATCAAAGTGTTTCAATTCATGACGGAGTTGTAAGAATTCGTTGCTGCCATTTTTCCAAGGAATTCGTCGCTGGATCTCAGGTGAATCCAGTGCCGCTTCAAGGGGGCCAGGCCACCTCGCGCACGCAGGGGCAGGCTTCTTTATAATGTCGGGCTTTCCTGTCACTGCACCCTGGAGATCACGTGGCCTATCAAACCTGGTTAGCATTCTTCGTCGCGGCCTGCATCATCGCGATTTCCCCCGGCTCCGGCGCCGTGCTGTCGATGAGCCACGGCCTGAACTATGGCGTGCGCCGTACCAGCGCCACCATCCTGGGCCTGGAGATTGCGTTGGTGGTGATCCTGATCATCGCGGGGGCGGGTGTGGGTTCGCTGCTGGTGGCGTCCGAAACCGCCTTCAATGTCATCAAGGTGGCTGGCGCCCTGTACCTGATCTATCTGGGTTTCTCGCAATGGCGTGCACGCGTGCCGACCGAGCAGGAGGGCGAGGCCCTGGATGCGGCCAATGCCGATGCCATCGCCCATCGCGGCCAGACCGGCTGGCAGCGTTGCATGACGGGTTTCCTTACCAATGCCACCAATCCCAAGGGCATCGTCTTCATGGTGGCGGTGCTGCCGCAGTTCATCGACCACGACCGCCCGCTGTGGCTGCAGCTGCTGGTGCTGGCGGTGACCATGGTGGCGGTGGACCTGGTGGTAATGCACGGCTACGCCTTCGCGGCCAGCCGCCTGCAACGCTTCTTCCGCAGCCAGAAGGCGATCAAGGCGCAGAACCGTTTCTTCGGCGGTGTGCTCATGCTGGTGGGAGCGGGGCTGTTCTTCTTCAAGCGCGCCCAGCACTGAGCTCACGTCACCGGTGCCGCGCACCCAATAAAAAACCCGCAAGCGTGCTTGCGGGTTTTTTTGTGCCGGTCCCCGGAGCGGGGCAGCGGCGATGGACGGGTTTACTTGTCCTTCTTCAGGCAGGACGACATGAAGGCCTTGCGTTCGTCGCCCTTCTTGCCGGCGGCGTCGGCGTTACATTGCTTCATCTTGTCCTGCTGGGTCATCGGGGCGGCGGCAGCGGGCTTGTTGGACAGGCAGTCCTTCATGAAGGCCTTGCGCTCATCGCCTTTCTTGCCGGCGGCGTCCTTGTTGCAGGTGGCCATCTTGGTTTGTTGCGCATTTTCCGCCATGGCGGGGGCGGAAAGCAGCATGGGGGCGGCGATGGCGAAGGCGGTCACGGCGATCAGCAGTTTTTTCATTGGAGGCTCCCTGAACAAGGTGGATTCGAGATGTCCGTTAATTCAGACGAGCGCATTACAGCATGAAAGTTTAAGACTGCCTAGCGGACACAGTTCAAATCCCCCTCCTGGCAGCCTGCCAGGGCCTTGATCTCATCGGCGCGCTGGCGGGTCTTGTCGGCCAGGCAGGTCTGCAGGGCCAGTGACGCGGCCGAGCCGCCGGCGCTGGCCGAACTCTCGAAGCGGCAGGACAGGTCGCGGTACTTGAGCCAGGCCAGCTGCACATCGCGGATCTGGTTTTGCCTTGCCTTGTCGAGTTTTGCGCGATAGGCCAGGTAGTTGGCATTGAGGTCGGCGTCGGCCTGGGTCAACGTCTGTGAGGCGCAGGCGGTCATTTCGGCCTGGGTGCTGGCCTTGGCGCAATCGGCGGCTTGCGCATGAGCCATGCCCAGGGCCAGCAGCAGCGCCAGGGCCGGCAGGGAAAACAACGGGGATTTCATCAGGGAAGGCTCCATGGACATTGACGAAGCACCCGGAGGCTTGCTGCAGGGAAAGCCGGATGCATGGCCCCCGCGGCACCCAGGTGGCTTGGTCGGGATAAAATCACATTTTGTGTGTCTTAGAAGAACACCTATGGCCGAGGTTCTCGGCCAAATTGCAACAAGCCGTATCCGGAAGACCGGAAAAAGGAGAAGGGCAGATGGGATTGAGCTGGTTATCCGCCATCAAGATGATTCCCTGGGGCGATGTGGTACAGGCCACCCCGGGCATCGTCAAGGGCGCGCGCGACCTGTGGTCGCGTACACGCAAGGCCAAGTCCGAGATCCAGGCGCAGGAGCTGGCGCCGAGCGCCACCGATGCCGAGCACCTGGCCCGGCGCATTGCCCAGCTGGAGGCCGAGCAACTCGATGCCAGCCAGCTCATCAACACGCTGGCCGAGCAGAATGCACAACTGGTGGCCACAGTAGATGGCATGCGCGCCCGCCAGCGCTGGCTGAGCGCCTTCTGCGTCCTGCTGGCGCTGGGGCTGGTGGCCCTGTGGCTGCGCTGAACTTGCGGCATTTTCGTTTCCCTTTCCTCATTCCAGGCTTCTTCGCATGTTCCAACAAGCTCTGCGCATGACCCTGCGCGACTGGCGCACCGGTGAACTCCGCTTTTTGCTGATTGCCCTGATCGTGGCGGTGGCGGCGCTGTCGTCGGTGGGGTTCTTCGTCGACCGCATGCGTGCCGGTATGGCGCGCGACGCCCACCAACTGCTGGGCGCCGACCTGCTGGTGGCGGCCGACCAGCCGCTGCCGCCGCAATGGCTGCAACAGGCCCGCCAGCAGGGCCTGCTGCAGGCGCAGACGCAGGTCTTCCCCAGCATGGCCCAGGCCGGCGAGGGCGATGCCGCGCGCTCGCTGCTGTCCTCGATCAAGGCGGTGACGCCAGGCTACCCCCTGCGCGGGCAGCTCAAGCTGCGCGGCTCCGATGGCAGTGATCGTGTGGCCGAAGGCATTCCCCAGCCGGGTACGGTATGGGTCGATCCGCAGATCCTGTCGCAGCTCGACTTGCGCGTGGGCGATACCCTGAGGCTGGGCGACCTGCCCCTGAGGATTGCCGCCGTCATCTCGGTGGAACCCGATCGTGGCAGCGCCTTCGTCAACTTCGCGCCGCGCGTGATGCTGGGGGAAGGGGATCTGGCGGCCACTCATCTGGTACAGGTCGGCTCGCGCGTGACCTACCGCCTCCTGATTGCCGGACCGGCAGCGACGGTACAGCGCTTCCAGCAACAGGTGGAGCAACAGATCGCGCAGGACAAGCTGCGCGGTGTACGCCTGGAATCGCTGGAGAATGGCCGCCCCGAGATGCGCGCCACGCTGGACCGCGCCGAGCAATTCCTCTCGCTGGTGGGCCTGCTCTCGGCCATGCTGGCGGCGCTGGCCGTGGCCATGGCGGCGCGCCGCTTCATGCTGCGTCACCTGGATGCCTGCGCCATGCTGCGCTGTTTCGGCCTGACCCAGCAACAGGTGACCACGCTCTACCTGACCGAATTCATCCTCATCGGCCTGGCCGCTAGCGTGATCGGCATGCTGCTGGGTTTTGCCGCCCATTTCGCGCTGCTGCAATGGCTGGGCAGCTTCATGCCCACCGCCTTGCCGCCGCCTGGCTGGCAACCGGCGGTGCAGGGCGTGGCCACCGGCCTGCTGTTGCTGGTGGGGTTTGCGCTGCCGCCCATCCTGCAGTTGCGCAACGTGCCGCATAACCGTGTGATCCGCCGCGACCAGGGCGCACCGCAGGCCCTGACGGTGGCCAGCTACGTGCTGGGTACGCTGGTGTTCTCGGGTTTGCTGCTGTGGCAGGCGGGCGACCTCAAGCTGGGCATGCTGACCATCGCCGGCTTCCTCGGTGGCTTCGGCCTGTTCGCGCTGGTGGCGTGGCTGTGCCTGCGTGGCTTGCGCAGCTTGCGTGGCCTGGTCGACAGCCAGAGCTGGCGCTTTGCCATCGACGGCCTGCAACGCCGTCCGGCCGCCGCCGTCATGCAGGTGGTGGCGCTGGGGCTGGGATTGATGGCGCTCTTGCTGCTCACCGTGATCCGCGGTGATCTGGTCGGCGCCTGGCGCCAGGCCACGCCGGCCGATGCGCCCAATCGCTTCATCATCAACATCCAGCCCGACCAGCGCCAGGCGGTGGAGCAGGCGCTGCGCCAGGGCGGTGTTGCCGATGTGGCGCTGTATCCGATGATCCGCGGCCGGCTGGTGCAGATCAACGGCCGCACCATCAGCGCCGCCGACTACCCGGAAGACCGCGCCAAGCGCCTGGTGGACCGTGAATTCAATCTCTCGACCCAGCGTGATATCCCGCCCGGCAATGGCATCGTGGCCGGCCGCTGGTTCGATGACAGCAAACCGGAAGCCTCGGTGGAGCGTGGCCTGGCCCAGACCCTGGGCATCAAGCTGGGCGATCGCCTGCAATTCGATATCGCCGGCCAGCTGGTGGAGGCGCCAGTGACCAGCCTGCGCAAGCTGGAGTGGGGATCCTTGCGGGTCAACTTCTTCGTCATCATGAACCCGGCCATCATGCGCGACACGCCGCAGAGCTGGATCACCGCGGTGCATCTGACGGCGCCCCAGGAGCCGCTGGGCAACACGCTCACCCGTGACTATCCCAACCTGACCGTGGTCGATATCGGCAGCGTGCTGCGCCAGATCCAGGCGGTGGTGGGGCAGGTGATCTCGGCGGTGGAGTTCCTGTTCCTCTTCACGCTCTGCTCGGGTGTGCTGGTGCTCTATGCGGCGCTGGCGGGTTCCCAGGACGAGCGGGTGCGCGAAGCCGGCCTGTTGCGGGCACTGGGCGCGACCCGGGTCGAGCTGTCGCGGGCGCAGCGCATCGAGGTCTTGCTGGTGGGTTCGGTGGCGGGCTTGCTGGCCGCCAGTGGCGCGGCGGGCATCGGCTGGGCGCTGGCGCACTACGTGTTCAATTTCGACTGGAGCTTCAGCCCCCTGGTATGGGTGGCCGGCATGGGTCTGGGCGCAGCCTGCTCGGCCCTGGGCGGCTGGGCGGGACTGCGCCATGTGCTGCGTCGTCCACCCCTGCAGACCTTGCGCGAAGCCTGATCCAACCCAGGTCAAGGCAGCCCGTCTTTGCCGCCCGGCGGGCCGGCGAGGGCGGGCTGGCTGCGGTATCATGGCGGTCTTATGCAAATCGAAGACCCCAATCAGCCCACCACCTTTGAACTCATCGGCGGCGCAGAAAAACTGCGCGAGATGGTTGACCGTTTCTATGACCTGATGGACCTGGAACCGGAGTTCGCCGGCATCCGCGCCCTGCATCCGCCATCGCTGGATGATTCGCGCGAGAAGACCTACATGTTCCTCTCCGGCTGGACCGGCGGGCCCAGCCTGTACATGGAGAAGTTCGGTCATCCGCGCCTGCGTGCGCGTCACCTGCCTTTCGCCATCGGCGTGTCCGAGCGCGACCAGTGGCTGCGCTGCATGACCTGGGCCATGCAGGACATTGGCCTCTCCGACGACCTCATGAAACGCCTCCTGGCGGCGCTCTACCAGACCGCCGACTGGATGCGCAACAAGCCCGAATAAGCCGCGCCATGACCTCAGTGGAGATGATTCTCGCCGGCCTCGTGGTGGTCGGCATCGTGCTGCAGGTGCTGATCCTGCTGCGTTCGGGCCAGCGCCAGGTCGATAGCCTGGATATCGAAGACGCGCTGCTGCACTTCCAGCAGGAGTTGCAGCGTCACCAGCAGGACACCGGCGAACGCATCGAGCGCGAGCTGCGCAACCAGGTGCAGGCCAGCGCGCAAGGCACGCGCCAGGAGCTGGGCGCCAGTTTCGCCCAGTTGCAGCAGACCATGGCGACTCAGATGACGAGCGTGGCCTCGCTGCAGAACAAGCAGATCGACGGCTTTGCCCAGCAGCTGGTGAAACTCAACGAGACCAACGCCCAGCAACTGGACAGCATGCGCCAGTCCATCACGCTGCAGGCCCAGGTGGGCCGCGAAGAGCAGGCGATCTCGCTCAAGCGCTTCGGCGATACGCTGTACCAGCAGCTCTCGGCGCTGACCGAATCCAATGCCCAGCGCATGGCCGAGGTGCGCGCCACGCTGGAAGCCAAGATCAAGGACCTGCAGAACGACAACGCGCAAAAGCTCGAAGAGATGCGCAAGACCGTCGACGAAAAGCTGCACGCGACCCTGGAGCAGCGTCTGGGCGAATCCTTCAAGCTGGTCTCGGACCGCCTGGACAAGGTGCACCAGGGACTGGGCGAGATGCAGCAGCTGGCCACCGGTGTGGGCGACCTGAAGCGCGTGCTGACCAACGTCAAGACGCGCGGCACCTGGGGCGAAGTGCAGCTGGAGATCCTGCTGGAGCAGATGCTCACGCCCGACCAGTACGCCAAGAACGTGGAGACCGTGCCGGCCAGTGGCGAGCGGGTGGAATTCGCCATCCGCCTGCCGGGCGCCAAGGACGACGGTACCCAGGTATGGATGCCGATCGATGCCAAGTTCCCCAAGGAACAGTACGAGCGCCTGGTCGATGCCGCCGAGCGTGCCGATGCCGACGGCGTGGCCACGGCCGGCCGCGAGCTGGAACGCGCCGTGCGCGGCGAAGCCAAGACCATCGCCGAGAAATACCTGTCGCCGCCCTTGACGACGGACTTCGCCATCCTGTTCCTGCCCACCGAAGGCCTGTATGCGGAGGTGATGCGTCGCCCCGGCCTGTCGGACGAGTTGCAGCGCACCCACCGGGTCACCATCGCCGGGCCGTCGACGCTGTCGGCGCTGCTCAATAGCTTGCAGATGGGTTTCCGCACGCTGGCGCTGGAAAAGCGTTCGTCGGAAGTGTGGCAGGTGCTGGGCGCGGTCAAGACCGAGTTCGGCAAGTTCGGTGAAGTGCTGGCCTCGACCAAGAGCGCGCTGGAGCGCGTGGCCAAGAACATCGACCAGGCCGAGACCCGGACCCGCCAGATGACCCGCAAGCTCAAGTCGGTAGAAGCATTGCCGGCCGAGAATGCGCAAAAGCTGCTGGGCACGGGGGAGCTGGATCTGGGCGACGATACCGAGGGTAGCTGAGTCGCAGCAGGTCGATTACACAATGAAAAAGGGACGGCATGCCGTCCCTTTTTCATTGTGCCGTATTGCCAGCGAAGCGCGTCCTCAGACCAGCCCGTCGAAGAGCACCACCGAGACCTCCTCGCCAGCAGCTACATCACCACGGCCATGTTCCAGTTCCAGGATGCAGTTGGCATCCGACATCGAGCGCAGGATGCCCGAGCCCTGCATGCCGGTCAGGCGCACGTTCCAGCGCCCGTCTTCATCGGGCGCCAGGATGCCACGCTGGTATTCGGTACGACCGGCCTTCTTGCGAATGGGCGTCAGGGTCTTCACGCGCAGGCGCGGCAGCGGCTTGGGTTCGGCGCCGGCCAGTCGCAGCAGGGCATCGCGCACGAAGAAGGAGAAGCTCACCGTCACTGCCACCGGATTGCCCGGCAGGCCGAACAGGTAGGCATCGCGCCCGCGCGAGCTGATGCGGCCGAAGGCCAGTGGCCGGCCGGGACGCATGGCGATCTTCCAGAACGTCATCTCGCCCAGGCTGGCCATGATCTGCTTGGTGTAGTCGGCTTCGCCCACCGAGACGCCACCGGAGGTGATGACCGCATCGGCCTCTTCGCAGGCGCTGCGGAAAGCCGCCTCCAGCGCCGCCGGATCATCGGGGACCACGCCCAGGTCGATGACATCGCAGCCCAGGCGTGTGAGCATGCCGTGCAGGGTGTAGCGGTTGGAGTCGTAGACGCAACCCGGATCCAGCGGCTCGCCCACCGAACGCAGCTCGTCGCCGGTGGAGAAGAACGCCACCCGCAGGCGACGCTGCACCGGTACCTCGGCAATGCCCAGCGACGCCAGCAGGCCGATATCGGAAGGGCGCAGACGGCGACCGCGCGGCAGGGCCACGCTGCCCAGCGCCAGGTCCTCGCCACGCAGGCGGCGGTTGTCGCCGGGGCGCACGCGGCCGGCGGGCAGGGTCACGGCCGGGGGGGTGCCATGGAGATCGGCATCGACCGTCAGTTCCTGCGGGATCACCGTGTCGCAACCGGCCGGCATGGGTGCACCGGTCATGATGCGCACGCACTGGCCGCGCTGCACCTGGCCTGCGAAACTGGCGCCGGCATGCACCGCACCGACGATCTGCAGGCGGACCTGCTGGCCGTCGGCGACATCCTCGCCACGCAGGGCATAGCCGTCCATGGCCGAATTGTCGTGGGCCGGCACATCGATGCGCGAGATGATGTCTTGCGCCAGCACGCGCGAGAGGGCGCTGCGGATGGCCAACTTCTCGATGGCCTCGATGGGGGTGATGAAATCGCGGATCACGGCTTGCGCCTGGTCCACGGTCATGGCGTTGGGGTCATAGCCGTTGATGCAGCTGACGATATCAGTGAGGGAATGCGGGGAAGTCTGGGTCATTGTTCTTTTTCGAGCCGTTGCAGTTCCAGCCCGGTGTTGATATTGCTGAAGGCGCGTTCCTCGGGAAACTCGACCTCCACACAGTGCAGCGTGGCGAACCAGCGCTCCATCTTGCGCTCGCCGGCCGCCAGGAAGGTATCCAGCGAGGGCTTGGCCGAGGTGCGCAGCAGCGAGCATACCGGATGACGCTGGCGCCTGTCCTGACCGACCGTGACCGCGAAGGCGGCTTCGGCACCGGCCAGCGCCATGGCGTCCGCCAGGTGCGCCACCAGGTCGAAGGGGATCAGCGGCGCGTCACAGGGGGCACTGGCCAGGAAGGGCGTCGTGCAATGCGTCAGCCCGCTTTGCAGGCCCGCCAGCGGGCCGGGATAGTCGGACTCCAGGTCATGCCAGATGGGATAGCCGAAACGCGCATAGTGCAACTGCGAGCGGTTGGCATTGAGCGCCAGCGTACCGACCTGGGGAGCCAGCCGCTCCAGCACATGCTGGACCAGCGGCTTGCCGTGCAGTAATTGCAAGCCCTTGTCGACACCGCCCATGCGCGTGCCGCGACCGCCGGCCAGTACGAGGCCGGTGATATGGCTGGCGGTGATCTGGGTGGAAGTCATGGCGGGAACGATGGCAGAAAGACGGCAAACGAGAAGAGGCTGGCAAACCTGGCCGAACCGGTCTATCCGCCAATATAGGACATTTCGACCTTGCGTGCCGGCGCCGCCTGGGCGGCACCCCGCAATTCGGAATAACGGTCGCCACGCTGGCCCCACAGCTGCGCGATGGCGCCGGCCAGGTCGGCATCACTGCCGCCGCCGCGCACGATGCTGCGCAGGTCGTGGCCTTCGCTGCCGAACAGGCAGGTATAGACCTGTCCTTCGGTGGACAGGCGGGCGCGCGAGCAATCCTGGCAGAAGGCCTGGGTCACGCTGGAGATGACGCCGATCTCGCCGCCGCCATCGGCATAGTGCCAGCGTTCGGCGGTTTCGCCGGTGTAGTTGGCATCGGCCACCACCAGCGGCATCTCGGCGGAGATCAGGCGCACCACGTCGGCCGAGGGCAGGACCTCGTCCATGCGCCAGCCATTGGAGCTACCCACATCCATGTATTCGATGAAGCGCAGGATGTAGGGCGAGCCCTTGAAGTGGCGCGCCATCGGCAGGATCTGGTCGTCGTTGACGCCTTTCTTGACGACCATGTTGATCTTGATCGGTCCCAGCCCGGCGGCATGGGCCGCCTCGATGCCTTCCAGCACCCGGGCCACCGGGAAGTCGACATCGTTCATCTTGCGGAAACTCTCGTCATCCAGCGAATCCAGCGACACCGTCACGCGCTTGAGGCCGGCTTCTCTCAATGCCTGGGCCTTCTGCTTGAGCAGGGTGCCATTGGTGGTCAGGGTGAGGTCGATCTCCTGGCCGTCTGGCGTGCGCAGCGCCGCCAGCATGGCGATCAGGGTCTCGATGTTCTTGCGCAGCAGCGGCTCGCCACCGGTCAGGCGGATCTTGCGCACGCCATGGGCGACGAACTGGCGCGCCACCCGCGTGAGTTCCTCGAAACTCAGCAGGTCGGAGTGCGCCAGGAACTGGTATTGCTTGTCGAAGACATCCTTGGGCATGCAATAGACGCAGCGGAAATTGCAGCGGTCGGTGACCGAGATGCGCAGATCCTGCAGCGGCCGTCCCAGCGCATCACTGAGCAGGCCGACCGGCTCGCCGGATGCCGGTGTCACCGGCAGGCCATGGCCGGCCTTGCTGGCGGGAATGGCTTGCCGGTAATCGATGATGGGGATGACGCGCTTGTTCATACTGGATGGGGGTGACTGAAGTGTAACGATAGCACGGCTGGTCGCTCAACATAGATGCACAATCCTGCATATTCACTATGCGATGGGCCGATGATTGTCCGGCAACATCAGGCCCGGCGCGGGTTTGCGGCCATTATGAAACATCGGGGCAAATCCGGCGGGCGACTGTAACCGTTATCGGACCCCTCAACTGTGACCAAATCGGTGTGGCATTGCCGATGGGGCAGGGGCACCGCCAGGTGATCGGGCATGAAAAAGGGAGCCGAAGCTCCCTTTTTCATGATGCGCTATGGTGTTACCAGCGATCAGCGACGCGTCTCGACCTGGACCAGCGGGTCGGTCGATTGCGGCGGCAGCGGCTTGCGTTCACGCGGTACGCGTGCTGCCGGCACGATGGCGGCAGCGGCGTCCTGGGCGGCGCGCAGCTTGACCGGATCGGTCGTGGCCAGGGTCAGGCCGGCTTGCGACAGCATCTGCTGCAGCGAGTCCCACTGACCACCATTGTTGCCGTGGGCAGCCGTCTGCACGGGGGCAGGCGCTGCTTGCGGGGCCACTACGGGAGCCACTACCGGAGCCGGGCTGGCCTCGACGGCATCCAGCAGGCTGATCTGCTGCGGCACAGCCGGGGCGGCAGGTGCTGCAGCGACAACCGGTGCTGCTTCCACTACCGGTGCCACCTCGATGGGCGCTTCGGCCGCGGCCGGTGCAGCCACCGGGGCGGGTGCCGGCTCGATCACCGGTGCCGGTGCAAAGCTGGCATCGATGGACGGTGCCGCCGTTTCGATAGCAGGTTGGCCGGAGAACACGGCAGCAGTCGCTTCAGCAGCGGCAGCGGCAACGGCTTCGACCGAGTTCACGCCACTTTCCACCTCGGCGGCGGTCTGCACGGGTTCGGCAGCCGGGACTTCAGCAGTCGGGGCCGGTGCCTGGGCTACGGCAGCCTGCGCGACCGGCGCTTGCGCATCGGCAGCTTCGTTGACGTCACCTGCCTCGGCGCCTTCACCTTCAGCACCGTCGGCGTTCTCGATCACGTTACCGTTTTCGTCGCGTTCACGGCGATGACGGTTGCGACCACCACGACGGCGACGACGACGCGGCTCGGTGCCGCCTTCGGCGTTTTCTGCGCCTTCGACGCCTTCGCCAGCCTCGACTTGGGCTTGCGCCACGTCTGCAGCCTGCTCTTCACCAGCATGGGCAACTGCGCCAGCAGCCACGGCCACGCCTGCGGTTGCCACGCCGGCTGCCAGTGCGGCTTCCAGCGGCAGACCTTCCTCGGCCTTGGCTTCCTTGCGTTCGCCACGCGGGGCGCGCGGTTCACGGGGCTCACGCGGAGCACGCGGTTCGCGACCTTCACGCGGTTCACGGCCTTCGCGCGGCTCGCGTGGTTCACGCGGCTCGTTGCGGCGACCTTCCTTGGCTTCCTGGCCTTCGCGCACCTGCACGTCACGTGCTTCGCGCGGCTCGCGGCCCTCGCGCGGTTCGCGGCCTTCCTTGGGCTCGCGCGGACCACGCGGCGGACGTACCTGCTTGCCTTCGGCGGCTTCGCCGGCCTTCAGTTCCGGTGCGGCCGGGCCGCGGGGATTGCGTTGCTCGGCATTGCGTTCGCCACGTTCGGCGCGCTCGCCACCGCGTTCGTTACGGTTGCGGTTGCGGCCATTGCGGTCGCCGCCACGGGCATTGCGATCGCCTTCGCGCTTGGCAGGGGCCTTGGCTTCGACGGGTGCGGGAGCGACCACCGGTGCCACCGGCTTCTTGCGGAAGAAGCTGAAGATCTTGCCCAGCAGGCCCGATTCCGGCGCCAGCGTCGGCGGGGGAACGGGAGCGGCCACCGCTTCGGGGGCCTTGCGCTCGACGATCGGGGCTGGCTGGTCCGGGGTGATGCCCTTGACCACGGCTTCCTGGCGCGGACGCACGTCTTCCTTCTGGCGCTTGCTGTAACCGATGTCGGTATCAGCCTGCTCGGCCATGGCGTAGCTGGCTTGGGCGTCGTCCAGGCGCGGATCGTCGTGCTTGATCCGTTCCATCTTGTAGTGCGGGGTTTCCAGGTGCTTGTTGGGGATCATGATGACCGTGACGCGGTGACGTGTCTCGATCTTCAGGATTTCACCGCGCTTCTCGTTCAACAGGAAGGCGGCGACGTCCACCGGCGCCTGCACATGGATGGCGGCCGAGTTTTCCTTCATGGCCTCTTCCTGGATGATGCGCAGCACCTGCAGGGCGGACGAAACGCTAGCTAGGAAGTCGCCCGTGAAGTTGCAAATCTGCCAGGTACCGTAGATCACTCCGGAGAGCTCCGGACACAAGCGCTGGAGCGACAG